>JAHCHD010000042.1 GCA_026129915.1 Bryobacterales bacterium
ATCGCCCCTTCCTGAAGGAGTTCACGAGACTCAGCGTTAGCACACGCCCGGGCAGACCTTCCCCCGAGGCGGCCTACCTGCTTAGCTGGGTGCTGAACTCCCTTGGGTTTGCGCGACAGGATTCCGCGTGGCGTTGCGGTGAGCAGGTTGTGGAAGCCGGTTTCACGGAGGATGGCGCTCCCTACGAGCCGGTGGCTGCCGTGGAGTTTTACAGCCCGTCGCACACATTGCGTTTCGGGGTGGTGGCCGCGAATGGCAACGATCCAGGACGCCAGACTATCTGCGTGGGCGAAACCCCTGGCGATACGGAGCTGCTTTCGGATGAAATGGTAGTGGAGTACCGGCGGCGTACTTTTGAGCAGTTCCTGCCGGAAACCATCCGCTTGTTTGAGGAGCCTCACTACTTTGCTCACGAATAGCTATTTCCACGTTGCGGCCGACACGGAGCAGGCCGCCGCCGACTGCGCCACGTTGATGTTGGACCGCATTCGCGAAGCTATCGCTGAGCGTGGCCGGGCGATGATCGCGCTCTCAGGCGGCAGTACCCCGGCCAAGCTATTCCCTCGCCTCGCCGAGGGGGAAGTGGACTGGACCCGTGTTCACGTGTTCTTTGTGGATGAGCGCATGGTGCCGCCCACCCACGAGGCCAGCAATTTCCGGCTGGCCCAGTCGCTCTTCCTTGCCTTGCCGCCAGTCCCGGTGGCGAATGTCCATCGTGTCCGAGGCGAGGATGACCCTGAAGATGCTGCGGCGGCGTACGAAGCAGAGATCGCCGAAGCTTTTGGCCTTGATGCCGAGGATGAAGAGATTCCCGCATTCGACATCGTTCACCTGGGCATGGGCGACGATGCGCACATCGCCAGTCTCTTTCCTGGCGAGGCTGCCATTGACGATCTCGACGGCATTGCCGCGGCGCTCTACGTGGAGAAGCTGGACGCATGGCGCGTTACCCTGTTGCCCGCGGTGCTACAGGCAGCGCGCTGCACGGTGTTGCTGATCGCCGGCGCGGGCAAGGCGGCACCGCTCGAAAAAGTGCTCGTCCAACCGTACAATCCCAAGCAATATCCCGCGCAGCTTGTGCGGCACAACCTGGAAGTGCACTGGTTCCTTGACCAGCCCGCGAAGCCTTCAGAGGAAGGGATGTCCCATGGCCGTGCGTGAGATCCTGCTGCTGGGTAATCCGCAGTTGCACTTGGCGTGCGAGGATGTCACAGCCGAAGAACTGCCTGGGTTGCGCACCGTAGCGGACGACCTGTACGCCACCTTGCTCGACTTTCGCGCCCGTCATGGTGTGGGGCGGGGAATTGCCGCTCCGCAGATTGGCGTGCTGAAGCGGCTGGTTGTGCTGGATCTGGGTATCGGACGAGTGAATCTCGTAAACCCCCGCATCGTCGATCGCAGTGCGGAGACCTTCGCCATCTGGGACGACTGTATGAGCTTTCCTGATTTGCTGGTGTACGTGCTCCGCCACCGCCGATGTAGCGTTGTCTACACTGACCTTGATGCCAAAGAACACACCTTGAACGCAGAAGACGATGTCGCCGAACTGGTGCAGCATGAACTTGACCATCTCGACGGCATCCTGGCCGTCTCCCGAGCCATTGATGGCCAGAGCTTCGCCCTGCGCAGCCAGCGGACACACCTCAGCGGGCGCAGTATCCGTCAGGGTATTTGATCGCCCCGCGCCTCAGTACACCGCGCCTCAGTGCCCTTCCTGCCATTCAAAGTAGCTTGCGTAACCGGCTCCAATGTTGCGCGCAAGCCAAAGACGGTACTCGCGGCTCGCAGTGCGCGTCAACTGCCTTCCTTCCGGCATGGCGCCATTGGTGAGGATGTGAAAAACCTCGCTGCCGTCGTCATTGCGCGTAGCGCAGACCACCTCGTCGCGGTAGTCTCCCAAGAGGTCAGCGCTCATCACGAAACGGCAGGGCGTGGCACTTGGAGCCGCTCCGGCAATGGGCTGCAATCGCATTGCTTCAAAGCGGTGGACTGCGGTAGAGTCAGGCGCAATCAGCTCACGAACGTCACTGCCCATCCAGTTCACGGGACGGAAACGCGACGGAAAGCCCTCCATCAGCACCTCACCAACTGCCGAGATCAGCACGGTCTGCTGTGCTTCGTGCCCGTCTTTGTTGGTCATCATCTCCATACCCGGCGAGGTAGCCAGGATGTCAGCGGCCCAGCCCACGTGAGCGTGGCTCCAGGTGGGATCGGTTTCCCGGTTGTGCTTCCAGATGAGCTTGCCGGTGCTGGCGTCCACCAGATAAGCGCCTGCGTGAGTGTTGCTTTCCACCGCGAAATAGATCTGCCGGGTGCGGTCACCCGGCTGTGCGGGAAGGATGCGCTTGACGGCGACGATGTCCGGATGGAGCCGGTAAAGCGACCAGCGCACGGTACCATCTCCATTCAGGGCGGTGGTTCCATCCAGCACTTCATCCTTGCCGTCGCCATCAAGGTCAGCAATGTCCACGTGATGCGAACCCGAGCCCGAGGTGGGTCCGAAGGAATCGAAGTGCCAGAGCATTTCCAGATCCTTGTCAAAGGCGTGGAAGCGCTCGTTCTCGTAGAGGCCAGTTTGGGTGACCAGCGCCGGATGCACGCCGTCCAGGTAGGCTACGGCCATGTGAATCCGTGTAGAAGTACCCGCCACGTCCGTCGCCATGGCGGGCCACGGCGTCTTGCGCAACAGGTTCCCATTTACGCCGTTCAGAATGGCAAGAAACACGTCATCACCCAACTGCATGCGCGCTGCCACCTCGGCGCGGCCATCCCCGTCGAGGTCAGCCACCAGGAACGGGGAGTTGTTCGCGTTTCCATAGCAGTGGTCGTAGTCGACAAGCCTCTTGCGCCAGAGCTGCTTGCCGTACGAGGTGAAGGCCTCCAATTCCACCCAGTGGCCAGGGTCCCGCGTGTTTTCCTTAATGCCGTTGTCGCAGCGAAACACGACGTCAAGCAAACCATCACCGGTAAGGTCACCAAATACTGGCGAACAATTGCCCAGCTTGGGGCTGGGTGCGATGCTGGCCGCCACATTGCCGGCAGAGGGTGCTGGCGAAGCAGTGACCCACTCGGACGGTGCGCCTTCCCTTCCATCAGATCCAACCGGACGAACGCGATAGTACGCAAATCCTTGTGGCGCAGCGGTGTCGCGCCAAAATGTGGTCTGTTTTACGGGGGCGGACGTGAGGCGTTTGCCAGACGCGTCGCGCCTGGGGGAGCGGTAAACATGGAATGCCGTTGCCTCGTCGTCCGCAGGCAAGAGCTGCCAGGAGATGGCCACTTCCTCAGCTCCTTTGCGCAACGCGGCCAGCCGCCGGGGGTTCCGTTGGGAGTGGGTGGAGCCGGGCACCTCGCGCACGATCCGAAAGCCCAGGTCAGGATGGGTAATCCCCGCGCCGCCCGCGCCACCGCGCAACGTCACGCGCAGGTACCCCATGCTGCGCGCCCAGCTTCCACCGGCAACGCTACTCTCTTTCTGCTTGGGATGTTCCAGGCGATAGATCCAACGCTGCTGTGCAGGATCTGGCTGATTGTTTACCATCTGCCACACATTGCCGGCCATGTCGTAGAGCTTCCGTGCGTTCGGTGCATAGCTGCGCACGGGCTTCAGGTGCAGGCGCCAGTGAGGGAACTGTCGATCTCCAGCGGCGTCGAAGTTAGCCTTACCAATGGGATCGTCGTTGCCCCAGGGATAAAGCGCGCCGGGCTGCCCGCCTCGCGCCGCATACTCAAACTCGGCCGAAGTGGGAAGCCGGTAGAGCCTCGACTCCTTGCGTGATCGCCACGCAAGGTACTTTTCCGCATCGTAGCGATTCACGTAGATTACCGGGTGATTATCGAAGCCTGCCGGCGGTCGTCCGCTTTCCCAGTGGGACGGTGCCCGGTGGCCGGTCTCCTGCACGAACGCATGGTAATCCGCATTGGTTACGGGGGTATCGGCGATCTCGAAGGAATCAAAGACAAGGTCCGGGCGACCAGGCATTTCGCCAGCGGACACCGTTACGAAGTGTTCCTGCGCAAACAGGCAGACGGCCCCCAATGCGAGGGCCGCCATCCATGGGAAGAGTCTTGTTGACATGCGCCCCCATGAATATCACAGCCAGAAGCCGGAGGGGGCAGCCGAGCCTAGAAGCGCACTTCAACCGGAGCCCGCGTGGTGAAGGTGAGCAGGCTTTCCGCTGACACCACGGCGGGCTCGCCCCTCGTGGCTAGAACGACACCCGTGCCGGCCCCTCCACCGGCTGCCGCACCGATGGCGGCACCCTTACCGCCCCCGGCAATGGCGCCGATTACCGCTCCCGCACCTGAGCCGATCCCGATTTTCGTGGCGTCCTGCTTCTTCGTCGTCCGCGCATTGCGGACGATGCGGGAGGTTTCCACATTCACTTCCTGGCCGTTCGCCAGGCGCAAGCGGGAAAGCGCCAGAGTCATTGAGGCGACACCCTTCACGCGCCCACCGGGGTCTGCATTCACCACGCGGCCCACAACGTCGGCTCCGCGCGGGGCCAGTACTTCGCCATCCACCACCAGCGGCTCAGTCAAACTCGCAATAAATTCCTGCCCGGATTGCGCGCTATTGGTGGAAAGCGTGCTGGTGGTCCGCACGCGGATGGGCGTGCCGCTGGGGACTTGAAAGACCACGGGTTGCGGAGGAGCCGCTGGCATGCCCGACGAGGGACGGGCACTATTGCCGCCAACGCCAAGCGAATTGGCAAGACGGGCCATGGGTCCCGCTGGAGCCTCCGTATCGGCCGCCTTCGTGGCATCCTCAGTTTGTGTCGAATCTTCGGCAGTTGGTGCGGTCGCGCCTCCGCCGCAGCTTGTCGCAATCAGCACCAGTGCGACGAAAACAAGCGCTAGCAATCCAGTGTTGTGGGCAAAACCAGTTGGGGTGAAGAAATTCTGTGTCATGATATTCGCCTTCCGGCCGATCTCTGCCCCATTTCCGGCAGGAGAACCAAGGGACTATGTCGGCTTACACAAAAATAGTTTGCAATTGGGATGCCATTTTAGGCGGAGGCGCTAAGCGTTTGATTACTAGTATCTTGTCAGGACTCACGAGACCAAAGTCGGCTGAAGACTATGAAATTTTTCCAGGGTAATTCACCTCCGGTACTCGCAAGCTCCGGTACTGGCTAGAACTGGTTTTCAGCCAAGAATGCACAAATTGATGCGCCGAGGGGCTTACCTTGAAGAGCAGAGCATTTCTTTCGGATATCCTGAATAGATAGCAGAACAAACAATGTTTCGTGACGAATTCGCATCACTCGATCGATTGGTGCGCGGGATGGCAAGTTCGCGGTGGCGAAAGCTGGCGATCATGCGTAGCGCTGCCCGCGTGCCCGGTTTGGACGTAGAGCTTGACCGACTCTACGCGGCTACCACCCCAGAGCGTATGGCGACCCTCAGCCCGGCAGAGGCCAAGGAGTGGTTGAGCAGTTGTCGCCCTGGAATCGCAATTGGTAAGAATTGAACAGGCGATTCCATTTGAGCGAAAGCTGCGCCCCATCATGCGTCCTTTCCGGCACCGCTTTCAGGGCATCATCCGCCTGCACAACGCCGTGAGTTGTGGGATCGCGGTGTTGCGGCAGTGTTTGAAGGAGCCTGTCGCAGCGATTGAGGAGCCGGTGAAGCTGACCCCCTCTGAAATTCTTTATGCCGAGGACCTCATTGCGAGTCGCGTACCTGGCTGGCATTCGCCGTTGATGGAGGTCTATGACCACCTTTAGGCGGGGAGAAGTCGTATTGGTGCGGGTTCCAGAGGGCGCGGGCGTGATCACCGGGCTGCGACCGGCAGTGGTGTTGCATCCCAGCCTTGCTGCAGACCCCGGCGTCTCTATCCTCCCTCTGATTCCGGCGGAGAGTGCGGGACCGCTCTCCATCAAGGTGGAGCGCAGCAGTTTCGAGTCCGCGCGCATGGGTCTGGTGAGTACGCTGGCGCTGGACCCCGACGTTTCGCTAGACATTCCACGTGCACTGGTGGCGCGCAGGATAGGTCGCTGTCCTTACGAACTGCTGAACGAAGTGATGCGCCGTCGGCGTTCGCCACTGTCGTCCGCGACACGCGACGCGGAGGAGCAGCTTCCAGAACCAATCCGGGTGGGTAAGCACTCGACTAGGTCGGATGAAGACCACACCAATCCCGGTACCGTGCCCGCCTCCGATCGTGACCCTCTCCCGGAGGAGCCCGTTGCCGCTACGCGTCTTGCAGAGGATCCAACCCACGCGGAAGTCGCAGAAGCGGAAGAGATGCCCCGGCCGAGGGCTATGCCGGAGCGAGAAGATTTTTCCAATCGTTTTCCGGTAGAGTGCGCCCGGTACACCTGCATGCGCACCCCGGCGCCTATCACGATTGACGGCGACCTCACGAAGCCAGTTTGGCGTGCGGCGCCGGTATCCGAACGATTTGCGGATATGGTGACTGGTAAACCTGCCTGGTTTGACACCCGTGTCCGCCTGCTGTGGGACGACCAGTATTTGTATTTTGGCTTTACGGCGGAGGAAACCGACGTCTGGGGAACCCTCACTGAACGAGATTCAGCGATCTATGAAGAGAACGACCTCGAGATCTTCATTGCCGCGCAGGACGCCTACTATGAGTTCGAAATCAGCGCCTGCAATGTGATCTACGAAGTGTTCTGGATTTGGAAGGACGTCCATCAACCGGGCGGCCCTTTCTGGGGCCGACCGGAGTTCAACCCTGCCACTCAGCGCACCATGTCGCTAGAAGGCGTTGGCGGACATCTGCACCCGCGCGGATCGCGCTGGGGCTTCCTTGACTGGGATTGCCCCGGTTTGCTGCATGCCGTGAAGGTGGACGGCACCTTGAATCAGCGTAATGACACAGACCACGGGTGGTCAGCGGAAATCGCGATTCCCTGGACTAGCCTGGAAGCTCTGGCCGACGGGCGCGCACTGCCCCCGAAGCCAGGAGATACCTGGCGAATCGACTGTTCGCGCTTCCAGAAGATCGACGAGTACGGCGAGACCCTCGACCCCTGCGCCGGATGGACATGGAGCCAGCACGGGCATTACGATTCTCACATCCCTGAGGTGTTCCCGTACGTCACCTTCACCGACGAAATGGTAGAGCCGGTGGAACCGGAATCGTCGGATTTAGAGGACTGAAAGGGGACCTTGGCGATCCGCGCCAGGCGGCGTTGAACCACAGCTAATTCAGCACCAGAATCTCGTCGCCTTTCCGAATCGTCCCCTCAACAAGAACCGCGCCATAGACCCCAGCCTTGGTTTCGTGATTCCGGGCAAGCTGCTTAATGACGTCGGGGTTGGGCTCGCCAGTGTCCGGGTCGAGTGTAATCATCTTGCAGCGCGGGTCACGGTCAAGCACCGCAATCGTCGTCTTGTCCCCAATACGAACGGTTCGGCCCACCATCGCATCCTCGTCAAAACCATCGCCGGACTTCAGATCCAGGTAGATATTCGCACGAAATCGGCGTTTGTCCACGTGGATGCCAAGCTCTTCGCCGAGTTGCCTCGCGGTTTGGATGGAGAACAGCGACACCGGCCGGCAATCAGTCATCGCCCGGTGGGACCGCTGTAGCTTCAATAGATCGCTATCTCTCACCCCAGCACGCAAGGACTCCAGCAGTCTCGGGTCGAGGATGTCGAGCCGCTCACCCTGGGGGGTCTCCACCTCGAGGGCGAGTTCCTCTGCCTCCGGATAGCGAGGGGTCACTCCGGGTGCCATCGCTTCCGCTTCGGCAAGATTTGCGGGCCTCGCCATGCCAGCGGCATCAAGGAATCGCGGCTGAAAGAGGAGCATCGATTCCAGTTCCCGCGCAGTGAGATAAGGAAAGCCTTTCGGTGCTCCCGAACTCTCAAACGCATACACACGATCGCCGAAGATGCCCGGGAACCCAACAAACGCCTCGTGGATTTCCTCGCCTCGCATGCTCTTCACCGGATATCGCCAGAGGCTTTCCACCGTGCCGATGCATTCCATGTCCGTGATCCCTTCTTGGGAACTATACCGCAAGGCGAAGTTGCGGCGGGAACCGTAGGCGGGGAGGCGAATGGGGACCGGTTTGTGGAGCGCTACCCTGATTCGCTTCATCACCCACGAAGATAGGAGCGATGCCGCTATCGGTGCCGGGGCATGATTCGACCAGACGCATCGCTATTCACCCGGAGCTTTAGTGATGCGCCGGGCGGCCCTTTTCCGGCGCGCAGGCAACTTCCAGATGCGACCCAGCGCCAACATCACTATTCCGGCCACCACCATTGGGAAGCCGAGGATCGCGTAGTTCCAAGCACGCCGCTCAATCCGCCCGGTCATCCCTGTCGCGGTTACGAGAGCTACGAGCACGAGCGTCATGAGCCCGAAGGCCAGCAACATTCCAACAATATTGCGTCGGGATACACCTCGGATCGTCGCATGAAACGCAACGCCCGCAATCACGCCGGCTACCACGCTCCAGACTGCAAAATTCCCGATATCACTCATCGCATCGCCAGGAAGCGAAAGACCAGCCAAGTCGTCAGGTGTCATGTGCTTAAGTGGTCTTGGGACCTTTGGTTGGACTGTGATTCACGGGATTGCCATGTCCGGCTAGCCTGTGACTAAGGCGGTGGTGGATTAACTGCTTGCGGAGAATATGGTGGCTTGCAATTGTGACAAGAAGCTCTCTTCCGCGCTCGACCACAGCATCCGCCGCTCCACCGCCATGGATGCTTGCAGGCTCTCGGCAAGGCGTGCCACGCTTCGCAGGTTGGAGGCTACCGGTGTGATGCTCGATGGGTCTGCAGGATCCGGCAGAAACTGGTCGTCCCAGCCGAGGGCAAAGCGCATGTGGTCGCCGACATCGTTCTCATACTCGGGAGCGAAACACGAAACCCGCACTTCCTGAGGCAGCAGGCGCCAGTCACTACCCTCTCTGCGCCAGAGGTCCCAATGGGTGGTTACCTCGTAGGCGCAGTCCTCATGCAGGAACTGCCGGGCTTGTCGCATCGCCTCAGCCACAGTCACCGGTTCCTCAAAGGCTTCGTCGAGCAGTTCTGGCTCCGCATCACTGATGGCGCGAACGGTTAACACCTCTACGCCCGTGCGCAGCGCGGAAATTGGAAACACGCTCAACAGCGCTTCAAACTGCTGCATCATGGTGGGTGTTTCCAACCCTCTAATCCAAATCGAAAGGTAAAGCGGGTCTGGCATGGGATTTGTCCGTTTCAGAATACATGGGTTTTGGGATTGCGTGTCCCGCAGAGTGAGCAACGGGGTGTGATGATCAGCCTGCTCGTAGCGCGGAAGGACTCCACAAGCTGGCACGCCGGTGGAAGGACTGCGCCCGGCTGACATCCTTCAGTATCTGGGCCTTCAGTGCCTCTGGGTTCTCGAAGCGGCGTTCCTCGCGGAGCCGCGCAAGAAATTCCAGACGGATGGTCGTCGGCGGTTCACCAAGAGGCCCAAGCACGAAGGACTCGATGCTTCGCTCAGTATGTCCGTCGTCAAAAGTGGGGCGAAGGCCTATGTTGGTGATGCCAGGCAGAACCGCTCCCGACCCTGTGTGATGCACGCGCGTGACATAGACTCCATCGGCGGGAAGGACCTTATATGGCGGCGCGACATTCAAGGTGGGAACGGTTTGTTTGCTGCCCACGCCACGCCCTTTCACCACTGGTCCCGCGATGAGATATGGCCGTCCCAGCAGACGGGCCGCCCGCGTCACCTCTCCAGTCTGGACCAGATTCCGAATCTGGGAACTGCTGAGGGGCAGGCCGCGCTCCGCCAGCAGCGGTACGCTGGTGACGCCAAAGCCAAACTGCTGGCCTAGCGAGGACAGCACCATCGGATTCCCTTGTTGTTGAAAAGCAAAACGAAAATTGGCGCCCACCGCCACATGGCACGCGGACATCCCATCCACCAGCACCCGCCTTACGAATTCCTCCGCGGAGAATCTGCTGAATGCCTCATCAAAACGCAACACCACCACTTCCTCTGCACCATTCTGATGTAGCAGGCGGATGCGTTCGTCGAGCGTCACCAGCGGCACTGGAACTCGATCTGGAGCCACCACGCTGGATGGGTGGGGATGGAAGGTGAGGGCGCAGCGTACAGCCTGTCGTGCCAGCGCGGGTTCTACCAAGGCCGTGAGCAGTTGCTGATGGCCGCGATGCACACCGTCGAAGTTGCCAATGGCGATCGCGCGGTGCTGCCGAGGCAACCGCGCGAGCTCATCCAACCCCAACACTGTCTGGACCGTGCTCATGCCGCTGGTTCATCCAAGGGGACTTGCCAGCCGGATTCCAGGCGCAAACCATCGTAGGCAAGCCTCACGTGGGGAGGCAGGGTTTCTTCCGTATGGGCGTGGGCAAGGTCGTGGGAAATGTGCGTGAAGTAAGCTCGTTTTGGGCGCAGCATCTCCACCAATCGCAGGCTTTCCTCCACCGTGGAATGCATCGGGTGTGGCCGGTGACGCAACGCATCCAGAAACAGGATGTCGAGGTTGCGCAGCATGCACAGGGAGTTGTCGGGAATCGCGTTGAAGTCCGTCAGGTAGGCTACGTTCCCGAAGCGAAAGCCCACGCAGGGAAGGTTGCCATGAATTACGGGCACCGGTGAAAAGTGAATGCCGTGGATGCGGATCGGCTCGCCGTTGATCTCATGAGTTTCAATCTTGGGCCGCGACGACATCGACTTCACCCCATTGAAGGCATAGGCAAATGTATGGCGGATGGTGGCCAGCGTCTCAGCAGCCGCATAGATGGGAACGCTGCCGCCCGAGTGGAAATTGAAAGGACGCACATCGTCGAGACCGAGAATATGGTCGGCGTGGCTATGCGTGTAGAGCACGGCGTCAAGGCGTTTCATTGATGCGCGCAGCGCTTGCTGGCGCAAGTCTGGCCCCGTATCGATGAGCACTTCGTAGCCGTCATAGCGGACAAGCAGACTTGGGCGCAGCCGCTGATCGCGGGGGTCGGGCGACTGGCACACGGGGCACTGGCAGCCGATCATGGGCACACCCGTGCTGGTTCCCGAACCCAGCACCTCCACCTCGATCCTTGTTTCGCGCATCGCGCTCATGGGCTAGCCAGCCTTTTCCGGCTTCTCCCCCAATTGCTCAGAGATCTGGACGAATCGAAAGCGCAGGTCAGTAAGCGAGTTCTCCAGCAGCAACTTCTCGTGGATGGACAGGTTGCCCTGGGTCTTTTGCTGCAACATCGCCAGGAGGTCAATCGTAAGGCCTAGCGATGGGAGGTTCGGCCTGGTGCGCTATCCTCGTCCAACCGCAGCAAGCCAAGCTGCAACTGGGCTTGCGTCGTTAGCGAGTAAACCAGAAAGCTGAAGTCAGCAGGTGGTACGGGGAAGTCGCGCGGAAAGTCCGGGGAATCCGCGGCGTCGATAGGGGTCGTTGGTTCAAGGGGATTCTTCACTCATGGCAGAACACAGTTAACCCTCATTTTAGCGCGCGGCTGGCATTGCGGGCTCCAGCACAACCAAGAATAAACGGGAGGTCTCTGGCTCCAACAATGCCAGAGACACTCCCGTTTGTCAGTCGCACAAAGCTAGAAGGTGAGCTTCAGTCCTAACTGGACGCTGCGCGCGTTGGCGCGTGTGGCGTTGATGACGCCGTGGTTCGGCGAGCCCAACTGGATGCCAGGATCCTGAAAGTTCGCGCGGTTGATGACGTTGAAGCTTTCCACTCGGAACTGCAGCCGGAAGCGCTCCAGGAAGTCGAAGTTACGAATGAGTGAGACATCCATATTGAACAGCCCCGGTCCCCGCATGATGGATCGGCTCGCATTCCCGAAGGCGAACTGTGCGGGCGCCGCCAGAGCGGAGGTGTCAAACCAGCGTGACACGGTGCGCTCGTCGCTGGGGAGCGTTGGGTCGCGCAGGACATCAGCACGGAGCGCGCCGGGATTGAAGCAGTTGCAGGTGTTGTTCAACACGGTGGCTCCAATGGGTGCCCCACCCTGCAGGACGGTGATGACACCGAAGCTCCAACCCTTAATCAGCACGTTCTGGCCGGGAAGTTCATAAACCCCGGAGGCAGAAAGCCGGTGCCGTACATCATTTCCGAGAGGGCCTCTCTCCGCTCGCCGGTCGTACACATTCTGAATACCCCCCCCAGATGGCGCCCCCAGCCTCAAAGCCGCTGGCCACGTCGTCGATGAACTTCGAGAACGTGTAGTTGGCCAGGAAGTTCATACGATTGGTAAAGCGCTTCTCGATCTTGCCGTTGAAGGCGTGGTAGCTCGAATTGCCCCAGAAGGGAGCAATCAGGGTGACATTCCCAAACTGGGCGAAGGGACGACGGATCTGTGCGTTGCCTGCCGCCATCTGGTCCACCGGCACCTGGTTGATGCTGGTGTTGTGGGCCATTCAGCTTGCGGCCCACATTGCCCGTGTACGTGAGTCAGTGACGGTGCTCCAGCCCATTTCGCGCTGGATGGTGAAGTTCCACTGTTAGTGTAGCCGAGCTGCCGCTCGAAGTCGTGGAATTCGGGAGCGAACTGGATGGCCTGTCCTACGGGTACGCGCCAAATCCCGGACCGCGCGATGTCGCCGGAGGCGTGGCTTGGGCATGCCGTCCCTGAGAAGGAAAGGTGCGGTAATGCCGTTGTCTGGGGTGGTGAAATTCCCCGCGGTCCGGAAGCTGGCGCTGGCCGAGTTTGACCCCGGCAGCGGCGGACCGAAGAAGACTCCGAAACTCGAACGGATTACAGTTTTCTCTGAGCCGAACGGCTTCCACGCAATGCCGATGCGGGGTGTGAAGTTATTGTAATCGCCGGCATAGATGTTGCGTCCCATGCCGTCGAGGGCAGCGAACGTTAACACGCCGGGGGTCCCAGATACCGGGTTGATGGTTGCCCTGTCGAATCCACTCTGCCTGTCATTGGCATCGATTCGCGGGGTGTGTGTCTCCCAGCGGACCCCTAAGTTGACGGTAAGGTTTCGGGTTACCTTCCAGTCTTCCTGCACGAAGAGGGCGTAGTAGAAGCTGGTGCGGTCAAGCTCGTCCGTTTCCCGAATGCTGGCCCCTGTGGGGTAGCCCATCAACATACTCGCCAGTCCGTTGCCACTTCCCGTTACCCCAGGCCGGGCAGTGGATTGCAGGCCAAAGGTGAACGCACCGGACGCTGCAGGAAACCAGTTGTCCACGTTGCGTCCATATCGCACCTCGCCGCCGAACTTGAGAGAGTGGCTGCCCTTGAACCACGACACCACGTTCACAAAGTGGTGGTCCCAGATCGGTCGCTGTAAGCGTTCGTGGTTGGTATTGCCCATCGATGTATAGCCCGCCGGGTTTACCCGTGGGAATGCCCTGTCACTCACTCCTCGCAGGCCTAGCTGCGTCGGCCAGCCCTCGCCCAGTCCGATGCTCATGGTGTGAAAACGCCGCGGCTGAAAATTCATCCGCATGTCGTTGATCAACCTGGGCGTGAACTGGTGAATGTGCTCGGTAAGAAAGCTGTACGCCCGCCGGTCGGAGACGTTTCCGTTGGGGTCCGCTGCCGGAACAGGCCAAACCGTGGTTGCGTAGGTGGGGAAGTCATGAATCACGAACCTGTGGGAGATGCGATCGCGCTCACTGAAGGTGTGGTCGACCTTGCCAGTGGTGGTGGTGATGTTGAGGGCGTTGGTGGCATTGGCTACGAAGTTGTTCGCACCTTGCAGATTGGAGGGTGCCCGGTTGGGGACTGGGTAGAACCCGGCAAGCCTTACGCCTATATCATCCATACGAGCCCGGGGAATCACGTTGTTGGCGAACTGGATACGCGGATTCGTAAACGGGTCAAATACCTGCTGGAGATTCCCGTTGTTTAGCAGGCTCTGGCTGAAGTCTCCTTCGCGTTGCATCATGGTAGGCACAGTCAAGTTCCGCACTGCGCCAATTCGCTGCCGCTGGAACTCCGTTGACAGGAAGAAGAAGGTGCGGTTTCGCCCGTCGTACATCTTTGGGATGAACACCGGACCGCCCACTGAGCCGCCGAACACGTTCCAGCGGAGTGGCGGGCGTTCCGCGGCAAAGAAGTTGCGCGCATCCAGCTTCTCGTTGCGAAAGTACTCGTACAGACTACCCTTAAGCTCATTAGTGCCAGAGCGGGTAGTGGTGAGTACCACACCCGACGACGAGTTGCCATACTCGGCCGAATAGCCATTCTGCAGAATCTTGATTTCCTGCACCGCTTCCACTGGGGGATTGAATAGCGCTTGCGGAGCTTCCAGCCCAATGTTAGAAGCATTCACGCCATCCAGCATCCACTGTTGTTGGTCCGCCCGTCCGCCGGCGATGGAAACGCGGGGACGGATGACATCGCCCTGCACGAACACGGCGTTGCCCATCAACCCCAACAGTTCACCGACGCGGCGGCCGTTCAGGGGCATATCGGTGATCGTGCGATTCTCAATCAACTGGCCGACCGTTGCCGATTCGGTGTCGAGCATTGGCGCGGTGCTATCGACCGTGACGGTGGTACTCACCTCACCAACAGTGAGTGTGATGTCCACACGCGCCGTGCGGCCCAGTTCCACCACAATCTGCGGCCGCACCTGACTCTGAAAGCCCTGGGCGCTCACTTCAAGACGGTACGCGCCTGAAGCGAGATAAAGGAACGTGTACTCGCCGCCGGTGTTTGCCGTGACGCTTTGCGTAACGCCGGTGGCGGCGTTGATCAATGTAAGCTGCGCACCAGCAACGCGGGCTTCCGTGGGATCAACCACGATTCCGGTGATTGACCCGGATGCCGTTTGCGCGTAAGCGGGCGTGCCAAGTGTCAGTGCCAATGTAAGCGCCAGCGTCCAGGCAAGATTGCGGCACCGTGCGCCTGAGGTGAGGCCGTGTCGAAGTTTCCAAGATTCAAGATTCTTTACCCAGTGATGAAGCATGGGCCGGACGATATCACAACCTTAATGCTTCTGCAATGGGACTAACGGGATTGTGACATCAGCGGCCCGCGGAAGCGGCGAACAGCACGCAGACCGGTGCGTCTACGTTTACCGTCTGGCCCGTGAAGGAAGGCATCCCGCTATCAGAATCGACCCGAAACACCGTCAGGTTGCCTGAGTTCTGGTTGGCCGCGATCAGCCAGTTTCCGCTGGGGTGTACCGCGAAATTGCGTGGCGTCTTGCCCTCAGTAGCGGTGTGGCCGATGAGGGTCAATTTGCCGGAATTCAGGTCCACCGCAAAGGTCGCAATCGAGTCGTGCCCGCGATTCGATCCGTAAATCACCCGCCCATTGGGATGGAGCGCGATTTCCGCGGTAGTGGTGTCGCCGTTGTAACCTTCGGGCAGGGTGGACACAGTATGGGCGGTAGTCCACACTCCGGTTTCCGGATGAATGGTGAACGAGGTGATGGTGGAATCGAGTTCGTTTATCACGAAGGCCAACGGATGGGTATGGTGGGTAATCACATGGCGGGGCCCCGCACCAGGCGCCACCGCTACGTCTGGCTGAGTGCGCCAGGGGCTAAGGCTGCCGTCCGCCGCAACTACAAAATGAAGGATCCGGTCAATTCCCAGGTCCGCCACATGAGCCAGTTTCTCCACACCCACTGAGCTAAGAGCTACGCCATGCGCATGGGGCGCCTGCTGGCGGCGTTCGTTGGGTCCGCTGCCGGTATGTTGCACGAACCCCGCTGCCGACGATAGTTCTCCATCTACGTTCAACCGATAGCAGACAGTGCTACCCCCGCCGTAGTTCGCCACCACCACCATATTGCCGGCGGAGGTCACCATCAAGTGGCAAGGGCCGCCGCCCTTCGAGGAAACGGCGTTCAACTCCCGCAGCGCCCCTGTCTCCGGAGCCACGGCAAAGGCTGTCACAGAGCCTCCTTTTTCACCTTGGAACTCCGGCAGTTCCCCCACTGCGTAAAGATTGCGTCCGTTGGGATGCAGTGCGAGAAAGGAGGGGTTCGCTGTCTGCGCGGCAAGAGCGGGTTCACCCAGCGCGCCGGACTGCGGGTCGAAGCTCAAGCGATAGATCCCCTTGCTGGCGCCACGCGTGTATGGGCCTACGTAGACCCACTCCTGGCTTGCAGAGGTCGACTGCCCCGTGCAGGAAAGCGTTGAAAGCAGCGTCGCGGTGGGAGCTGCAATGGCGGTGGCTGCCACAACGTGGCTAAGCATGGTGCGGCGGGTGAGAGTGGTTGGCATGCCGATCATTATCTGTCATGCGCCTCGCCAAGGCGACCCCCGGAAGAAGCCCAGGCAACTTTCAGATTCCTGCAAAGCCTTCCAAGCGTGTAACGTAATAGCAGTGGGCCCCGGCATCTGTGATCATTGCCAGGGTAAAGGGGAAGTGCCAGGAGGGCGGATGGAGACGCTTCAGTTGATAGCATCGGCCACCGGACTGGGAGTGCTTGCAGGAGTACGGCTCTATCTCACCGTTCTCTGTTTGGGATTGGCGGTTCGCTTCGAATGGCTGGAGTTAGGCCAATCCTTTTCCCAGTTACAAGTGCTCGGCGATTGGCGCGTGATCGGCGTCGCTGCCATTGCGGTGCTGCTGGAGTTCTTCGCGGACAAGATTCCATGGCTCGATTCGGCGTGGGACAGCCTACATACATTTATCCGCCCCGTTGGCGCGGCCGTGCTGAGCGTTGCTGCGTTTGAGAGCATCGATCCCGGCATGCGCACCATTCTTGTGCTGCTGACCGGCGGCGCGGCGCTGACCAGCCATTCCGCAAAGGCCGCCACCCGCATGGCGGTAAACTACAGTCCGGAGCCTTTCTCCAACCTGGCCCTCAGCCTGGCTGGGGATGTAGCCGTGCCGGTGAGCCTCTGGCTGCTAATGGAGTATCCGCTGGTGGTTGGCGGCATCGCGGCGGTGTTTCTGCTGCTGATGGCGATGATTGCGCCGCGCGTCTACCGGATTCTGCGGGTACACGTGATTGCTATCCGCTCATGCCTGGGCGTTTGGCTGGGTGACGCAGAGGCAGCCAGTTCGACCCCTGTCTCCTTGGATGCCTTGCAGCGGGAATCGGCGGTGGAACTGCCGGAGGTGTATGCGCGCAGTCTGCGGAAAGAGTATGGGCAGGATGCCGCCTTCGCACTCCACGGTGTGTTCCGGCGCGGGGCAGGGAAGCTGCGAAACCGAGTGGGGTACCTATGCGTGCTGCCAGACCGTTTTGTGCTGATGGCACGCCGCCCCTGGGGCATGGTGACTCAAGAATTGCCCCACGAGTCAGTTGGCAGCCTCAGATTTGAAGAACGCTTCCTGATGGATGGACTGAGGCTGCGTGACCCGAAGGGCGAGCTCTCCATGGATCTGTTCAAGGAAATCAGCGCCGGCGGACGTCGGTTAGCAACCGCCTGGAGCACGGCGAAGGCATCCGCGTAGCACCGAGCCAATCCGTCTTCCCGCGAGACAAGTCTATTCCGGCTGGGCAGCCTTCGGCTCAGCCGTCTGCAACGACGGCCACTGCGGCTTGCGGCCTTCCGCGGCGGCAGCCTGGCCTTCAAGAAAATCGGAATGGGCAAACCATGCGGTGCGAATCTGCTGCGCCAGCAAGCCCGCCTCCGCCGAACCTTTGCCTCGTGTCTGGTGGACGAAATCGAGACCTCGCCGTACTAGCTCCGGGCTCAATCCCGCCAGCAGCCGCAGGGTGGCTTCCACCCGGTCCTCCAATTCGATCGGCGACGACACCGCATGGATGAGATTGTATTGGAGTGCCTCATTTGTGCCGAACATCCGCCCTGTGAGCGCCAGTTCCAGGGCGCGACGTTCGCCCATTACAAGCGCTAGCGAGCGGAAGATCATGAACGGCCAGTTGGCGTGGCGTACCTCGGTAAGTCCAAACGTCGTACCTTGCGAGGCAATCACCACATGAGCGTTGCACAACAGGCCGATTCCCGCGCCGGTGGCTGCCCCCTGGACCTGGCACACGATGGGGGTGGTGATTTTGCTGCCCACGGTGAAAAGTTCTTCGTGAATCCATCCCAACTCCAGCGCCTCCGGACGGCAAAGCTCCCGCGGATCCATCCCCGTGCAGAAGATTGGCCCTGTGGCGGAGATCAGTATGGCGGTCACGTCAGCGTCGCGGTCGGCATCCTGCAGCGCCGCCACCAGTTCTCGGCACATCGCAAAGGTGAGCTGATTTCGGGATTGCGGTGCGTTAAGAACCAGGTGCTGGATATGGCCCTCGCGCGTGTTCAGGATCGCTTCGCTCATGGTGTGTTCCTTTGGAGTGTCAGGCTCTCGGCGCCGGTTTGGCAGGGCGCGGGTGATTGCGCACGTAGTCTTCAAGATACTGTGCGAAGGCCTGGTGGTAGGCGGCCACGAACTGCGGGTCCTGCTTCAGTTCTTCCCCGTCGATGGCGCGCACGGCCAGCACATCCCGGGTGGTGGAGGTAATGAAGCATGCATCGGCATGGCGGAGAGCAGAAACCTTCAGGGTAGCTTCCACGACGCGATAGCCATCCACGCGTATCGTATCCACTAGCAGTTGACGAGTTACGCCCGGAAGGCATCCTGCGCTCAATGGGGGTGTGATCACTTCTTTACCGAACTTGGCGAAGATGTTGGCTGAGGTACACTCACTCACGTCACCATGTTCGTTCAGCAGGATCACTTCGTCGAAGCCACGCGCAAGCGCCCGCTCCAGCCAGACGAGATTCATGCTCCAGGCCAGGACCTTGGCACCCACAAATTCACACGCGGCAAACCGCGCGTTTGATTGCACACCCAGGCAGACGCCGGAGCCCCATTCCTTCAGCGGCGCCGAGAATGCAATGAGGTCACTGGAGGCCATGGGGCTGCTTCCTTCCCACATGCCTCCATGGTTGCGCAGCGCCACCACACGGACAGTGGCGTCCAGGCAGCCGTTGGCATCCAGCAACTGGCAGAGACGACGTTCCAATTCCTGTTCACCGCAGGGCATCTCCACGTGCATCGCTTCAGCGTCCTTGGTCATCCGAAGCCAGTGCCGGTGAAACTCAAAGAGCACACCGCCCTGGGAGCGCAGGGTGCTAAACACGCCCCACCCATTCATCAAACCCACCTGGCCCGCGCTGAGGGTTCGTTCGGTATGCGGCACAATGGCGTCGCCATGCAGCATGAAAGGATGCATATCCACCTATTCTAACGGTCCAGGACTGAGGAGTTGGCCCCCTTTCCAAAGGGAGCAACCCCACTCTTGTCATCGGAGATCCGACGTTTCCGACACGAAATTGAGGTCAGGTGTCGGATTCGGTGTTGCACGGGTGATGGAACCAGGGGATGGCGGCAGCCCGGTTTCGGGCACCGTCCTCCATTCTTGATACGAGAGGGCATACTCCCAGGGTGGTATTGCGTCGATTCTCTGTAGCCTGGGTCAGTCCGCTCCACCCGGTAGCAAACGGTTCCTGACGTACGATTCGGCCCGATGTTCAGAAACAGTTCCAATTTGGTACCTAAGTGCGCAAGTCTATTTGAATCAATGCGTTGAAGCAGTGTAGTCTCATGGGTACTGGTGTAGGGGACAGACCGGCAGCCTATCCCCGCATTCACAAACAGTTCCAGCTCATTTGGTACTGAATGTGCCGATATGTCGGCATTTTCGCGGTTTGTATCGATGTTTTTCTAATCTCCAGGCGGTGAGTCCTAGACCTGGAAAACTGAACCTCTACTGGTGTTCCAAATCCCCATGCTAGTTTGCTGGTAGCAGATCTAGCCATGCGGTTTCTTAACCAAATTGCGGCAGTTATTCTTGGGAACCCAGCGATGCTCGACCAAACAGACTTTACCGGGGAATCGAAGCGTACTACACCCGCGATTGAAGTGCCCTCACTCGCGAGTCCGTCTCCAAGACAAAGCTGCAGAGGCTTCGTCGCTTGTTCGCTGACTGGAATTTTGCTCCCCCCGTTTTCGGAGGTCTGAACGATGAAAGAACCTGTGAAATGCGAATCCGACTTCTTCTTCATTCACATGTCCCGACAGCTTTCTGAATCCGGGGAGCCCTGGACGGCTATGGACGCCTATCTGAAGATTGCGGAAACATGCAACCGCTGTCCGATTCGCGAATGCCCAGGGATGCTTGCGCCGGATCATCCCAAAGTTCATGCGGATCAGGACGTGTCGTTGGTTGGCGATACCGGTGTTCGGGAACTGGTCTTGTCAACAGGAGTCGACCGGATTCGGGCTGACGCCGAAGAAACTGCAGTAACCAGGCTCTTCGATTTCGCAGACGCGCTTCCCCGATCCGGCGCTGTTTGCGATCAGCGGCAAATGGGGAACGTGGAATCGAACGACGAGCGCGGCGACCGTTCCGCATTCGCCCGATTTCTGGGATGGAGTGCCCACGAAGCCCGATCGTGAGAATTCCTGAATGGCGCCAAGCCTCGTGAAGTCTCGCAGGGAAGGGCGGGACAGCCCAAGGCGGTTAGCGAGACAGGCGGTGGGTGGGGAATGGTGCCAGGGGCGATTGAGAAGGCGGTGCTGCGATGAGAAAACTCGTGCAAGGAATTCGGATATCAAGTTTGCTCACGCTGCTACTAGGCGTCCTGCTTCTGATTGCTGCTGGCCTTGCAATTCGTCTCCTCCGGACCGACGTGCCACCACGCGGCGAGTATGTGATTGGGTCAAACCATTCGCCACCGTTTCAACTGGTACAAAGCGATGGCACCATCACAGGGCCACTTGTGGAGACCTTTGAGCTTGCTGCCCAGAGGCTGGGTATCACCCTGAAGTGGGTTGCGACTCCCCATCCCCCTGACCGATACCTTAGCGACAAAGAAAGCGGAATTGATTTGTGGCCTCTGGTAATGCGGTTACCTGAGCGTAAGGGTCGCTTTCATATCACTGAGCCCTACACCGGTTCGCAGTACCTGCTGTTCTCCAAGACTGATTACTCCGCTGTTGCCGAACTCCCGCCGGATCTGGTTGTTGGGTACGCCCGGTTTCGCTACACCTCGGAGTTATTCCGCCAGAACTTCGCGCTGCAGAAACCCTTTGAAACGGATAAGCCGACGGATTTGATGAACGCGGTCTGCGAAGATCGACTGGACGCGGCAGTGGTGGAAACCAATGCGGTGGACGCTTTCCTGCAGGAGTTGCCACGCAACTGCGGTGACGGGCGGATCTTTTTGAAGTCGCTGCCTAACTGGAGAATCGATTTAGGAGTTGGGGCGAGGTTTGGACGCGAGGACGTCGCCAATGCGCTACGTAGCGAGATTGGGCGCCTGGCCCGGTCTGGCAAGCTTGATCCTATTTTTGACAAGTACCTGGCCCTGGACAGAATCAGACACCGAAACCTGTTTATCTCGACGCGAAACGAAGAGCTGGCACGGGAACTTACCCTCTCACTGTTGGCTTGCATTGCAGCGCTGGGGATTCTCACGGCTACTGTGATCACCCAGCGCCGCAAGAGAATTTTGGCCCAGTCAGTGGCCGCTTCAAAGACGGCATTCCTGGCAGCGATGAGCCACGAAATTCGCACCCCGCTCACGGGTGTGCTGGGGATGGCGGAGTTACTCTCCCACTCTAGCCTCGATCCGCAGCAGGCGTCCTATCTCGATCAGATCCGATCCGCCGGCCAGCGTCTGCTGACGATTGTGAATGACGTCCTTGTTCTTTCCAAACTGGAAGCGGGCCGCATGCAATTTCAGCCAGAGATGGTAAACGTGAAGCAACTGCTGGATGAAACGCTTGCGCCTCTATCGTTGCTGGCAGACCGGAAGCAACTGGAACTGGTTCTGGATATGCATGCGGGTGTGCCTGAAATGGCGAGTCTGGATCGCATGAAGACCGGGCAGATTATTACCAACCTCGTCGGCAATGCCGTGAAGTTCACCGAGACCGGCGGTATCCGCCTGACGGTTTCCCTCGGAGGTACTCCGGCTATTGCAAGGTACTTACGTTTTGTGGTTACCGACACCGGGGTTGGCATCTCCAAAGAGAATCTTGGACGGATCTTCGAAAGCTATGGACAGGTGCAAGGGACGACGCCTTCCAACGGGACGGGACTTGGTCTGCCCATTGCACGGATGATGACGCTGCAGATGGACGGATTCTTTGGAGTGAGCAGTGAAGTGGGTGTTGGTAGCACCTTTTGGTTTGAACTTCCGCTTTCGACCGACGATGATTCACCACAATCCTCTGAGCAATCCAGGTTGAAGCTACTCGACGGGCTTACGGTGGTGAACACAGTGCCGGGTGCATATCTACGGCATCAACTCACCGAGGCGCTCGCAAAGAGTGGAGCGCAGTGTGTGGAATGGAACTATGACCGGGACGACTTAGAGGAAGAACGGCTGCGCCAGGCGGGCCCGGTGGTGTTCATTTGCGACATGCCCGAACAGCCTGATCAGTCGCCAAGGCCTCCCGCGGAGGTCATCCGGACGGCGCTGTTATTCTCGGCCCCTGTTGTGGCACTGGCGCCGGCTTCCGTATCCACGGATTGTCAATGGACGGCAAACCCAGGAAGTTTCCGGGTTTGCAGGCGGCCTTTGAGTATCCGTGAGCTTGTACATTGCATTCTGCGGGTGACGACGGAGTTCAGAGAGTCAGAGCAGATTGCCGCCGAAGAGCCCGAGGATGCGGCAACCACTTCCACGTCCCAGCTACTTGCGTTGCAGGGGTCGCTCAGCCATCCGGTGAAACCGTCGACGCCGGAACTTCACGCGCTGGTGGCCGATGACAACCTGGTGAACCAGCGAATTATGGCAGCGATGCTGGGTAAGCTTGGCGTCTCGTGCGAGGTTGCAGGGAACGGCAGAGTAGCGGTGGAAATGCTCGAGTCCCGCAGGTTCGACCTCGTCCTAATGGATTGCAGGATGCCCGTATGCGATGGACTCGAGGCCACAACCATCATCCGCGGTGCGGGCAAGCCCTATTCAAAAATTCCCATCATTGGCGTGAGCGCTGAGCTGGAGGCGGTTCAACGCACATTGTGTCTTGAAGCCGGGATGGACGGTTTCATGGAGAAGCCCTACGCAATGCGGGGCCTGTCGGAAGTTCTGGTTCCTTATATGGAAGCTGCGCGTTCCCGGCGCCCTCCTTGCAGGCAGGGAGATTAGCAGCATCAGCACATGTAGCCCGCACGCAGGGTTGCCGTACTGCCAGCCGCCGATGGCTTTTCATTAAGCTGCTAGTAGTCCAGGCCATTCATACTGCGCACAACGGAGGCCTGCCAGGCTTCGAGGCTTGTCTTCATAGCCTCCAGACGTTCCGGCTGCTGCGCTGCCAAGTCCGTTTGCTCCTGCGGGTCAGCGGACAGGTTGTAAAGGCTGTAGGTTGCGGAAGCGTCTGGGACAGATTTCCGATGGAGCTTGAAGTCGCCGTCAATCCACGCGGCAAAGCCCGGGCGTTCATCTTCTGCATAGTGTTTGCTGCCAGGCTTGGCGAGCACGGCGGACGACCGCTGCGGCGTCACACCAGATTGCTCCTTCGCGAGTTCCTCTAGAATCTCGCGGCTGGCCACGCGGATTCCAGGCTCTGGGTAGACCCAGAACCCCAGGCCATGATCTCGCCGTTCCATGCGGCCGTCAATCAGTGCCGCCAGGCTGATGCCGTCGAGAGGCAGCACGGGTTTCGAGGGAGTGGCGCCAGCAACATCCACCAACGTTGGATAGATGTCCACCGTGGAGCAAGGAATGCTAGTTGCCCTGGGGCTCTTGATGCGCGCAGGCCACTCGATCATCGCCGGGACGCGGATGCCGCCCTCTTCCAGGTCTGCCTTCTTGCCACGCAGTCCACCGGCGGAACCCACGGGGAGCGCGCCGTTGTCGCTCTTGTACCAGAGAAGTGTATTTTCCGCCACACCGATGGTTTTGAGTGCTGTGCGCAGATTGCCAATGGCGCGGTCCATGGCTGTGATCTCGCCGTAGAAATGCTGTAGCGCTTCCGGCTCCTGGGCATAAGGGAGCCGGTCGTCGTCGAGTGCTTCGTGCGGTGCGTGGGGCGAGCCGAACCACACTACCGCAAGGAAGGGTTGGTTCCTCTGGTTCGCCTGGCGGATGAACTGGATGGCGGCATCCACCGCCACCTGCGAACCTTCGCCTTCCGTTTCTACCACCTTACCCTGGTGGCTCATCAACGGATGGTTCTCGTAGAAGTTTGGGCTGGACAGCCATTCTTCGAAGCCACTGGCGCCAGGTGACGTTTCGCTATCAGCGCGCACTTCACCCAGGTGCCACTTCCCGAAATGGCCTGTGGCGTAGCCCGCGTCGCGCAAAGTCTCCGCGATGGTGAGTTCTTCTGGCCTCAGTGTGTGACCCCAACTAAAGCAGCCGAAGCGATTGGGGTGACGGCCAGTCATCACGCTGCCGCGTGTTGGGGAACAAACGGGCGCCGCTGCGTAGAATCGGTCGAAGCGAAGTCCGGTGGCAGCCAGTTCATCGAGCACCGGCGTCTTCAGTACCGGATGATTCCGGAAGCCCACATCGCCCCAGCCCTGGTCGTCTGCCATACAGAGCACAATGTTTGGCCTCTCTGGCTGCGAGCCGCACGAAATTAGAGAACCGGCGGCGCTGGTTCCGGCAAGCGTAAACAGCATTTCTCTTCGGGATGGGCGCCGGGGGGATAGAGGCAATGGGTTTCCAGCAGACATCGGCATTAGCGTATTAGTCTATTGGAGTTCGGTAGAGGAATGAAAGCGAACAGAAGAGTTCGCGACACCACAAAGTGAATGAGCAAGGGCAGACGGGTGACTGCCGCGCGGAGCAAGATGTTCCGCGCGGCAGGTTCTGTGACGAACGTTAGAATACCAACCGCAACCCGAACTGGATGATGCGCGGGTCGCGGGAGGAAGTGATGGTGCCAAAGGTGGCGCTCTGGTTGCGGCCGTCGGGGCCGGGGGAGAACGACACGTTCGGGCTACCAAGGTTGGTGTGGTTTACCACGTTGAAGGCCTCTGCGCGGAATTGCAGGCGAAGGCCTTCTGTGATGAATGTGTCTTTGATGGCGGAGACGTCGAAGTTCACCACGCCAGGGCTGCGCACGTCGGGCAGTGCGCGTCCCAGGTTGCCAAAGGTAAAGTTCGGCGGGTTCACAAACTGCGTGGTATCGAACCAGCGTTCCGCTGTCCGGTTGTCGAGCTTGGCACTGGTGCCGGTGGAGTACGGCCGATTCGCGAGGAAGTTGTTCGCGCCCCTCACCACCAGCGGTAGTCCGCCTTGTATAGTGGAGATCGCGTTCAATTGCCAGCCACCGACGATCTTGTTGACGAAGGCACTCGACGGCGCAAATGTCTTGCCACGGCCAAAAGGAAGTTCGTAGATGCCGCTGATGACGAGCCGGTTGGACACGTCAGTGGGATCAACGGAGCGCTCGGAACGGCGGTCATAGAGTCCGTTCTGATAACCCTGTGAGGCGCCCACTTCCACTGAGCCGAAGTTGATGGGCACAGTGTTGCTATCGCTGATGAGCTTTGCAAAGGTGTAGGAACCCAGGATCGCAAAGCCGCTGGAGAGCCGCTTCTCGACGCTCATTAGGAAGCCATGGTAGATGCTGCTGCCAAGGTGCGGGTTCCGCACGTTGACGCCAGTATAGTAGGGGAACGGCCGCAGCGACTGAGCGCGGCTGATGGTGGCCCCTCCGAGAGCTCCGGGAACCAGTCCCTGGTAAGGATTGGCGACCTGGTTCTGCAGGCTAAGGCCCAGGCTTTGATATTGCGGATCGAGCTGGTTGTAGTCGTACCCATTGGCGATGAGGTTAGCGCCGCGGTTGGCGCTGTAAGCCATGTCCACCAAGAGCTGCCCGGGGAGCTGACGCTGCAGGGATACGGTCCACTGCTGCGACATGGGTACCTTTTCGTTGGATTGATCCCAATTCACACCCTGGCTGAGCAGGAAGCTGGGGCCGAGTCTGGAACCCAGCGGTTCGGTTGGCGTGAACGGCAGCCCGTCGCGGAACTTGAAAGCAGGAAGATTCGTGTTGTTGTTGGGCGGCAGGTAGTCAGTGACTGTATTCGCGAATCCGGCGGTGTTACCGAAGAAATCGCGGTAGAAGATCTGCGGGTAGAAGACGCTGTATCCTGCCCGCAGCACAGTCTTGGCATCGCCAAACATATCCCATGCCATTCCCACGCGGGGGCCGAAGTTGTTGTAGACCGGCTCAAGGAAAGTGTTTCCGTAGTCCACGCGGGCATACTCCATTCGTCCCGGCAAACCCGTGTTTGGATTGGTGGCAAACGGGTTGAAATTCGACTGGCCGCCATTTCGCTCGAAGGGCCACTGCTGGTAGTCCCAACGCAAACCAAGGTTCACCGTCAGGCGGCGGGTGGCTTTCCAGTCGTCCTGGAAGAAGATGCTATAGGACTTGCCGGCTTCGGACTGGCCACCGTACCGGGTGACGTTGGCACTGCTCACATCCCCAAGCAGGAATGTCGCGAAGGAACTGCCAGTATTTACTGGGCTCTGTGGGTTCTGCGTCAATCCAGCAGCGAAGTTGAAATTGCCGGAGGGCACCTCGCGCTGGTAGTTGTTGGCCTGCTGGACGCGCACATCCGCACCAATCTTGAAGGTGTGGCTGCCAGTGATCTTCGTAATCATGTCGAAGAACTGCCAGGTGGTGCCGCCCCGCAGCCCAACGGTGAAGGCGCCGAACGCTTGGAGGCCATTGGACACGCGCGGCAGCGTTTCCTGAGGGAACGATGCAGGCAAGCCGAGCTTGGTTGGCCAGTTCTGGCCGAAGCTATAAGCTTGGAAGGGAAAGGCCTGTCGTGCCACGCTTACCCGGAACTCATTGATGATGGTGGGCGAAAAGGTGTGCGTGTTGTTGATGAGCGCGTTGTGGTTCAGGTAGTCGTCCAGCCGGCTGCGGACGTTGGGGTCCGGCAAAGCCGAGAAGAAACCATTGTCGTTAAAGTGCTTGTAGTAGAGGTAGCGAACGCTGAGCGCGTTGTTCTCTGTGAATCGGTGGTCAGCCTTGATGGTGTATTGGTTCATGTCGCGCTTTTCCGCCACTTGCCCAATCCAGTTCTGCGTGTTGGTAAAGGGATTGTTTGGGGCGCGGTTAGGCACGGGATAAAACTGCAGCATGGCAACAGACACGGGGTCCATCCGATTGGCGGGAATGGCGTTGTTGGCGAAGGGAGTGCGCACGAAGCCGCCTGCCGGATTCGCCGCGGTGGTGGCTGGATCGTAGATGGTGATCGGCCGACCAGTGGCGTCGAAGAGATTTGCGAAGTTCCCGTTGCGCTGCTCCTCGATGGGCACCGTGAGGATGTTCGATTGGAAGCGGCGGTTCTGCCAGCCCTCGTAGTTAAAGAAGAAGAAGGTCTTGTTGCGACCGTCGTAGAACTTGGGCAGAAAGACAGGGCCGCCAACGGTGCCGCCGTACTGGTTGTAGCGGAACGGTTCCTTGAATGCGGCATAGGTGCGCCGCGCATCGAAGGCGTCGTTGCGGATGAAGTA
Source organism: Bryobacterales bacterium (assembly GCA_026129915.1). Taxonomy (GTDB): domain Bacteria; phylum Acidobacteriota; class Terriglobia; order Bryobacterales; family Bryobacteraceae; genus JACTMJ01. Next base: position 27,294 of record JAHCHD010000042.1, read on the forward strand.
GTTCAGGTTACCGTGCAGCTCGTTTGTGCCGCTCTTGGTGACCACGTTCACCACGCCTCCGGCCGTGAAGCCGAACTCGGCCGACATCACATTTGATTGCACCTTGAACTCTTCCACGGCATCCACCGTGGGGTTCACGTTCAGGTCAGCCAGAAAGGAACTGTTGTTGTTTCCCCCATCAAGAATGAAGCTGTTCATCGAACTAGGGCCGCCGTTGATGCTCATGGCGGAGAGGGCAATGCCTCGGTCGGCAAAGCCGCTATTGGTGGGACCCGCCTGGGATTTCACGCCTGGGGTGAGCATTACCAGCGCGAGGGCATTGCGGCCATTCAGTGGGAGTTCCGCGATGCGCCGGTTCTCGATCACCTTCCCCACCGTGGCGCTGCCGGCGTCCACCAGAGCGGCCTCAGCGAAGACATCAATTGACTCAGCCATCGCGCCCACTTCCAGTTGCAGGTTCAGTTGCACGCGCTGGTCGACCTGCAAGGTGATGCCGGTGCGCTGGATTCGCTTAAAGCCCTGCTTTTCCGCGACGACAGCATAGTTGCCAATCTGCAGCGCGGGGGCTGTGAAGTAACCGCTCTCGTTGGTAGTCGCCGCAAAGGTGGCGTTGGTGGCGGTATTGGTAATCCGGACCTCGGCGCCTGGAACGGATGCGCCAAGGGTATCCGTGACGGTGCCGGAAATGGAACCTCTGCCTTGCTGGGCGGCCAGTGGCAACCCAACGGCAAGAAGGAGTGCAAGAAAGATTCTCAACATGGTTGACTCCTGAAGCGTTTGTACTAGACGAAGAAGAATGCGGCCGTTGCCTGGCAGTCTGCCTGCGGGGTAAGCCGAATCCAATGTGCGGAGAATGCGTCTGGGAAGATGTGTTTGGCGTAACCCTCGACGGGTACCTTCACCTGGTCGTACTTGTGCCAGGTGCCGTTGCCCATGAAGTCGATCTCAACGTCGAAGGTGACGGCCTTGTCGGCGCTGATGTGCAGCATTTTGCGCTCAAATCCGGTCAGAAGGAAGGGGTCGGAGGTCTCTCCTTTGCGCACGCTGGCTTTCCACCAGGGCCCGCCCCAGCCCTGCGGCTTGCCCCAACTCCAGAGGTCGTCTGTCTTGCCAAACCAGAGGCCCGCCTGGGGCTGTCCCACCACGGCGTTGTTGTCGCGATTGGGCGTGGTCTGGTTGCCGCCGACAGAGAACATGCCGCGGAATGCGCAGAAGTCGGGGATAATGCGCAGGTGCTGGCAGATCGGCTTCACGCCCCAGATGCTGCCTTCGAATGGCATTGGCTGCAGTTCGTAGAACATACCCTGAATGTCCATCAGAAAGTGCTCGGTTTCTACCTCACGAATGCGCATCCACTCCGTTTGCCAAGCCTGGCTCATGGCGTGGGTGGCTTTGGGCAGACGGTATTTCTGCCACTTTCCCTCCACCAGCGCCCAAAAAAGCACCGAGGCTTCGTCCCAGCCTGTGGCGAACAGTACGTTGCCAAGGTCCTGCCTGGCCATTACATCCATGTGCGGCTTGCCAGAGAGCTTGTTCCATGTCTTACCGTCGTACTCGAACAATCCGGCTTCGTTCTCACCGAAAGCGTAAAAGCCGTTGTTCGCCACTGCGATTCTTCCCTGTGCCGTATAGCCGCCTTTGAAATGGGGCCGCTTGGCGATTTTCATATCCTTAACAAGGTCAAACAACAGGCGCGGTTTCAGATCGCGCACATCCATCTCCAGCAGCAGACCTTCCATGGTCATGTGATAGATCCGGTTGGCCGGGTCAGTAAGATGCCGGAAGGTGGAGGTAATGCGGTGGTCGTCGAGTTCAGGAATATGGGTCCAATTCCCGGCCGCGTCGATCCGGTAGGGACCGATGAAACACTGGTTGGACTCGTGGTGAATCAGGCGGTTGGCGTGGGTGCCATCGTGTACATGCACCCGCGTGCTGTTGAGGTTTTCGTCAATGCGGTAGAGGCCCAGCCCGTAACCGGTGCCTTTCTTATGACTGTTGTAGGTGACGGCCCAGAGAGAGTCGGCCCAAGGCATCAATGCGCCAATGCCGCACTCGCTGCGTGTGGGGCCGCTATCTGCCTTGAAGCCGATGGTTGGGCCGGCGGTGGGAAACGTTTGCGCCATCCCCACAAGAGGGGCCGCGAGCAGAGTGGTAAGCAGATTTCTTCGGGATGTGGACATCCGGTTACTCCTGGTTCAGGGCAACGATATCAGGAGTAGTGAGTGTTGTATTGAGACAAATGTCCTAGCCGGGAAGCTTCTTTTTGCAGCCGCACACGAAGGAAAAATCGCTTGCGGAGACCACTGCGCCGCACGCGCGCTGTCGAAGGGGCTACCATTCGGAAGGGCTGCTGGATGAGGCGGCCCGGGGGCTGGGGACTGACTATGGCGTGGCTATCGATGGGCGCTGGCGCGAGGAAGTGAGTACAGCATGTCAAAGATCATGAATAGCGTGGGATATCAGAAAGGACGCCGTCTCGGAGACATCGAGATCGATGATATCAGCGGAGTGATCAAGCAACCGGAAACCTTCGTATGGGTGGGGTTGCATGAGCCGGACGAAACGCTGCTCCGGAAGGTTCAAGCCGCGTTCGGTCTTCACGAATTATCCGTGGAGGATGCGCGGAAAGCGCACCAAAGGCCCAAGATCGAATCGTACGGCGACTCGCTGTTTATTGTTCTCAAGACAGCACAACTGGAACTGGGCCGGGTGATCTACGGGGAAACGCACCTCTTCGCGGGGGCGAACTTCCTGGTGACGGTGCGGCATGGCCCGTCACCCGGCTACACGCAGGTCCGTGAGCGCTGCGAGAGCGAGGCAAAGATGCTGGCACGGGGACCGGGCTTCGCATTGTATGCATTGCTGGACTTCGTGGTGGACAATTACTTGCCCATCGTAGGTCAGTTCGAGAAGGACTTCGACGATATCGAGGAGGACATCTTTAAGGGCGAGTTCGACAAACTGGCTATCGAGCGTCTGTACGATTTGAAGCGGCAATTGCTGGAACTGCGCAACGCGGCACTGCCCGTTACCGACATCAGCGCCGAGCTTGTTCGCTTCCACGAACACCTGATCCCGAAGGAACTCCGGGCGTATTTTCGAGATGTGCAGGATCACGTGTCGAGACTGGTAGGCCTGGTGGATGGAATGCGCGAGATGTTGACCACGGCGATGCAAGTGAACCTTGCCCTGGTTGGCCACAGCCAGAACGAAGTGGTGAAGCGCCTGGCCGGCTGGGGCGCCATTCTGGCTGTTCCCACGGTGGTTTTCAGCCTATACGGCATGAATTTCGCCTGGATGCCGGAACTGCAATGGCAGATCGCCTACCCCGCCGTCTTGGGAACGACGCTGGTAGGCAGCATTTTCCTCTACTACCGCCTGCGCCGAGCCAGATGGCTATAGGAACGCTCAGGCCGGTCTTCTCCGCGGGGCCGCATTTCTTGTCAATCCAGGTGCACAATGCCGCGCTGGACGGCAAGGATTAGCAGTTGCGTCCGGTCCGTCGCGCCCATCTTGTCGAGGATGTGGGTCATGTGTACGCGGACAGTCTTTTCGGCAATACCCAGCCGGACGCCGATTTCTCTGTTGCCGAGGCCCTTTGCGATCAGCGCTACAATCTGCTCCTCGCGAGCGGTAAGTGGGTCGGGGTCTGGGTTTTCCGCAAACAGTTTCGATACAGAGGGCGGCAGATAGCGATGGCCCCGGTGGACTCGCTGGATGGCGAGCACCAGCGTGGCGGCGTCGGCGTCCTTGGTGAGGTAGCCGAGCGCGCCGGCTTCGAGGGCACGGCGGACGTCCGCAATGCCTTCGTAGTTTGACAGCACCACGATACGGGCCTCCGGGTTTTGGTTGCGGATCGCGCTGATGGCGTCAAAGCCCGAGAGTCCAGGCAGGCGCAAGTCCATGATGGTGAGATCTGGATGCACTTTGCGATACAGGCCCAACGCCTCAGCGCCGTTAGCAGTTTCGCCAACGATGCGCATATCGTCGCGGGCATCGATCACTGAGTGCAAAGCAAGCCGGGCGAAGAACTGGTCTTCCACCAGCAGGATGCGGATGGTCTCCGTCACGCCCTAGCCTCCTGTGCCAGCGGCAGTTCCGCTACCACGGTTGTGCCCGCGCCAGGAGCGCTTTCCACATGAACCGATCCCCCAAAGCGCGCTGCACGCTCCTTCATGATGGCCACACCGAAGTGCCCGGGTTCAATGCCTGCCGGGTCAAAGCCCTTGCCGTCATCCGCAATTCGCGCTTGTACCTGGTGTTTGCCAATCTGCAATCGTACTTCGATTCGCTTTGCATCCGCGTGACGCGAGGCGTTCAACGCAGCCTCCTGGCAGATGCGCAGCACCCCCTGGGCAAGCTCAGCGGAGATACCGCCGGGGTCGCCTTCCACCTCAATGCTGCGCTCTATATTTTCATCGCGGACGATCTCGCGGAGTGACCTTTCGATGGCATTCGCAAGGCCCTCATGTTCAGCGCCGGCATGCCGCAAATCCCATATCACTCGCCGCGCCTCGTTACGGTAGTGGCTCACCATCTTGCCGGCAAGCTGAATGGAGTGGGAGGCGGCCTCGGGACGGTCCTCCAGCGCCTTCAGCGCCGACTCCAACTGCCACGAAATCGCCGAGAAGCCAGCGAGCAAGGTGTCGTGCCATTCCCGCCCGATGCGGTTGCGTTCCGCGGCTACCAGCGAAAAGCGTGCCCGCACGTGTGACACCCGCCACTTGTAGAAGGTCCAGAGCAGGGCAAGCAGCGCGGCCAGGCACAGGGCGTAGAACCAGCCGGTTTCAAACCAGCGAGGCGGCTGATGGATGAGCACGGAAACCGGCGCGCCCCATGTGGAACCAGGAAGCCGCGCCGCAATCTCGACAACATGATCGCCGGGCGAGAGCGAGTCCAGCCGCAGGCTACGCTGGCGTCCCAGGGGAATCCACTCGGGCTGCCAGCCGCTCAGGCGATAGCGGAACTCCACGCGATCGGTCGCTTGCAATCGATTGGAGGTGAAGCGGATCTCGTGCGCGCGGCCCAATGTGCGGGTATCGCCTGTCAGAACGCGGGGCGGCTGGGGATTCTCGAGAGCCTTGGGACGGACTTCCACCAAGCCGCGTACGCTGGGGAACCAGAGGTGCCCATTCGGATCGCGCCAGGCGGAGGGGAATCCAACGTTCTGGAACTGAACGGTTCGCAGGCCGTCGTCATCCAGAAAAGGCAACGGATCCACGCGAGCCTGCTTCCCTTGGGTTACTGCGTCCAACTCCTGAAGCGAAACTGCAAACAGGCCGCCGGGTGAACTCAGCCACAGCCTCGCTGCATGGTCTTCGAGAATGCCGTAAACCGGCAGTTCGGGCAAGCCGTGGCGCTGGTCAACTACAAATACCTGTTCGCCGTGAACGCGGACAACACCGTTGGCGCGGGTGGCTACCCAGATGTGGC
>JAHCHD010000043.1 GCA_026129915.1 Bryobacterales bacterium
ACCAACCCCCTTGGCAAGCCCAATTATCGGCAAACAGGCAAATTCCGACAGAAGCCACACCAAATCCGACATTTCCGACGCCAAAATGACCAAAACGTCGGATCCGGAGCCCCTTCGGCGCAGCATCGCGGAGCTTGCGGAACGAACCCCTGCTCCGCGAGTATGAGTGGAAGTTCTCCCGTCTACAGGCTTTCCACCAGGCGTATCCATGGAGAGGGACTGGCGAGTCCCACGGGAATGCCGTCGTTGCTGATGGCAACTCCCAGCGTCTCGCGCTTGAGGTTTCTGATCGGTGCGGCGTCGGTTTCTACCGCATGGCGGCCTTGAATCCGGCATTGAAGCCATCCTTGAGGCCGTCGGCGAACTTGATGCCGCCTTTGGCTGACGACTTGATGCCTGCGCCACTGCCCCCCAGGGCCTCGGCCGCCTTCACGATGCTTCCTACCCCGTAACCCTGCATGTAGCCGATGAAGTAGCCCAGCGCCTGCCCGCCCTTCCCGTTGTGGAAAGTCTCAATAAATGTCCCTTTCTCCAGAGCGGCCACATTTCCAGTGGGGTCAATGAAGTTCAGCGGATCATTGCCGACGTAGAGGTAGGGGTGCTGGGAGAGCGGAGCCCGCAAGCTGCCAGGGTCGCTATCCTTTTGCAGGAAGCGCCCGATGGCGGGGTCGTAGGCACGGGCGCGGTAGTGATACAACCCGCTCTCTTCGTCGTATTCGCGGCTGGTGAAGGTGAGCGGGTTGACCAAGCCCGGGCCATTGAACTGGAATGCCCCGCTTGACAGCAGCAATGTGCCCCAAGCGTCATAGCCATAGCGATGGGCCAGGTTGCCCGCAGCATCGGTAACCGCCACCACACTCTCCAGTTCCGCGGTGTGGAAGAACCAGGGCTGGCCACCGCGGATCATGATCAGAGGGGTATCCACGTCGCCCGCGTGCACAAACAACGCGGCCAGCACGCCGCCCTGGTATTCAGCCAGAACGTTGCCATCGGCATCGAAGACATACTCGCGGCGCAGGCCATTTACGGTCTTGGCTATACGGCGTCCGGCGAAGTCGTACTCATAGCTCGCTACATTGCCGTTGCCCGTGAAGCCTACAAGCCGGTGCAGGCTGTCGTAGACGTAGTTGCGCCCAGCGAAACTCAGGCGGTTGCCCGCGGCGTCATAGCCGAAGGCACCGCCGGAACTGGCAAGCTGGCGATGGTCGGGCCCGAAGCTACTGCCTGCGTCCAGCCGGTTGCCCGCGTTGTCGTAGGCGAAGGTTTGCGCCACGCTGCCCAGCGACGTGCTGCTGATGCTCTGCGACGCCAAACGTCCGGCATTGTCGCGCAGGAAACTTGCGTTTCCATCGTGATAACTAATGCCAATGCGTTTGCCGTTGGCGTCAAGCTGGTATGCATAGCTAGATAGCACAGTGTTTCCCGCATCGCGGATGGTAGCACTCAGCCGGCGTCCCAACGGGTCAACCGTGTATTGAGAACTGGCTCCGTTTGAGAAGGCAATGCTGGTGGCGTTGCCCGCCGCATTGTAGGTGATGGCCGCACTGTGCGCGCCCACCGCCACGTGGTTCAGCCGTCCCGCATTGTCATAGCCGTAGGCAATCACGGAGCCATCAGGCGCTGTGAGCGTAGTGGGTTGACCACGCAGGTTGCGCTGATAAGTAATGCTGCGGCCATGGCGGTCAGTCTCAGACAGCAGGCGGCCCAGGGGATCGTAACCGCGCTGGGTGGTGGCCACGCCACCGAAATTTTCCACTGCCTGGGTAATGCGGCCACCGCCATCCAGCGTAAAGTCGACGTGGCCCTCTGGACGCGTCTCTCGAACGATGCGGTTCAGTCCATCCAGCGTGGACTGAATCACTGCACCATTGGCGGTGATACGGGATGTCTCGACGCTCTCGCCATTGCGGGCAAAGGTCTGCGTGGCTCCGTCCGGAGTGGTGATGGCGGCGATGGACCCCAACGCATCCCTGGTGTAGGCGATGGTGCGGTTCAGCGGATCGGTAATCGCAGTGAGCTCCGAAGCCGCGTTATAGCCGTAGTTGGAAATGGCGCCATTCGGCTGAATGGTACGGACGAGGTCAGCGCGGCAGTTCTCCGCAAACGCAATGGTGCGGCCCAGCGCATCGGTCTCGGTGATGACGCTCTCGCGCTCATTGTAGCCAATCGCCTCAAGCGTCGCGCCATTCAGCTTGGTAGAGGCCAAAAGGTTCAGCGGGTTATACGCGAAATCGAGCTTGAAGCCCAACGGATTGGTGAGTGATGTCAGGTTGCCTGCCACATCGTAGGTCATGGTGCTGGTCTGGCCCAACGGGTTTGTCTGCGTCAGCATCTCGCCAAACGAATCGTAGGTCATGGTGGTGGTTTGGCCCAGGCCGTCCGTGATGCTTGTCAAGTTGGAGTTGACATCGTATCCGTAGTCGGTCGCTTCAATCAGGCTGTTGGCCAGGTTGCGGGTTTCAGCCCTGGTGACGTTGCCGTTGGTGTCGTAGGTGAAGCTGCGGCGCTGTCCATCGGGGGTCTCCTCTGTGAGTGGCAGGTTTCGCACGTCGTAAGTGTAGATGGTTACCAGGGGCGCGCCAATGGCTGGACGATCCGTCAACGTTAGCATGTTGCCGTTCAAGTCATAGGCGCGTTCAAAGAGGCGGCCGGTGGGGAACTGCACCGCCGTGGGGCGGCCCGCGCTATCCCAGGCATAGGTGGTAATGCCGCCCGCTGGATCAACCAACTGCACGCGGTTACCTTGGACGTCATAAGTCTCGTGCTTCACCCTTCCCAGAGCATCGGTGCTGGTAGTGGTGCGGCTGGCGAGGTTGTAGGTGTAGCTGGTGACAAAGCCAGAGGCGTCGGTGCTGGATTGCAGACGGCCATCCGGATAGTAGTCATTGCGCAAGGGCTGGCAGTTGTTCGGTGCGTTGATTTCCAGCAGATAGTGCGTGTCGCCCTGGTAGCCGTAGGTCGTAACGTTACCCGCCTGGTCAGTCACCTGCGACAGCCGTCCCAGGGCATCGTAGCCGTACTGAACGGCGTTCCCTCTGGCGTCACGGATCTCAGTAATCTTGCCCTCGCCGTCACGGGACATGGTGACACCGCGACCGAAGCTGGAAACCACGGCAGTGGGCGTCACCTCCACCGTGCGGCCCTGGCGGTCAGTGATCTTGCGGATAAGCCCATCGCTGCCCACCTCGTACTCATAGCCATCTGTGGTGCTAAGGATGTAGCGCTGCGGAGTGTAGGGCAGGAAGTTGCAAAGGAAGTCCTGCGGACCGTTCCCGAACAGGCTGGGGCAATCCGGGTCAACCAGCGTATCCGTTACGCCTGGCAGGGCGGCGGTATAGCCATTTGTCCAAACGCCAATACCGATGAACTGCGGCGTATGCGCGAAGGCTACGCGACGCCCGGATGGCAGCGTGACGAAGACGTTGAAGTTGATATCGCGGCGGATATCCATTTCTGAAAGGCCCATCTGCCAGCCGGGGCCGAAGTCACCAACGGCGGGGTTGGAGGAATCGTAGCTGCGCTGCACGAAGATGGGAACGTTAAGGGCCTGCAGCCGGAGATCTTCATAGAGAAGTTCAAAGCGGCCCTGCTTGAGTTCGCCAGAGTTCACATTGATGCCTTGGAAGGAGGAGGCGATTCCCTTCTTGTCCTCAGCCCGAATCTGCAGCCGATAGGGATTGTTCTTCAGTACTCCGCCAGGGAAGTTGCCGATGGGTGCGTTCACCACCTCTGTGGTCCCGGTGGCCAGAGGGATCCAGTTGGATGCGCCTTCGGCCTGATACTCGAGCACCCAGGACTTCAGCGTTGCGTCGGTGATGGTGGCGCGCACTTCGGCGTCGCCGGTGATGGTGGCTCCCGCAGCGGGAGTGTGGAAGGTAATGACCGGCGGTTCGTTATCTTCGGGCACAATCTGGATGGTCCAGGATTGAAGCGCGAAGAGGCCGCCGGTGTCAGTGGCGCGCAGAGTGACGTTGACGGAACCGGTGGCATCCGCGGGCACAGGCCATTCCACGCGGTTCTGCACCTGATTGTAGATCATGCCAACAGGGGCTTCGTCAAAGCTGACGGTGACCGCATCGCCGTCGGGATCCGCAATCGAAGTGGGCGAGAGGTAAACAAGCCCCTGCTCTCCAACAGACTCCGGATTCGAACTGATGATTGGCGCGCTGTTCTGGGGGAGCACGTCCAGGTTGATAAGCTGCGTGGCACTCAAGCCGCCGTCATCGGTGACACGGAGGCTAAAGCTGGTGAGGCCGACTTGAGCGGCAGTGGGAATCCACGAGACCGCACCCGTACCGGGATTCACGGTCGCACCTGCCGGAGCGTTGAGAAGTATGAAAGTGAGCGGATCATCTTCAGGATCAGTGACCACCGGGGCGTAGGCATAGGTCTGCCCGGCACGCGCGGAGTTGGGCGCCAGGGATTGGATGATAGGCGCCTTGTTGCCCTTGAGGGTATTGATGGAATAGTTCTGCGTGATGGAGAGCCCGCCGGAATCTGTGGCGGTGAGCGCCACCGACTGCGAACCCACCTGGGCGCGAGCGGGAGTCCAAGAAACCAGACCCGTACTGGGGTTCACGGCCATACCCGCCGGGGCATTTGTGAGGCTCCAGGTGAGCAATCCACCGTCGGGGTCAATGGCGGTTGCCTGATAGAGGTACTCATTGCCTGAGACCGCGCTGGTGATGGGCGCTGAAGTAATCAGTGGCGGGGAGTTCACCACCTGGGTTTCGATGAAGAGGTAATACTTCTGCTGGGCGAAGCGACCAGTGGAATCAGTCGCGCGAACGGAGATGCGGTTGTTGGCCACCGCGTCGAGGCCTGGCACCCAGGAGATGAGGCCGGCGGGGCTGATGGTCATGTCGTTCGGTGGAGCTTCGAGAGACCAGGTGATGACATCGCCGACATCCGGGTCAGACGCGCGCATCAGGTAGCTGTATGGAGAGCCGGCTATGCCGCGCGTGACCGGGCGACTGGTGATTGTAGGCGGCGTGGCGCCGGTTGAGTTTGAGGCGGTGGGGGTGGCACTCATCTCGGTACCGTCGATGGATTCCATGCCAGCAGCATCCACCCAGCGCACCACATAGTGATAGGTGACGCCGTTAGTGAGGCCGGTGTTCGAGAAGCTGGTGCGCGTAAGACCGGTGGCGATCGGCGCGAAAGGCAACTGCCCCGTGCGGCGATAGACGGTGTACGTGACTGCGCCGTCGACGCGGCCCCACGCCAGGTCGACCGCGGTGGATTTGAAGCGCGCTGTGAGCAGATCGACAGTATCAAAGGGTCCCACGCCAAAGAGGAAATCGGAGGCGTAGAAATTGTCGTCTTCGTTGGACTCCGGGATCTCGCTTTCGTTGTTGCTGTTCCAATCGGCCACCACCACGATGGGGGAAAGACCTTCGGGAGCACTGAGCCATTCCACCGAGACGTCGGCGTACTCACCCGGGGCGAGGGGACTGGGGGTTACGGTGCGAGCGATGAGGGTGCCGCCATTGCGAGGGTCGCCGCGGAAGAATGCCACCTTCACCGGACCGGGCGTGGGGATTGCGCCTCCGTTGCCGATGCGCGAGGTGATGGTGACGACGCCGGGGAAGGCACTGTCGTCGCGGCGCAGGAAGGACGGGCGCAGGTTGGGAGCCTCATTGCTGAGACCTTCCTGGGCGGAACCGAAATTGTTCAAGCGGAAGTTGTTGAGGCCCGGCACCAGCCAATTGGGGGTGGGGTTCTGGGGCACGCTGTTATCGGGGTTGATGTTGGTGATGTGGTAGGTGTACTGGTTCCAGATCTTGCGGGTGCGCACCCAGCGCAGGGGGTCGGAATACACCATTAGCGCGCTCTCGGTGATTCCCACCTCAGCCGCAAAACCACAGAGGGTGTTGCGGGGAACAATGATATCCGCGCTACCATCTCCATCAACGTCGGCGACGATGGGATACTCGCCACCGGTGCAGGCGGGGTTCACGGTTTGCCAGAGCACAGCGCCGGTGGTTCCGTCGAGAATCCGCAGGTAGAGTTCGTCGTTGTAGATGATTTCAGAACGGCCATCGCCTTCAAAGTCAAATGCCGTGGCGCCTGTCGCCATGGAGTCGTCGCGGGAGGGAGTCCGCCACTTCACGCTGCCGTCGCGACCGTCATAGGCTGTGAAGTACTTGGTGCCTGCAAGGCCGATATCCGGCATACCATCGCCATCGAAGTCAGCCACTACTGGGACACCGAGTGACTGCTGCTGGAAGACGCCGTCTTCGTCCGGGTCAGTTTGCAGAGAGATGGGTCCCCACTTGATGGCGCCGGTATGCTCCAGAAGGTAGAGGTTCATGGTGTCCTGCACTACCACGATCTCCGGGTAGGGATCGTCGTCGAAGTTGCCCACGGCGTTGGTGCCGCGATGGCCGGTGGACCCGCCCATGCCGTAGATCAGGGAGACTCCCGGCTGGCCATGGTTGTGATGATAGGCGCGCAGGCCGCTGACGACTTCGAGGTCACCATCAAGATCCAGATCCACCAGCACCGGGGCATAGTTGAACGGCGAGGCGGAACCTAGCGAGAGCGTGTTGAGGGCGTTGGTGGTAGTGCCTTCCGGATAGCGATAGATGTTCCAGCCGTGCAGAATTTCCGGCCTGCCATCGTTGTCGACGTCTCCGATTGCCGGGTTGCCATTCGCGGAAAGGACAGCCGGATAGTAGTGGAGCAGTTGGCCCGTGTTAGAGAGAACCAGTGTGGCGCTACTTGAGAAAGGTGAGCCCACGGGTTGCTGTCCGGCGTGGGCCACGATCTCAGGGATGCCATCGTTGTCGAGGTCAGCCACGGCGGGCATGGAGCAAGGCTGCACGGGGGTGCTTGAGGTCCACTTGAGAGCACCAGTTCGGCCATCCAGCAGACGCAGGTATGCGGGGTTGTTGGCCGTGACGCAACTGAAGCCACCCAGATCGAAGATGCTGACAACCAGAACATCGGGGATGTCATTCTCGTCAATGACGCCATCGCCATTGTCGTCGTCCATTTGCGCCACTACCGCGGGCACGGTGACGTGGCGGCGATCAGGGAACTCACTGGCCCCGGTCCACTGCCACTTGACGCTAGGGAAGTACTGTCCGATGGGTGGCTGAAAGGCGCTGGAATCGCCCGTATTGCGGGTGTTGTTGCCTTCATCAGATTCGGCCACCACATTGCCGCTATCGGCGGTGACATAGATGAGGTTGCCCGCAAACAGCACAGTGCCCTGAACTGGAATGGAGATATCCGTAGCAGTGTTGGCGGCGAGCCCACCCTCCACCATCGCGGTTCCCAGTTCCAGATCCGTGCCTTGGTCGAACGTACCATTGCCGTTACGGTCTTCGAAGGCGCGCACCTGAAACTGCACCGGGATACTTGTCTCCGAGAGATTTCGGATTTGGGCCACCAGGGAACCCATGGTGACTAAACTCTGGCCGTCGGTGGAGAGGCCAGAGGGATCGAGTGCGGCTACGACGAGGTCAGGGGTTCCCTGCCCTTGAAAGAACACAGGAGAAAGCATCAGCAGCGGAATGGTGAGGAGCAGGCCGCGACGCGCACCTCTGACCCCCGGCAGGCGGATGCGTACCATGTGGCTCCGGTTACGCGCCAGCAACAACGCCAGCAGCCCGCCGCTCATCAGCAGCCACGTGGATGGTTCGGGAATCTCGCCGGGCGTGCCGGGATCTTCCTCGTTGGAGGAAAGAGTGAGGTAAGCGTGATAGTAAGCGTCGCCGCCTGTCTCTGTATCAATATGGCCGATGGCCGCGCCGCTTGCCGCTCGCAGAAGCTGGACGGTTGCCTTCGCGGTTTGGTTTGGCAGCAACGAGCCCACGTTGAAGGTGAAGGCGAAGGAAACATCCTCTACGAAATCCGCGGTAATGGCGTTTGTGTTGTCGAGTACGGGCCCAAGGGCGTTGGAGGCGTTAGACACAATGTCGCCGAAGAGGAAGCCTGGCTCATCGATTTCCCAGGCAACGGGGGCAAGCGCCCCGGCAGGAGCCGCCGGGTGCAAGGCAAGACCGTAGAACTCTGCGTACTCAAAGAACCAGACGCTATCGTCAGGGTCGAGGTCAGGGTCAAGGAACACAGTGAAGGAGAATCCGGCTATGGCTTCGGCGCCGGTGTTGGTGAAGTGCCAGCCAAGTTCGCCAAAGCCATCAGCATCGAGATTCTCAAAGTAGCCCGAATCGGTTGCATCGAGCGTGAAGAGGAGCCCCGCACTGTCGTGCAAGAATGCCTGCTGGCTGACAATCTGGATTGTGGTTGCCTGCAGGGGCAAGGCCGCCAGAAGCAGCCAAAGCAGAGCAATTGCGGGAAAGCTAAAAAGGCAATCACAGCGGAAAGATTCAATGCGCATCATCCTAGGTCCCCTCATTGCGATATCGCGGTCTGTACCCAGGAACTCGGGGAATGAGCACACGAGGTATCAGCAGCATGCGGCTATGAGAGGTCAAGACAGTACTAGTCCGCATATCTTCAAGGGCTTCGGCTCCATCACGCAACCGGCTGCCGCAAGCTCGGACAGGTCCTCCTTTGCAATGTATGCTGGTAGTCCAAACTCAACTGGGAGGACAACACGGCAATGGAGCCGTCGAATACCTGGAACCGGGTAGAGCAGATCTTCGAGCAGGCCCTGGAACGGCCCGCGGCGGAACGGGAAGCGTGGGTGCGGGACCAGTGTGCGACGGACCCCGCTGTTCGCGATGAGGTTCTGGTGATGCTAAACGCCCAGGATCGGGTTGGTGAGTTTCTTCAGGCTCCACTGCTTGATTTCTGTGGCCAGAGCTTTGGACCCTATACCGCAGTAGAAGAGATTGGCCGAGGCGGGATGAGTGTGGTCTATCGCGGCCAACGCTCCGATGGCGACTTCGAGAAGCAGGTGGCCATCAAGGTGATCCTGCTGCAGACCGTTGCTGATGTGGGCAAGGGAGAAACCCAGATTCTGGCGGGCCTAGAACACCCGAACATTGCCAGGTTGCTGGATGCAGGAACGACAGCGCTGGGCTTCCGTTATCTGCTGATGGAATATGTGGAGGGCAAACCGCTCACGACATACTGCGCGGACACGGGTGAACGGCAGAAGCTGGAATTGTTCCTGGCGGTGTGCGAAGCGGTCCAATTCGCGCACCGGGCACTGGTGGTACACCGCGATCTGAAGCCCGACAACATCTTCGTCACCCGCGAAGGGCGGGTGAAGCTTCTGGATTTCGGGATCGCGAAGATCCTCGATCCTCTGGCGAACAAAGATCAGACACAAGGAGTGCATGCATTCAGCCCCAACTACGCCAGCCCGGAACAGTTGCTGGGGCAACCCGTAACGACGTCAACGGACGTGTACTCCCTGGGCGTGGTGCTGTGCGAACTACTGGGGGGACGTCCGCCGCGTCTGCTTGCCGGGTTGAGCCTGGAACAGATGGTGGACGAGGCGCGCGCGGCAGTAAAGGAGCTTCCACTGCGGGGTGACCTGGCAGCGATTGCGGGAAAGGCGCTACGGACAGATACAGGGGAACGGTATGAGTCAGCGGGGGCGCTGGCGCGGGACGTTGAGCGTTATCTGCGCGGAATGCCAATTGAGGCACGCGAACCCACATGGAGCTATCGGGCGGCTCGGTTTGTCGTGAGGCATCGCTACTCCGTGGGAGCCGCGTCGCTGGCTACGCTCGGTCTAGTGGCGGCGCTCGGCATTGCCATCTGGCAGGCGGGCAAGGCGGAGAAGCGCTTCGACGAAGTGAGAGAACTTGCCCGCGCGATGATGTTCGAGGTGCATGACGAGATCCAGTTTCTGCCAGGATCTCTAGGCGCGCGAAAGGTAATCGTTGACCGCAGCGTGCACTATCTCGATGCACTGGCGGCCGACCCCTCGGCAAGTGCGGGCGTGCGCCTGGACCTGGCCCAAGGCTATCTGCGCCTGTCGGAGATTGAAGGCAAGGACCTTGGCGGCGCGAGCTTGGGAAGATCAGAAGAGGCGCTGAAGCACGCGCTACGTGCGGTGGAGATTGCGCGACCGCTTGCTAAAGGCGCCGGCGCATCGCTACCCGCCACCGTAGCGTTGACGGATGCGCTCTCCTACGCCTCCAGCGCCTATGTGACGCGGGGCGAAACGGACCGCGCGGTGGCGCTTGGAGAAGAAGCGTTACCGCATGCTGAGAATTTGGTTCGCGCGAACCCGGCTGATCCGGAGCAGAAGGAGCGACTGGCCGCGGTTACTAAGCAAGTGGCGGACGCCTACTCGCGCAGCGCAACCCGCGAGAAGGCAATTCCCCTCTTTGAACGGGCACTGGTGATCCGCGAAGAACTGTTGCGAGAAGAACCTGACGACGACATGCGGCAACGCCGGTTTGCGGAGAGTCACCAGTGGCTGGCGAACGAGTATTGGGGGCAGAAAGACTACGAGAAATGCGAGAAGCACGCGCGGGAAGCGATGCGGATGCACGAATCGCGCTACGCAGCGAGGCCGCGCTCCGCGCGAGTAAACCTGGCCAGCAGCGCGCTGATGCTGGCGATGAGTTCCCTGCAGGCAAAGCGGCACGAAGAAGCGGTGCAACTGCTAGAGCGCGCGTTGACACTTCGGCGCGAGACTGTGGCGGAAGACCCCAAGAGTGCCGTGGCGGCGCTCCGCGTGGCCGCCGTCCTGAACCGAATCGGGCTCGCCTATCGGGAGTGGGGACGTCCGCGTGAGGCCGCGCAGTATGGTGAGCGGGCTCTTGTTGAAGCTCGGAAGGTATGGGAGCTCGACCGCAAGAACATGCACGCCCTTGGCGAGATGGTGTTTGCACAGTCTGACCTTGCATTGACCTACGAGAAGGCCGGCCGGAAAGGCAGAGCATGCGGTCTGGCGCGGGAATCCATTAAGATGGCACAGAACATTCCCGACAGGCATCCGGCCAAGGGAGTGATTAAGAAAATGGAGGCCATCACCGAAGGCTGCGAATGATGCGCCCTGTGTGGGTTCAGCCGAAGCGCGGAGTGGCAGAAGTACAGTTCCATTTTCATTGCTCACCTGGCGACGCGCCTTGGCCGGAAAGTCTCGCAAAGAGCCAGGTACGCGCGAACTCCCAATCCCGCTTGGCGGTGATTTCGGAGATCGCAAGTACTTCGGCGATCTCCTTGAATTCGAGGCCGCCGAAGAAGCGCATCTCCACCACACGCGCCTTGCGATCATCCTTCTGCGCAAGCAGATCGAGGGTCCGGTCGAGTTCAATGACACTTTCGACGGGCAATGCGGGGCCGGAGAGATCCAAATTCGGGGTTAAGGTGACGCGGCTCCAGCCGCCACTGCGTTTCTCCGCCATACGCGAGCGCACCGCATCGATCAGCACCATGCGCATCGTTCTCGAGGCGAGCGCGAGAAAGTGGGTGCGGCTCTTCCAACCACGATCATGCAATCGCAGCCAAGCCTCGTGTACCAGTTGAGTGGGCTGAATGCTCGCTTCGGCAGAGGATCGACTGAGGTGAATGGCTGCAATCTTCTGCAACTCTCGGTAGATCTCCGTCGAGTCCGGGCCCTGCAGCATCCCTTCAGTTTAGCGTGCTGGCCGTTCAATTAAGGGGTTTGCGGACTGAAGTAACGCATTTCGTTTCGGATGAGGCAGAAGCAGAGCCTGGGCTGAGAGGAGCCGAGTGTTGCACACTCAAGGAGCATTGACTCCCAAGTTCGCCTGTGGAGGAACCTTGATTGGGCGGCAGGCTCAGACTGAACCCCCGGCTGATGGTTCCATTCGCAGAGGGACGATTGCAATGGTTCGATCTGCCAGGCTGGCGGAGTGCCTGTAAGCATTGCCCCTCACAGTGCCCAGCAGCGCAGATCGCAATGGTCCCTGAGCCGGCCCTGGATATCTCGGGCGTCTTGCGTCGAGGACGCAAGCCTGGCTCTGTTGGTCTCCAAGATCAATGCCAGCGGCGAAGAAGGTCGAGGATGTGTCCTCTTTCTTCACGGTGCTGTTCTCCCTCATGCTGGACTCGATTCCTTCGGATCCAGTGAACTTTCAATGGGGAGAACAATACATCCCGCTCGAAGGGAGTCCGGCTCACTCATTTCGACCTGGCGTGCGGAATGGGGCAGAGCACGTTCGGATACCCGTCTCACAGGGCAGACTATCTGGGCAGTCGGCTTGCCGATGTGGTGGCGGTGATCGGGCTGAAGAGAAGCGCGACGCGCGGCTCCTGTGCTGATGGGCTTCCCTTGTTGCTGACCCCCTGATAGGATGCGGGCGCAATGGAATACCCAGGGTTTCAGCATGGAAAATTGGGTGTGTTGTTCTTCAGCCGGGGACGGGGACGCGGGCATGCGGTGCCAGATATTGAGATTGCTCGTGCTCTGATGGAACTGCGCCCGGATGTCGATCTGCGCTTCGTGTCATACGCCACTGGGGCACGCGCCATTCAGGAGACAGAGTTTCCGCTGATTGACCTGGGACTGCCCGCGCAGAATCCGCTGACGTTGACGCTGGTGCTGGCGGCGAAGCTGATGGGGTGGCTGCAGCCTGCACTGGTAATCGCCCATGAAGAGTTTCCCGCCCTGCCAGCGGCCAAGATCTTCGACCGGCCTACGGTGTTCCTGACGGACTGGTTTCTGGATGAGCAGCACTACACCACGCAGACGATGCAGTTTGCCGACCGTGTGCTGTTCCTGGATGAGGAAGGCAGCTACAGCGAACCGCATTGTTTGCGAGGCAAGGTGGAGTATCTCGGCGTGTTTCAGCGCGGCTTCACCTATTCGCGAGCGGACCGGGAACGGGCACGCGAGGAACTGGGCATTCCGGCCGAAGCCTTCGTGGTGTCGGTGCTGCCGGGCAGTTACGCGACGGAAGCACAGGCTTCACTGGCGGACTTGCTGCTGCCCGCGTTCGACCTGCTAGACCAGCACGAAAAGCACCTGGTGTGGGTAGCGGGCACAGACGAGGATCTACTGCGAGAGCGGACGGCGAGCAACCCACGCATCCAAGTGCTGCCCTACGAACCGCAGATCGACCGTGTGATGGTGGCGAGCGATGTGGCCGTTACGAAGGCGAACCGTAAGACGGTGCTGGAACTGGAGGGTTTGGGCATTCCCCAGGTGGCGATATGCTACGGACAGAACCCGATCGACGAGCAACGGTTGCGGCGGGTGCGAGGGGCAGTGGCGCTACAACCAACTGATTGCACCCCGACTGCCTTGGCGCGTCTCCTCGCGATGCAAGCCTCCGCGGGGCCGCTTCCGGGAGCGCAGAAGCGGGTCTCTCAAGCCCGGGAAATCGCCCTTGTCGTTGCCAAGTCAATACACGCCGGGTGACTGTCGGGTGCCTAGATTGAGGCCGAGAAGACTTAGGTTAAGCCGGGTAAAGAGACTATTGACGGTCCTAACTGCGCTTCGAGGCTGAATGAGACTCTGCAGCTTTGCGAGGTTTGGCATCAGACCAATCTTGTCCAGGGCGCCATTTGCCGATGGTGTTCCCACTGCCCGGTGCGTAAGCAGCACGCGCATTTCGGAGGGAGTCAACCGGCGGCCCCACCGGCCCTCAGCAATTCCCTGCACCGAGAGCGCTGCGCCGGCGATGATCGCAGCAGCTGCGGAGGTCTCCCCAAATCCAGTGGTGTAGCTGTCCTGCATGGTCCCGAACTGGTTTGTGGTGCAAGTTGCTACGTTCTGCCCCCAAGCGAAACAGTTCACGCGAGTCCCGAAGTTGGAGCCTCTCGTCGAGCTGTTTTTCAGGGGGAGATAGGGTTGCGTGGAACTGCTTGCCGCGACGAGAATCGCCCCTGAGTCTTCACTGGCGAAGTCCACGACAGGATGGGGCCGGCGAGGCTGCAAAAGCTGATCGAGATCGTGACCTCCGTTACCCGCTGCCTCCACGACGACGATCCCAGCACTCGTCGCGCTCAGGATGGCTTCAAACTCAGGCCGGAAGGTTTCGATCGGCGTCTTGTCCTTATACGCCGCATATGGACTATGGCGATCGTCACGCTTCTCCCAGTGCAGTTCGATCAACAGGACAGCACCGTTTCCGCCGCCTGCAAGCAGCGCAGTTGTTGCCTCAATCAACACCTCAGCCACGGGATGGTCCGGTGATCCCGATAACCCCGCGGGAGAGACAAATCGAATCTTGCTCAAGTTGGGTACCGCGCCGCAACAGCCGACCTGATTGTCCACGGCACAGACCACCCCAAGAACACTGGTCCCGTGATAGCGGGAGGTCAGTTCGTTCGTGCCAAAGAGGGGATCCTTTGAATTGCCTTGCGGATGGAAATGCCCTGCCAAGTCTTCATGGGAGGGAAGGAAGCCTCTATCGACCAGCATGAGTTCCTGACCCACTCCATCGGAACCCGCGATTCCAACCGGCTTTGGCAAGAAGGCGCCGTTGACGTCACGGTTGCGAGGCCAGAGGGCGCTAACCCCGACGCCCTCGGGACCGGGATGAAGATAGCGCTGGTTTGGAAAGTGAAGGTCGTCATCAGGGTAAACGTTACAGGGGACGGCCACTGGTTCTGCATAGGCGAGTTCCACCCCGGAAAGCTTGGCGAGTGCCTCACAGATTTCTTCCTCCTTCGCCGCAGCGCTAGTGGTCACGCGGAAGTACCGGGAGAAGTCAATTCTCGGTATTCGGTGCCTTGCAGTCCCAGGCAGTTTGCTGACGGCCTGGGAGAATCGATTCCGGGCATCCTCGGGAATAAGCCGATGGATACGCAACGGGCTAAACGACTTCTCGATCTCGCGCCAACCGGAATCGCTGCGCGCTCGAAGCTGCTGCGCGGCAACGGTATCGTCGGCATCGAGTTTCTTGGGGTCTTCCACGAAGAGGACGACGTTTGCGATCGTTGGCCTCTGGGGCCGCCGTCCGGAAGATGTCTTGTTCGACTTAGGCATCGAAGTGTACCTCCGCATGAACACGATTGGGCGTATGGATCATGGCACGGCCCGCGAGGAGCAGTGCCCGAAACCAGGACTGGCAGAGGTCTCGCCGATCAACACGCGATTAGAATGACCGGGTCGTTCGGTACACCTGTTGCCGGTGGAGGCGGTGCAGGAATCGTCTGAACCCGAAAGGCAAGACCGACCGGTGCATCTTTGGTGGCGCCAATTTTGGATGCCACTTCGAGCGTTACGAAGTCCCCGGGGGCAAGGATGATGCCGGACTCGATGAACGAATTGCTCCCGCATAGAGGAAGCAAGACTTCGCTCGTGTTGTCGCCGGGGAAGGAAACGAGGACACGGGGCGGGGTGACGTCTTTGTGCCCCCCATAAAAGCTCGGCAGGTAGCGAAACACGAGATGCAAGCCAGCAGCGGTTTTTGTGGCGTCTGCGGGGACAGCATAATTCACGACGCCCACCGTCCATTCCCCGGATTGAAACGAGCAAAGTGCGCCGATCTGCAGTTCACAAGTTGGAATCACCGGAAAAGCGGACCGTGGGTTTGAAGGGGTAGTCATAGAGGCCTCCTGCTCAGTGGAAGGGTTGCGAGATCGCCTGCCAGTCCCAGAGCGCCTGCTCTAACCGGCTTTGGCGGGGTTCGGGAAGTTCGGTTCTTTCAGCAGCGATTGCAGCCAAAGAAAGCGGGAGAACCGTTGCCGGGCATAACCCTTGTCCATGGCTTGCCGGGCATACTGCAGGGCCTCCTGGTTCATGCCCAGCTTGGCGTGAATGGTGGACAGCCGCGCGAGGTCGGCGGCGCTGAAGCTGTTGCGACTGATGGCCTTTGCCAGCCAGCGGCGCGCTTGTACCCTTTCCCCAGCGCCGGCAGAGTACATCGCCAGAATGGCGTAGAGATCCTCCCGCTTCGGGTTCAGTTTCAGCTCCTGCGCTGCCAGCAAAGCCGCGCGCCGATAAGTTGCCTCCTCGCGGGAATCCTGCAGCCAGCCATACACGGAAGCCAAGTTGCCCATCAGCGTATGGTCTGTGGCATTCAGCCGCGCTGCCTCCTCATAGTTCGCCGCGGCACGGGCATAGTCCTGCCGTTCGAACAGGCAGGTGCCAAGGTTGCTGTACGCCTTCGAGTTCCTGGAGTCGAGTTCAATCGCCTTGCGCAGAACCGGAATGGCATCCTCAAAACGCTCCTGGTGCATGTAGACGGCGGCGATGTTGGTGTAGCCCTTGGGGTTGTCGGGCATCATGCTGACGACGTTCTCATAGCTGCGCAAGGCATCCTCGAGGTTGCCGCGCTTGATGTGGAAATTGCCCAGCCAGAGGTAGAAATCCGCATCCGCTGGACGCATCTCCAGGGCCCGGTGATAGGTAGCTATCGCCTCTTTATCGTGCCCGCCCATCGCGGTGTAGGTATCCGCTTTGCCCTTAAAAGCCTCACTATTCTTCGGATTCAGCCTCAGCACTTCGTCAAACTCCGCGAGGGACTCCTCGTATTTCCCCGTTCCGCGGAGGATCATCCCCATGGTGATACGGGCCTCGGGAAGGTTCCGGTCCTGCGACAGCGCCTTGCGGCAGTGGTCAATGGCCTTGTTCATCCACACGGGGTCCCGCGATTGCTCCCACATCCGGAAGCAGGCCTCCGCGAGCCCGGCATGCGCCAGGGTGAAATAGTCATCCAGCTTGATGGCGCGTTCAAACAACCCGAGGGCGCTTTGCAGATCGCTCAATGTGGTGACCCGCTGTAGGTAGCTAGCCCCTTGCAAGTACCAGGCCTCGGCGCCGGGAACCGGCTCACGGATGTCGTTGGTCGCCTGTGGCGGATACTGCAAGCCCATCATGGTGGCCAAGCTCTGCACCGCACCGCGCCGGAGTTCCGTCCAGCGGTCCACCTCGCCATGGATCTCAGTGGTTTCGATCTGCCGAAGTTGCTCTCCGTCCACCAGGGTGAGAATCAGCAGGAGCCGGTCCTTGCCCACCTCGAGCGTACCCTCCACGCTGCGTTTGGCCCCCAGCAGTTTCCAAGCTGCCTGCGGATCCCTTACGTTTCCGCGCCTAACCTCACTCGCCGGCACCACCGACAGTCTGGTATTGACGCCCTCATACTGCGACAGGCCCTTGGTGATGATATCCGTCAAGCCAGCGCCGATATCGCGAATATCCTGCGTGCCTCCCACCACCTGGAAAGGCAGTACGGCCACCCGCTGGTCAACGCCCGTCACCGCATGGGCACTCTCCGCTGGCACAAGGCCGAACCACTCCGGCCACACAAGGGCACCGGCAAGCAGACTGGATAGCACCACCACCATGCCCAGCGCGGCAAGGAAGGCCGAGCGATTGCGATGGCGCAGCAAAGCGCGGGGAGCGACGCGTTGGAAGCGCAAGCGGTTCAGCGCCAGCAGTCCCGCGCGCAGCGGACTGCTCGAAAGCGTGCTCGCCACAATATCAGCGCTGGCCGGACGCAAGGCCGGTTCCTGTCGCAGACAGCGCAGGATGATGGAGTCCCAGGTGGAATGCAGGCCCCTCACCAGGCGGGACGGCGCTTCCGGCTCCAGCGTGGTCTTCTGCACGGCGTTATCGCCAAGGCCTTCGGCGTTGAAGGGCAGGAATCCGGTGAGCATCTCGTAGATCACCAGCCCCAGCGCATAAATGTCCGTCGCCGGGCTCACCGGCTGCCCGGTAAGCTGCTCAGGGGCCATGTAGCGAGGAGTGCCCACGATGTCCCGCGTATTGGTGAGTCCGGAGCGGGTGGCATCGGGTTCCGCGATGCGGCGAGCCAGGCCAAAATCAGTGATTTTGACGATAGGATTTCCCGCCTTGGGGTTGGACAAGATGACGTTGCCGGGCTTAAGATCGCGGTGGACGATGCCCTCCCGGTGGAGGGCTGCCAAGCCATCGCAGATCTGGCGAATGAGAGGGAGGGCTTCCGTGGGAGTGAGCGTGCCCTTCCCCTTGATGTACTCCGCGAGGGTGGGGCCCTCCACTAGCTCCATGGTGAACGCGACATAGCCGGGATGCGCGCTGTCGTCGAGGATGTCGTGGATGCGGCAGATGTTGTGGTGGGCCACCTTACGGGCAAGCTGGATTTCCCGGCGGAAACGATCGCGGAAGCGGCGCTCGGCAAGAAACTCGGGCCGCACGGCCTTCACCGCAACCCGTTCACCTAGCTTTCGGTCCTCGGCTTCGTAGACCTCACCCATGCCACCAGAACCAATCAGGCGGCGGATGACAAATCGTTCAGCGAGCACGTCTCCCGGCTGGAAGGCGGCGGCCTCCGGATCGCCTTCCGGTTCAGCAGTCTCCAGCCCCTCGTCGGCGCAGCATGCGTCGCTGGCACAGGTCCTTCCGCAGCGCAGCGAGGCCACGAACGCCTCGCGCGCACTGGCGTCCAGGTCCACCGCACCCTCGAAGATCTCCCTTATTCGCTGCCATCGGCTTTGCTGCATTCCGCATCGCCTCCAGCCTGCAACTCACTCTTTAGCCAAGCCCTGGCGGTCCGCCACACCCGCTTCACGGTGCGCGGCGAAGCACCCAAGACCTCGGCAGCCTCCTCCACGGAGAGTCCGCCAAAAAACCGAAGCTCAACCACCTCGTGCGCCCTGGGGTCAACTTGCTCCAGGAGCTGAAGGGCGTCGTGCAATTGAAGAACTGACCCTGGATCCTCGACGTTCACGAACCGGGTATCTTCGAGGGGAACGAAAACGAAGTTGCCTCCGCGTTTATCGGTGAGGCGCGCGCGAGCGTAGTCTGTAAGCACCTGGCGCATGGCGCGTGAGGCCACGCGGAAGAAGTGGGCGCGATCCTGCCAGCGGGGCTCCTCCGTACCCGCCAGTTTCAGGTATGCCTCGTTCACCAGTGCCGTGGGCTGCAAGGTGCGGTCACGGGGGCTACGGCGCAGATGCACCCTGGCGAGACGCTTCAACTCACCGTAGACCTGCGTAATCAGCTCGGCCTCCACGGCCTTGTCGCCCGCGCAGTAGCGTTGCAGCAATAGAGTGACAGCGCCAGGCATCAGAGACACCTCGCTCATTTTCGGTTATTACGGTCTGATCATACGCTTATTCCGAACAGAAGGGAAACGAAATCGGCCTGTAGTGGGTGGCGCGTGGCCCCTTTGTGGAGGCTTCCCCGTTGTTAAGGGCAGAAACCCGGAACAGAAAGTAAATACAGAACTGGACCGGGGTGAACCAAGGAGAATCCACGATGAAACGCGCTCTCGCAATCTTTACTCTGCTTTTCGCGCTGGCGGCTTTGCCCGTCTTCGCAGACCAAACCGTCCTAACCGCAACCATTCCCTTTGAATTTGTCGTCAAGGGCCAGGTGTATGCCCCCGGCGCCTATGAACTGATCCGGACGAACATAACCAACGCCTGGCTTCTGCGCACTGGCGAACGCCAGCACTGTACTGCCTTCATCGTAGTGGTCGAAGACTACCCCAAGAACGCGCAGCCGAAGTTGGTGTTCCACCGGTATGGCAAGGATGCGTTCCTGGCGCAGATCTGGAGCCCATCGCTTGGTGTGTCCCTCCCGCCATCGCGCCAAGAAGCGGCCATCCGTGCCAGCGTGGGACGACCTGTTGTGGTGGCGCTGCTGCTGAAGCGGTAATGAGGCTGAATCCGGTTTGCAATTCCCAGACCGCAGGCAACCAGAACGAAAACGCCGCCCGGTGCGAGCCGGGCGGCGTTTTCGTTTGCAGGCGACTTAGGATGACGCACATCCGTTAGGGCGTGGCCCCTTCGGGTTCGGGAAGCGGCCCCGGTTCGTTCACCGGCGCCTTGGGCGGGTTGCCCGCGGCATGCCGGGGAAGAAGCCCGATGGCAATGGCTCCAATGAATGCCGTGCCGAAGACGGCCATCATCGCCATGGTGTAGTTTCCGGCCAGCATATCGCGCAAGCCGGCCACCAAGTAGGGAAACCAGAACTGGGCAATTGTATCCGTGGGCAGAATGGCAGACATCGCCCTGGGCAACGACGCAAGGCCAAACTGGTCTGCCGCCATCAGCGGAATCAGCATGTAGTCCGCCCCCATCGCGAATCCGAAGATCAGGGCGAAGAAATATACGAAGCCGAAACTGCCGGGAGTGACCAGGAACAAGGACGGAATGGCCAGCGCAACGATGATGTAGGTGACCAGCATCACGTACTTGCGTGGGTACTTATCCGCCAGATAGCCTGCCAACAGACGCCCGATAATGCTAGACCACAAAACCCACATGGACGCCGTACTCCAGACGGCGTTGCGCGCCGCCTGATCCACAAAGCCCTGATACTCAAAGATGAACTTCATGTGGAAATTTACCGCGGCGATGGAGCCAATGGACGCCGCGCTACCCACCAGTAGCAGCCAGAAGGACGAACGCTTGGTGAGTTCCGCAAAGGTCATGGAAACATCAGCCACTTTGGTTGCTGCTTTGGCCACAGCGGCAGCGGGGCCAGCGGCGACGGAGGCGGTAGCAGGCTTGGCTACGGGCTCGTCGTCAGGGTGGATGCCGTCAGGATATTGGCCGATGTCGGAGGGGCGGTCCTTCAGCATGAAGAGAGCGATGGGCCAAGCCACCAGCAGCAGGAAGCCCATGTACTTGAGGGCATCGGTATAGGGCATCTGACTTGCAAGCCAAGGGCCAAGCTTGTTGCCGAAGGAGCCCACCACGGCCACACCCACATAGGTGATGCCCATGGCGCGACCGCGCTTTTTCTTGAACCAGTTGGAAATGATGATCTGGTGCGGGATAGGCCCAGCCAGAAAATAGCCGAGCATGTAAAGGCACCAGGCGGCATAGTATTCAAACTGGTTGCCGCTAAGCCGGGCCATCCATTGAAATGCGATAAAGGTGAGACCGGTACCGATGATGATCAGCAGCCTCGGGCTGACCCTGGGAACGATGAATGGGCCGGTCCATATGGTGAGCAGGACAGCCACGGGAGCACCCAGGGTGACGAAGCTGATGGGCCAACTATGGTCGTCGCGAAAATAGTCAAAAAAGAACGCGATGTTGTAGTAGGGAAATCCAGTGGAAATGCCGAAGGTGATGAAACACGCGGCGACAATCCACCAGCCATAAAACGGCTTCTTTTCTTTCATCAGCGGAACCTCTTTTCGCTGGGGCAAGGTGCGCCAGGGGCGCTGCCCGTCGTCCGATTGAAACGACTATCCTATCGAACTCGCTACAGGCTTCGCAGGTGAAATCCGCCATCGACGTGCAGAACTTGCCCGGTAGAGTAATCGAGCAATCCGTCGGCAACGGCGCGGACAGCCTTGGCGACATCCACGGCCTCGCCCATGCGGCGCTGGGGCAGCAGCCCATTGGCAATCTTCTCTTCGTAAATCTGCTCAACCTTGGCGATCATATCGGTGCGAATAATGCCGGGCTGGATTTCGAAGACCTTCACGCCGTGCTCCGCGAGCCGGCTGGCGAACAGCGCCACAGCCATGCTGAGTCCGGCTTTCGAGATGCAGTACTCGCCGCGATTGACGGAGGCCGTGAACGAGGAAATGGAGGTGACGAAGGCGATGCGGCCTCGGCCGGAATCCTTCATCCAGCGTGCGGCCATCTGGGTGAGGAAGTAGGGACCCTTGAGGTTGGTGCCTAGTACTTCGTCGAAAATCTCCTCGCGGGCATCCAGGATGTCGGCGCGTTCGCGGGGAGCGATGCCGGCGTTATTCACCAGCAAGTCGAGGTGAGGGGAACGCTCGCGGGCCAGATCAATTAGAGCTGCGCGGTCCTCAGCGCTGGAAATATCGGACTGGGTAATCTCGCAGCCCACTTCGTCGGCCAGCGACTGGGCAGCTTCGCGGTTTCCGCGGTAGGTGGCAATCACATGGTGGGTGCGGGAAAGTTCAATCACAATGCCTCGGCCAATGCCGCGACCCCCTCCAGTGACAATTGCCAAGGGCTTGGACATGCGTTCCTCCGTGTATCTGACAGCAGCGCGCAGCGTCGCCGCACAACGCACTCGAAACAGCGTTCCAGGGCGCTCTGCTTGATGATACTAGGGAACGCGGAAGGCACGGGTTACGCGGAAGGTAGCGAGGCCGTCAGAGGCGATCACGAGCTTGGCGAGTCCTGCACCGGTGGGCGGCGCACTGGTGGGGTCAGGAGAGGGCAAGCCTTCCGCTGCCACGGGCAGGTTGCGGCCCTCCACGCGAACGGCAACAGCCTCCAGGCGGAACATGGGACGCGCCCCTGCCGCGCTGGCCGGGATCTGGACAAGGCGAACAGTAACGTCGGAACCACGCGGCAGCAGGGAGTCCCCGGCGGCGGCGAGTTCTGCTTCGAGATTGGCACGGAAAGTTTCACCCGGCTGATGGACTGAGGAGTCAATGGTATCGATCATGCGCAGTTGCAGCAACGCGCCCACCGGTATGGTACGGCCATCGGCGCCACCAATCGGAACGGTCTGCGCGGGAGCAGGAACTGTAGCTGGTGCAGGGGTTGCGGGAGCCGCGGCCGGCGCTGCCGCTGCCTGCTGGGCCATCACAGGGACCGGTGCGGTGCCAGGCGGTGCGGTTGCCGCGGCCTGAGGGGCGGCGACCGGTTGCTGCGGGGCAGAGACAGGTTGCGGTGGGGCAGATATTGGCTGAGGCGCAACCGCAACGGGTTGGGGCGGCGCGGCGACCGCAGGCGCCGGTACTTGTGGAGCTTGGACTTGGGGCATCTGCACCTGTGGGGCTTGGACTTGCGGGGCTTGCACCTGTGGAGCCTGTACCTGCGGGGCTTGCACCTCGGGCGGCGCCTTTGGCTTGCGCCCGAAAAGGCCGCGTTTGGGCGCTGGGGGTGCCTGGACTTGGGGCGCCTGGACGGCTGGAGCTTGTACTTGCGGAGCTTGTACTTGCGGAGCTTGCAGTGCTGGAGCCTGGACGGCTGGAGCCTGCACTTGGGGAACCTGTACCTGAGGGGCCTGGACGGCTGGCGCTTGTACTTGCGCCGCCTGCATGGCCGCTCCTGCCGCCCCTGCCGCTCCTGCCGCCTGCGGAGAGCCGTCACCGAACAGGATGCTAGCCACCTCGGAGATGCGGTAGGTCTGAACCTGGTTGTTCACTTCAATGCGAATCGTGCGAGCGTCGCCACCCAAAAAGGTTCCCCGCACAGCGGCGCCATTCGTAAACGTGATGACATCAGCAGCCGCAAGAGCGGCAAGGCCCAGAAGGACAACCAGCATGGAAACGATTCGCAGATTCAAGGAGACCTCCCGGCAGTCCGACACCGTTACCCAATCAAGCGAGAATCGGTGCGTCGGATGGCTCACCGAGCGAAATGCCGGCTGGCAGCGCGTTCAGTCCTTGCTGCGCAGCACCACCTGGCGCGCCACTTCTTCATCGTACTCTGGCGCTGCGGGCTGGGGTGCGCCTTTCTGCTTGCGCATCAGCGTGGCCATTACTTCCTTGCCGCGTTCAAAGGCCTGCTTGAAGGCACGTTTGCGCTCGAGTTCCGTGTAGGCATAGCCGATGCGGTGGAAGCGCTCGAAGCTCCTGCCCACTACCCAGGTGCCTGCATAGGCGATGGCCGCCTTGGGAACGATGCCACCACCCAGGGGAATCTTGCCCACCGCTTGCCGCGCAATAGCGCGCCACCCAAAGGACGCCGCAATCACTGAGGCAATTTGAGACTTCTGCTCCTGATAGCCCACTGACGCTCCACTGGCAGCGGCAATCAGAAACAGCATCCGGATCTGATTGGCAGTGATGATGGCCGTGTCCGACGCGAACTCCCCCACTGCCCAAGGAACCATGATGGCGCTGGGCACGATATTGGGCAGCGCGGTCATCACGCTGAACCAGCCGTTTTCCGCGGAGATCTTGTGGATAAGGCCATCAATGACCGGCTCACGGAAAGGCGAAAAATTGCGCGCCAGTGCAAGATCGAGTTCCGGACGCGCATCAAGGATCTCCAGCACAGTGTCGCCGGGATCGTAGGAATAGAAGGTAAATCCCTTCTCGCCGGGCATCATGCTTTGTTCAAAGATTTCGATTTCCGGCCCGGCCGGCGCCTGCGGGTTGCCCGCACGGAAGATGCTGCCCAGCACGGCGGCACGGCGGCGCTCAGAAAGATCAGGCGGCACGAAGAAACGTTCCATCTCAAGGAATGCCTGCTCGCTGGTGGCGTGCAGCACAATGCGCGCGGGACGATGGGCGATGTCACGCACCTCGGACGGGTTCAACGTCGTGAGGGCTTTTCGGATTTGCTGGAAAATATTGCCGGCCAACGAGCACTTCCTCCTGTCGCCGCACCTGCCAGCGAATGCTGGAAGACAACGCGCAACTGTTTTCGCCATTCTATCGCGACACCAACTTGACGCACCTGTATGGAAGACTCCAGGAACTGGAGCACCGTTTCATTGGAGGGATGGAAACAGAGCGCGGGAGCTACCAATAACACGCGAGGTGGTTCAGTACGGACAGTTGCTCCGGAAAAGACACCGGCCGCGTGCAGGTCGCCGCGTTCGAGATGGAGCTTGAGACGCGAGTAGTAGTCGATGGCCTGGACGGGCAGTTGAATGTCAGCCTCGGCCTTCACCTCAATCACAACCAGACGCCCGGATTCGTCTAACGCAAGCAGGTCAGTGCGGGTGCGATGCATGCCCAGGCTCCCGCTCACCTGGCGGCGGACCAGTGACGGGTGCAATGTGGGATCGATGGCACGGATCTGCTGGCGCACCACGCTTTCAAGCCAACGTTCCGGGAAAAGCCGGTAGAGGGAGTGGTTAGCGTCAGCAGATTGGGCGCAACGGACGCGTGCGACACGGCGGGCAAGGCGATGGAGAGACTCGGCGGAGGGCCAGCGATCGGTGTGCCGGAGCTTCAGCCCCACGCGCAGTTCGTCGCCTTCGGCACGCGCGATGGGCAGGCCGCGGACTTCGAGGCTCAAAGCTCCGCGGAGATCCTCCACGCACTCGGCATCAGCTCCTGATGCAACTTCCTGAAAAAGATGGCGGGCCTGCTCGTTTGCGGGCACCCCGCCTGCCAGCGAGAACTGGGTGCCCAGATTACCCCAGGCCCGCGGGGAAAGCTCGCGGAGCGCGCCTTCCGCGGAAACCAGCACCAGACGGTAGCGTAGCTTGGCATGGTTGCAAGCCACCAGGCGCAGGGCCAGCGCAGACGCCGCTGCTTCAGGCGCGAACAGCAGCAGGGTGCGCACATGCAAGTCGCGCCAGCGGTCGCGGCAGTGTTGCAGCCAAATGAGGCCGAAAGTGAAGACGTCTTCCGCGCCGGGCACATCCGGCGCGGCAATGGCACACACCCCCTCGCTTCCCATGCGCAGTAGCGCGCGAGGAAAGCGGGGTGACAGGGAATGCTGCAGGTCCGGCGCGGAACTCAGGCACTCGATACGCCAGCCGGGATGAAAGCGCTCACACCAGCGGCGCAGTTCCTCGCGGGCAACGCTTCGTGTGGACTCCTTCTCAAACTGGGCAGCGGTTTCCGCCTTGATGTCCAGCAGGCTTAGTGTGCAGCGGCGGCGGGGAAAGCGCTCCGCATCCAGTTCGACACAGTTGCGCGCCCGCTTGCGGATGGCGCGCAAGCGGCGACGGAGCGTGCGGGCCTCCCCCCAGCACTCCAGCAGCACGCCTTCGCCGTCGCATTCGAGCGAGTACTCACCTTCACGCAGTGGCAGGATCTCTTCACCCGGCTCAAGCAGCGCGGGAGCGGCACAGGATGTAACAAAGGTAGCGATCTCCTGCAGCAGGGCCTGCGCTTGGCGGGTGCGAACCTGGGGATCTTCAGTAGGGCGAGTGGACGGCATGTGGAGATAGTGGGCGCGAGCCGGGAAAATTCTCACGAAATCGGCTCGACTAAAAGAACTATCGGCGGACGTCGCCTTCCGTTCCACAGGCTGCCCCCAGATTCCTTGATACTGAGATCGTGGATCACATTCGGGAAAACCTGCTTGCGGTGGAGGAACGGCTGGACGGGGCGCTGGCCCGCGCCGGACGACGCCGTGAGGAAGTAACGCTAATCGCGGTTACCAAGACCTTCGCTGCCGATGTCACCATCGCTGCCTACAACGCCGGGCTGCGGGTGTTTGGCGAAAACTATGTGCAGGAGTTTGAGCAAAAGGCTCCGCTGCTGGCGCAACTGGAAGGTGCGCAATACCACCTCATCGGGCATCTGCAGAGCAACAAGGTGAACAAGGCTACGCCATTGTTTCATTGCATCCAGACGGTGGATTCGGCAAAGCTGGCCCAGCGCCTGCAGCAAAGCGGGAGGGCGCTTGAGGTGATGGTGGAGGTGAAGCTTTCGGAGGAAGGGAGCAAGCAAGGCTGCGCGCCCGAAGACCTTGCCGCCTTGGTGGACTCCATCCGTGCGATGCCCGGCCTCAGCCTGCAAGGGCTGATGACCATGGCGCCCTTTTTCGACGACCCCGAACAGAGCCGCCCCTACTTCGCCCGGCTGCGTGCAATGGCAAGTGCGCATCATCTGCCTGCGCTCTCGATGGGCATGAGCAACGATTTTGAAGTGGCTGTGGAGGAGGGCGCTACTCATATACGGCTGGGCACCGTGCTATTTGGAAAGCGGAGTCCGCGGCCTTGACCCCCACCGTGCCGTTTACCCTTGGATACTTCGCGCCATTGCCTCCGGCGCCGTCGGGCGTAGCGGACTACGCAGCGGCGATGCTCTCTGGCTTTCGCGCGCTGGGGGATGTCAGCGTAAACGAGAGCGGCCTCGTGAACCTCTATCATGTGGGCAACAACCGGCTGCACGCAGGAATCTACCAGCGTGCCCTTGCGGAACCTGGGGTCGTGGTGCTGCACGACGCCATGCTGCACCACCTGCTGCTGGGAACACTGGACGAGCACGGTTACGAAGAGGAGTTCGTCTACAACTATGGCGAGTGGCAGCGGAGCCTCGCCAAGGCGCTGTGGCGTCGCAGGGCGAGCGCAATGGGAGACCCACAGTTCTTTCGCTACCCGCTTCTGCGCCGTCTGGCCGAACGGTCGCGGGTGGTGATTGTTCACGGGGACGGCGCGCGACGGGCGTTGCTGGCCCATTGCCCTTCCGGCAATGTGGCAGTGCTTCCGCACCTTGCGCTGGCTCCTGTGGCGGAAAGCCACTGGACCACCCTGGACGCAGCCCGCGAGCGCGAGAGGTTTCGTCGCGAGGAACTCGGCGTGTCCTCAGGAGAACTGCTGCTGGGCGTGTATGGCTATCTGCGGGAATCAAAGCGCCTTCCGTCCGTGCTGGATGCGCTAGACCACCTGCGGGCGGAAGGGATTCCTGTGCGGCTGCTGGTGGCTGGATCTTTTGCCTCAGAGGACTATGCGCGCACGTGGCTCCCGCGGCTGAAGGCGCATCCTGGGCTGCTGTTGCGCGGCAGCTCCGGAGAACGCACCTTCGCGCGCTTGCTGGATGCAGCGGATGTTTGCGTGAATCTGAAGTACCCATCGGCGGGAGAAAGCTCGGGAATCGCCGCTCGGGCGTTGGCGCTGGGTGTGCCTCTGGTGGTAAGCGCTGGTGAGGAACCGGGCGAAGGCGAACTGCCGGGTGGTTCCTATGTGCCGGTGCAGACGGGTCCAGCGGAGGCTGCTTCGCTGTACACGGCGCTTGCATGGCTGTTGCGTGATGAGGATGCGCGGCGGGCGGTAGCCTTGGCTGGGCAGCAATGGTGCCGTGATGCGATGAACCCCGACGTGGTCTGCCGCGCCGTCTGGCGCCTGGCGAGAAGCGCGGCGTGACGCGGTCTGAATCAAGGTGCGGACGCCATTGATTCGTCGCCGTGATTAGTGGTCTCGGCGAGCGAAGAGCAGCCAGGCCAGAGCCAGGGCCGCTGCCGCGAAAGCTGCCGAGGAAGTCACCGGGAGCCAGCTTTCTACCTCATCCCCGCGGACGAGCGTCAGCAGCATCGCACCCAGTTCATACACCTTGGGAAGTACCAGATAGCCCGCCTTCCAGAGATTCCGAGCAAACTGCGAGGGCAACAGACGGATGGCAAGGTCGTTCTGAGCGAGAATCGGGCTAAAGACCATTGCCACGAAGGTAACGATCATCGCCACGGCCGCGTTCTCAGCCACCACCGCCACCAGTAACACCAGCGCCATCAACACGCTGAACAGAAAGCAGGTGATGGGAATGGCCCAAAGGAATGCCAGATTCCAGAAACCGGACTTTGCACCGAGGATCAGATAGCTTCCTCCGATCAGAAGCAGCACATTCAACGCCACCATCAATACGGAACCGGTATAGCGGGCAAGCAGAATCAAGCCGCGGGGTAAGGGGCGGGCAAGCAGCAGCTCGGCGCGCCCTGCCTCGAAGATGGCGGCGCTGAGTCCGGCGCAGACAAATACCCCGATGAACGTGGACACCGC
Organism: Bryobacterales bacterium; assembly: GCA_026129915.1. Taxonomy (GTDB): domain Bacteria; phylum Acidobacteriota; class Terriglobia; order Bryobacterales; family Bryobacteraceae; genus JACTMJ01. The sequence continues at coordinate 28,127 of JAHCHD010000043.1, forward strand.
GTACAGAAAGGCGGCGATGGCACCCTGGATGTAGCCGATGAACTCATTGAGGCGCTCGACACTGCCGGTGCTCATGGCTTCCTGCCCAAACAGAGTGATGGTAGCTTTGGCGCCGGAAACGATGTCGATTTCCAGTACAAATGCAAGAAAGGCCAGCACGAAGGCGCTGGAGCCATAAATTCCCCAAACAATGCGACGCGCGAAGGCCTCGCGTACCGTGTCAGAGACCAGGGCCGCGAATGCCAACAGCAGGCGCGCTGGCGTACCAGCAAGGCCGGGCCTCTCGGCGAGGCCGGAAGCGGCATCACGCATCGCTGGGGTCCTCCCCTTGGATCGCCTCAAGGAACACGTGTTCCAGGGAACTCTGGCAACGCTCGGCCTTCATCACCAGCGCGCCTTCCACACGAAGACGGTCGATGGCCGCGTTCAGCGAAGGGAGGTCAGGAAACTCCTCTTCAACGGGAACCGGCGCGGCGCGACTGTGGGAAGGCTGCCAAGTAAGGCGGTAGCCTGCCTGACGAATGAGGCTCGCGACGGCGCCCTGTAAGCGCAGACGGCCACGGTGCAGAATCGCCACATCCCGGCAGAAAAGTTCCACTTCGGCAAGGATGTGCGAGTTCAGGAAGATTGTGACGCCACGGTGGTTGAGGCGGTCAAGCACTTCGCGGATCTCCGCGCGGCCCACGGGATCGACGCCATCGGTGGGTTCATCCAGCATCAGCACGCTTGGCGACGCCAGCATTGCCTGAGCGAGACCTATACGCTGCACCATGCCCTTGGAATACCGGGCGAGTCGCACGTCCTGCCAGGGGCGCATGGATACCAGATCCAGCACCTCGTCAACACCCGCATGCAGGGCGCTGCCTTGCAGCCCGGCAAGCTGGCCCTGCAACCGCAGAAGAGAGCGACCAGTGTGGTAGCTGGGAAAGCGGCCTCCCTCAGGGAGGTAGCCCACCCGCCTCCTTGAACGAAAGTCACCTGCGAGTTCGCCCAGCAGGTAGGCCTCGCCGGCAGTGGGCCTCGTAATGCCCAGCAGAATCTTCACAAAGGTCGTCTTGCCCGCCCCGTTTGGCCCCAGCAGGCCGAACGTGCTGCCCCCTGGCACGTCCAGTGAGACGCTGCGCAGGGCTTCCACGCGCCTCCGGGAAAACGGAAGCACGTACGTCTTGGTTAGGTTGCGAACGGTAATGGCGGCAGAATCGGGCATGCGCGAGGAAAGCGACGTGATCGCCGCACCTTTATTGTGGGCTAAGCAATGCCAGTAGCGTCAACGTCGCAACGACAACCTCCGGATTCGCGGCTCCGCCCGTTGCCCGCCCGAGGGTGGCGCGATGGTATGCTGAGCATGCCATGACTCGATTCGCCCTGCTTGCGCTTTCCATCCTGCTTCTAGCTAACGGAATGATGGCCCAGGAGGTCCGCAGTCTACGGGTGTCCCGGAACGGACGGACGCTGGAGCGCCCTGACGGCAAGCCCTTTCTTTACATTGGGGACACGGCGTGGATGCTGATTGCGCGTTCCACTCAGGCAGAGGCAGAGCTTTACTTGAGAGACCGCGCGGACAAGGGCTTCACGGTGGTGCAAACGGTGGCACTATCACTGTTCGATGGCATCGGCGCGATCAACTCCTACCGCGAAGCTGCCTTTGTGAACGACAATCCGGCCACGCCAAACGAGGCCTATTTCGCCCACGTGGATTTTATCGTCAACAAAGCGGAGGAACTTGGACTGGTGGTTGGTTTGCTGCCCACCTGGGGCGGGCACTGGAAGGTACGCAACCCTGAGCAGCCCCCGGCAATCAACGCGAGTAACGCACGGGCCTACGGTGAGTTCCTCGGCGCGCGTTATCGTAGCAAGCCGATCATCTGGATCTTGGGAGGCGACGATAACCCTACCAAGCCAGAAGAGCGCGCCACCATCGACGCACTGGCCGCCGGGCTACGAGCGGGCGACGGCGGACGCCACTTGATTACGTATCACCCGCGGGGGCCTGGGCTCTCGAGCACCTATCTGCAGGACGCGCCCTGGCTCGAGTTCCACATGTCGCAGAGTTCTCATGCGGCGCGCGGACACGACACCGGCCTGTTTATCGAAAACGACCGCAAGCTGAATCCGCCACGTCCTACCCTGGATGGCGAGCCGCGCTACGAGTCACTGAACATCGGCTTCTATCTTCGTGACCACAACCGGCTGGTGCGCTTCGATGACGGGGATGCCCGCCAGGCCGCGTGGTGGGCCATGCTTGCCGGGGCCTGTGGTCACACCTACGGCAACAACAATATCTGGCAGATGTGGCTGCCGGGACGCAAGCCGGAGTTGTGGGCGAATATTCCTTGGACCACGTCGCTTAACCACCCCGGCGCCTTCCAGATGGGGCATCTGCGAAAACTCTATGAATCACGCCCCTGGGAATTGCTGGAACCAGCGCAGGAATGGATCGCCAGCGGCCCTCGCGAAGGTGGCGCGAAGATCCGCGCGGCACTTGCCTCCGATGGCAGCTTTGCGTTTGTGTACTCACCAGAGGGTCATCCATTCACGCTAGACCAGCGCCGTCTTCGCGGCGAGCGTCTGCGCGAAAGCTGGTTTGACCCGCGCTATGGCGTGATTTTTCCCGTCCACAACAGCGACACCAAAGGCTTCCAGACCTACCAACCGCCAACGCAAGGCCGCGGCCAGGACTGGGTATTGGTGCTTGATGACGACGACGCGAACTATCCGCTCGAACTTCGATGATCTGACTGGTCTTCGCAAACTGGCGGCGCGGGGTTTTCGTAGAACCACGGTTCGCATGATAATGGAAAGGAGCAAGCACGACATTTCTGTTTCGCCCCCGGCTTTGCTATGCTCCGATAGCGTAGTCCTTCAGGTTGGCTATCTGCATAGGGAGCCACCTTCGATCTGTGCCTGGTTGGAAAGGATCTGCATGAGAGTTCATTTGGTGAACCCCAGCGACATGTCGTTTGGGGTTGGGGTGATTACCCCTCGTTGGCTTTATGTTCTGGCTGGCTGCACGCCAAGGGAATTTGGTGACCCAAACATTGTAGATGAAACCCTTGAACAGATTGATATTGAGCAAATCCAACCCGGCGACGTAGTGGGCGTTGGGATCCACACCGGGAATGCTCTGCGCGGGCTGGCGGTAGGCCGCATGGCCCGGGAGCGCGGCGCGTGGGTTGTCTATGGCGGTATCCATGCCACTCTCTATCCCGAGGAACCTCGCGAGCAGGGTGGCGCGCATGTGGTTGTGAAGGGTGACGGCGACAACGTTTGGGGGCAGGTGATCGCCGATTGCGTGGCAGGCAACCCCAAGGAGGAATACGATGGCGGCCGCGTGGAAGCCACCGAGTTCCGCAAGGCGCGCTGGGACCTGATGCCCCCCAAGGGCTACATGTGGGCTTCGGTACAAACCGTGCGCGGATGCCCCAAGCATTGTTCATTTTGCTCTGTGTGGCGCACGGACGGCCAGAAGCCGCGCCAGCGAGCCAATTTCCCGGTGATGGAAGAGATTGTGGAACTGCGGCGGCTAGGCTATCGCTTTCTGGCCCTCGCCGACGACAACTTCTACCCCGTCACGCTCACCGATATTGAACTGGCGGAAAAGCAAGGAAACACGGCCCGGGTGGAAGAGCTCACCCGGCTGCGCCAGGAGCGTTTCGACTTCATGGAGCAACTGGCGGAGTTGCCTGAAGACATGGTGTTTTTCACCCAGATCACCATGGAAGCCGCCGAAGACGTTGAGTTCCTT
>JAHCHD010000044.1 GCA_026129915.1 Bryobacterales bacterium
TACGCTCTCCTGCGCGCCACCAGCTTCTGCTGCCACTTCCCGGGCCAGTTCTCCGGAATCCACTGGCCGAAACGGTCCACCAGCGGTTTCTTATCCACGATGCCATCCGCGGGTACGTCGCGGCGCAGGGTGAAGCTGTAAAGTGTGAACTGCGAGGGCTCCGCCGGGAAGCGCATGCGGAAGATCACTTCCTCCACGCGCTCAAAGGTGAACAATCGAGACGGCCACACTTTGTAGCCAAGGGGGAGCAGCGGTGTCATGGTTCGTGTTTGCACAAAGGCATCAAAGGGGATCACACCGTCGATGCGGATACCCGGCAACGGTTCGATTACAAAGTCCTTGGTCACCTTGCCGTCGGAGAATGCGATTGCCACCGCTTCGAGGCTGGTGGTCTTGAAGGCGAACTCCACTGACCTGTAAGCGCGCCAGTCCACGGGCCAGCCTAGCTTGCTCACCGGGATGCGCACTTCGGGTTCATCCCCCGCGTAGCGAAAGGTGAGAGTGAGGGCGCGCGTTTGCGGATCCTGATACACCGAGGCGTCGCGTGTGATGAACTGTCCAATATCCCCAGGCTTCAGGTTAGGTAGCAACGGCCGGTGCTGCGCAAAGGCCGGGCAAGTGAGGCAGAGAATCCAGAGAACCGTGCATAAACGGGATGCCATGGAAAGGTTCCTTCCTTTGGGCAGAAGCGGCTAAGGTCTTTGGCGGCTCTTGGGATTGCCGTTCCGGTGGTCCGGAGCGATTCCCGTGGATCCGCGAAGTACCAACTCCGGCTCGATGACGGTGTCCGCGGAAAATCGTGTGCTGCTCTGATGGTTCACCAAGGCATCGAAGAAAAGCCGGCCGATGCGCCAGCGGGGAATATCGAGAGTGGTGAGCGCGGGGACGGTGAACTCAGAGAGGTTGATGTTGTCGAAGCCCGTGACCGAAACATCCTCGGGCACACGGAGCCCGCGCTCACGCAACTCGCGCAAGACGCCGATGGCCATGAAATCGTTTACGCAAAGGATAGCCGTCGGACTGAATCCGGAGTCGAGCAGAGTGGCAGCCGCCTGACGGCCGCCCTGCGGCGTGTCGTCATGTTCCGCGGTGGAGAACTCGGCTTTCGGGGCATACTGCCTCATGCTTTCGACGAAAGCTTGCTTTCGTTCCTGAAGGGGAGCGAGGCCAGCGTGGTGGCCCACAAATGCCATGCGTTTGTGGCGGAGGGAATGGAGGTATTCCACCGCTCTCCGCATGCCCACGTTGTAGCGCACGCAAATGCTGGTGATATGTGGCGCCGGGTGTGCTGCATCGTAGACCGCAATTGGAAGGCTGCGGCGTGACAGACTGTCGAGGACGCCTTGTTCCACTTCGGAAGCAACCAGCGCTACGCCCGCCAGATGCATTCCACTCATTGCTTTCAGGCTGCTCACGAGGCGTTCCGGCTGGTAGCTGGTGTGTTCCATTACCAGGGAGTAACCGGCTTCCGTAGCAGCTTCATCCATCGACCGGAAGACATCCAGAAAGAAGGGGTTCTCTACGTTGGAAAGGATCACTCCCAGAATTCTGCTGCGTCCGCTTGCCAGAGCGCTAGCGTGGATGTTGGGTGAATAGTTGAGCGCGCGGGCAGCGGCGAGCACCCGGCGACGGGTATTTTCTCGAACGCCCACCGTTCCGTTCAGAACGCGGGATGCCGTGGCGGTCGAGACTCCGGCATGCCTGGCAACTTCTTCCAAGGTCACAGGAAGATTTTGACGGAGCATTGCAAAAAATGCAAGCGCTTGCAAAAGAGAAAGAGACCGGGAAGGCGGAGAACAGATGAGTAAAAGCATAAGGAGATGAATAAGATAGAGTTTTATGTTTTTCGTTGACACGGACAGCGAAGTGTAGTATCAAAAAGCCAGCACTACGAACGCTGTAAGCGTTTGCAGTCTCGCTGAGTTGACGTTTGGAGCTTGCGAGGTTCCTGCACAATTCAGAAAAACAGGTCCTTTGTTCCGTTTGCTTTAGGGAGGTCAGAACATCATGAGAGCCACGACAGTGAAGCTCCTCGCATTCCTCGTTCTGGCCGGCTTTGCAGTGCTCTTCGCTCAGCAGGATCGCGGCACCATTACCGGAACCGTTACTGATCCCGCGGGAGCGGTCGTTCCTGGCGTGAAGGTTACCGTAAGCAATACGGCAACCAACGCCTCCTACGAGCTTTCTACCAACAATGCCGGTCAATACACCATGCCCAATCTTCAGATTGGGCCTTACCGCATTCAATTTGAGGCCCCAGGCTTCAAGGTCTTCGTCCGCGACGGCATCAACCTAGGCATTGCCCAAGTGGTGCGTGCGGATGCACTGCTGCAAATTGGCGCAACTTCTGAATCCGTGGAAGTAAGCGCCGAAGCGGCGATCCTTCAGACGGATTCTCCAGAGGTGGGCACGTCGCTGGGGTCAGAACGTGTCATCGACATGCCACTGGGCTTCAGTGGCGGCCGTTCCGTGGAAGCATTTGCTTTCAAACTCACCCCAGGTGTAGGCGGAAACAACTGGGAAAGCCGCATCAACGGCAGCCCGGCGTTCTCAAAGGAAGTGGTGCTTGACGGCGCCTCGGCCACCATCTACATCGGCGGGCAATTCGGCGAGTCGCAGCCGTCCATGGAAGCGTTGGAAGAATTCCGCATCCAAACCAGCGGCATGAGCGCCGAGTTTGGCCGTACGGCTGGCGGCATTTTCAATTTCGCCATGAAGTCCGGCACGAACCAGTTCCATGGTTCCGCGATGGGCCAGATCCACAATGAGTGGATGGATGCGAATAGCTTTGCCAACAACTTTTACGGCCGTCCACGCCGTCTCGACCGCCGGCATAACTATGCGTTATCCGGTGGAGGACCCGTTTTCATTCCGAAGATCTACAACGGCAAAGACAGGACCTTCTTCTATGTCTCCTATGAGCGCTACAAGGAGGCATACGGTGGCGGCGGGTCACCCGGAGTCACTGCTCCCTTACCGGAATGGTGGAGCGGCGACCTTAGCCGTTACCTGACCAATGAGCAGATCGGTACCGACGCTCTGGGACGTCCTGTGATGCGCGGCGCCATCTACAACCCCACCACCACCCGTCTGGTGAATGGGCAGACCGTGCGAGACGTGTTTCCGAACAATCAGATCCCAAGCGCCATGATCTCTACCGTTGCGCGCAATCTGGGGTCGATCTTCACGAAGCACTACAACCCCACGGTGACAGACGCCACCGGCCAGGTCGCGTTGCTGAACAACTCGTTCTTCCCGGTATCCAATCAGGCAGGATTTACTCAGGATCAGTTCTCGATTAAGGGGGATCAGCAGATCTCCTCGAATCACCGCATCAATGGGTCCTATGTATGGGTTGACCGGCCACGCAACCTGCTTGACCAGGGCGGCGTGTGGGACTTTAACGACCCGCAGGGCGGGCCCCTCTCCAGGCTTCGCTTGCAGCATGTGCAGACCTGGTACGGGCGCGCAGCGTGGGACTGGGTGGTTACTCCTACGATCCTCAACCACCTGCAGCTTGGCTTTAACCGCCAGCGCAATCCCAGCACCTCCGTCCACACTGGTGAAAACGGCGTTGCGGCTCTTGGATTGCAGGGGTATTCACGCGAATATAACTATCCGGCGATTAGCTTCGGATCGAACGACCGCGTGAACTTCCCCACTCTCGGCTATACGGCAAACGACGTGTTGGCCGGACAGAACTACAACATCATCAACACCACGTCCTGGATGAAGGGCGGGCACTCCCTGCGCATGGGCGTGGACTTGCGGCGAACCTATATGCGTTCCAGAGATGTCCGCGGTCCGGCTGACATCAACTTCAGTCAGGCGCAGACGGGGCTTCCGGGATTCAACCAGACTGGCCATGGCTTCGCGAGCATGTTGTTGGGCGAGGTCTCTGGCTCGAGTGTCTATATCGACCAGCCAACAGGCTCCCGCTATGACAATCTGGGTATCTTCTTCCAGGATGACTGGCGTGTCTCCTCGCGGCTTACCCTGAACCTCGGCGTGCGCTGGGATTACCAGCCTCTTCCTGTGGAGCAGTACAACCGCTATCCCCAATGGAACCCAACCCTGATGGATCCGCTCTGGGGTTTCCCTGGCGCCATGGAGTACGCCAGCGCAGACCGGCGGAACTTTGCTGACAACCAGATGAACGATTTTGCCCCCCGCATCGGTTTCGCCTGGCAGCCGATGGATAAACTTGCCATCCGCGGGGCGTATGGCATCTTTTACCATGGCCGCAATCCGAACGGATGGTCTGGAAATCCGTGGGGTAACAAGATCGGCTACCAGAGCATCAACCAGGTAAATGCTCAGGGCGTGAACGCGGCATTCAACTGGAACAACCCCTATCCGGGAGTTGTGCAGAACGTCAATCAGACACCATCCCTGGCTACACACCCCGTGAACGCATGGGGGCCTGTGAGCTGGGATCCTGATGGCGGCCGTATCGGTTACGCGCAGCAATGGAACCTGAACATCCAGAAGGAACTCCCTGGAAACCTGGTTTTCGATATTGGCTACGTCGGTTCAAAAAACACGGGGATCCAGGCGAATGAACTCCGAAAGCTGAACCAGCTCGATCCGAAGTATCTTTCGATTGGCGACCCGCTGAACACCTGGATCAACAACGACGCGGACGTGCCGGCACCCATCCGGGCTGCAGGCGGCCGCTACCCTTACGGCAACTCGGGTGAGTGGATTCCCTCGTGGCAGCTACTTACCCCGTTCCCGCAACTTATCTACTGGAACGACATTTACAGCGCCTTCAGTCCGCTAGGCTTTAGCACTTACCATGCAATGCAGGTTCAGCTAAACAAGCGCTACTCGGGCGGTTTGCAGTTCCTGTCGAACTACACGTGGTCAAAGAGTATGGACAACGTCAACTCGGCGTTTGGCGATACCTGGGGCCAGAACAGCGGGCGGCCGATGGATTACTACAATCTGTCGCTCGATAAGGCAGTTTCGGCAAGCGACCGCAGGCACGTGATCAAACTTGGCGGCATGTACGACCTGCCCTTTGGGAGTGGCCGCAAGTTCGCCTCAGGCGCCCACAAGGCAGCGGACTTCCTGATTGGTGGATGGGCGGTGCAAGGCATCGGTAACTATAGCAGCGGCGCGCCGATGGGTATCAGCGGCACCGGCACCTCAGCGGGCAATTTTGCCACGCAACGCGGTATGGTTATAAACCCGGACGGGAAGCCATTGTTGTTGGACTGGAGTGGGAAGAACTTCGACATGTCGAAGATCTCCACTGCCGGAACCGCTGCCCACAAGTTCTTCGACACAAGCCTGTTTCGCAACACTGACCGTTTTGAACGCGGGAACGCGGCGTACCGCTACGATCAGCTCAGGCTGCCGTGGACTTATACGACGGACCTTTCCCTGCAGAAGAATTTCGTCCCTGTGGAAGGGTTGAGAATCCAATTCCGCATGGAAGCCATCAACGCGTTTAACCAACACTGGTTCAACGCCGTGAACACCAACGCGTCCAACCCGCTCTTCGGGCAGGTCACGGGCGTTTCGGACGATCGTCGTCAAATTCAGTTCGGCATCCGCGCCGACTGGTAAACCATAGCCCTAACCCACTGGGCCGGCATCCGGGCGATGCCGGCCCAGGTTACCACTTCATCTCACGGGTTCCGTGAATCCACTCTTCGCCGAGGACCGCATGCTACGCTCTGCCCTTGCCCTGCTCGTCTACCTTCTGCTGCCGGCACTCGCCTTCGCACAGTCCAGGTCCTTCGACACTGTTCTCTACGGCGCTTCTTACTATCACGAATACATGCCTGAGGAACGTCTCGACAAGGACATCGAATTGATGAAGCAGGCGGGCGTGACGGTGATTCGCCTGGGCGAATCCACGTGGTCAAGTTGGGAGCCGCGCGACGGCCAGTTCGAGTTTGCCTGGATGGAACGCATCCTGGATAAGCTCCATGCGGCGGGCATCAAGGTGCTCTTCGGCACAACTACCTACTCCATTCCACCGTGGCTCTACCAGAAGCATCCGGAGATCCTGGTGACGCGGCTCGGTGGAGTGAAGGCCACTTATGGCATTCGCCAGAACATGGACATTACGCACCCGGCGTACCTCTTCCACGCAGAGCGCGTGATCCGCAAAGTGGTGTCGCACTTCAAAGACCATCCCTCCATCATCGGCTTCCAGGTGGACAACGAAACCACATCCTATGGCACCGCCGGGCCGAACGTGCAGACCGCATTCCGCAACCACCTGCGCGACAAATTCAAGACGGTGGACGCCCTCAACAAGGCCTGGGGCTTCGTCTACTGGGGACAGCTTCTGAACAGCTTCGAGGAACTCCCACCCGCCGATGGCGCCATCAACCCTGGCTACAAACTCGAATGGGAACGCTTCCAGCAGAAGATCACTACCGACTTCCTGGCCTGGCAGGCCGCCATCGTTCGCGAGTACACCAAGCCGCACCATTTTGTGACCCATAACTTCGTGGGCGGCGTGCGCACGGAGATCGACGAGTTCGCCATCGCAAAGCACCTCGACTACACGGCGGTGAACCCCTATCACGATGTGCAGGACAAACTCGACGGGCACAGCATCAGCCTCTCGGGCGACCTCTGCCGCTCCCTCAAGCAGACGAACTATCTGATTACCGAAACCAACGCGCAGACCATTGGCTGGGATTCAAAGACCCAGTTCCCGCCCTACGACGGCCAGCTTCGCCTGAATGCGTATAGCCACGTGGCGAGCGGCGCAAACATGGTGGCCTACTGGCACTGGCACAGCCTGCACTACGGGCAGGAGACCTACTGGAAGGGTGTACTGGCGCATGACCTGGAACCCAACCGCATCTATCGCGAGATGAGCAAGGTGGGCGCGGAGTGGAAAGCCCTCGGTCCGCGCCTGGCAAACTTCGAGCGTCAGGCGGACGTGGCCATCCTTTACAGCATTGACTCGCACCACGGCATCCGCATCATGCCTTTCAGTGACAACGTGAACTACCTCACCGTGCTGCACCAGATGCACCGGGCGCTCTACAACTTGAACATCGGCACAGACTTCGTGTTCCCCGAATCAGAGGACTTCGCGAAGTATAAGGTGATTCTGGTGCCGCCGCTCTATGTGGCGAGCGACGCCCTGCTGCAACGGCTCTCTGACTATGTGAAGGGCGGCGGACACCTGGTGATGTCGTTCAAGAGCGGCTTCACCGACGAGAACGACACCGTGCGTCATACCCGCATGCCCGGACCGCTCCGCGAAGCAGCGGGCTTCACCTACCAGGAGTTTTCGAACCTCACGGACGCGTTGGCGCTGAAGGGCGACCCCTTCAAGGTGGGGGCAGCCGGTAACAAAGTAAGCGCCTGGGCCGAGATGCTGCAACTCGACGGAGCCGAGGCCCTGGCCACCTACGACCACCACTTTTTTGGGCAGTTCCCGGCCGTCACACGGAATCGCTTCGGGCAGGGAACCTTAACCTATCAGGGGACTCATCTCACGCCCGCGCTGCAATCGAAGGTGCTGCTCGACGTGCTGGGCCTGGCGGGCCTGACGGGCGCTGACCAGAAGCTTCCCGCGCCTGTGAAGGTGAAGCACGGCAAGAGCAGTGCCGGCAAGCGCATGCACTACTACCTGAACTACTCGGGCGATGCGCAGACCGTCGCCTACGCCTATGGTGCGGGCACGGAACTCACCGGTGGCAAAACCGTGGCCGCCAATAGCACCATGCGGATTGCCCCGTGGGATCTGGCCATCGTTGAGGAGCGCTAGTTCGGACGCGTCGCCCACGCACGTCAGCCGCTATCGCCGCGACAGGATCACCGCCTGCGGAGAGTTCGGCAATCGATGCAGTTCATTGTGGGTGAAGCCGGAATTCTTGTATAGCTCGTCGTATTCGGCAAACGTGTAGGCATCGCCTTCCGTGGTGGTTGCCAGCATCATCATGGCGAAACTGGCGGCGTCGGGTGGCGAAATCCGGTCGTCGTTTGGCACGAACTCAAGCGTCACCACAACCCCTTCAGGCTTCATGGCAGCGCACACCTTGCGCATCAGCGTCTCGATGGTTGGCTTGTTGAAGTGGTGGTGAAAGTTGGTAATCAGAGCCAGGTCGTAATCGCCGCCAAACTCCACCTCGAAGGCGCTGCCCTCAATCTCGTTCCACCGCGCCGCCACACCCGCGGCAATGGCGTGCTCGCGCGCGATCTCCAGCACGTTGTGCCAGTCCACCGCATACACCGTCGCCGCAGGGTTCTGCCGGGCGATCGTGATGCCAAACAAACCATGGCCCGCTGCCAGGTCCAGCACCTTCATAGGCTTGCCCTCAGGCGCATTCACGATCTGAGCGATTGCTTCCGCGGATGGCGCCATCATCGCCACCATCGACCGTGCAAACTCCTCCCACACGGGGTTCTCGCGGCTCACGGTGCCGCCCTCGTCGTTTAGGATGCTGCCACCCTTCCGCACCACGGCGGTGAGGTCACTAAACCCCATGCGGATGGGCGATGCCGAAGCGAGGAATGCCGCCACTCCTCCAAAGTAGGCAGGGGATCGCCGGTCCAGGAACAATGCCGTTTCCGGAGTGAGTGCATAATCCGTGCCGTTCTTCGTCAGAAACTCGTGAATCACCAGGAAGTCGCACAGTATCCGGATACCCTTCTCCGAGGCATGGCAATGTTCGCTGAGTGCCTCTGCGCTCGAATGACCCATGCCAATGGCGGTGAAGAGCCCCAGCTCGACGGCGGTGCCAATGGCCGCGGTCTGGTGATGGCCATGGACCGCAGCCATGATGCGGGCGGGTGAGGGTGAAGACATCTGTGCTCCCTGGTGCGTGAAATTCCGTGAAGGTTCGCTGCCCCTTTGGCGACGGAAGTCCCCCCTTGAATCCGGTGTCGGAACCCCGGTCTTGCAGGAAGATCAGCGATAGCCCAGTGGAAGCGGTGCTGCGAGTATATGCGCAGATCGGGCAGAGGTCAACAACAGATTGTGCCGACGCCCTCAGCTACGGCTGCATCCGCTCCTCTTGATGCCAAGGCTCACTCAGATGCTGCGTCTATTGGCTCATGCCGCGTGCGGCTATCGCCCACGAAAGCTCCACTTGCTTGCCGCGCACGCCGTAGATGCGGTCATAAAGATTCACCGTGGGGTCGCAGTGCGGTACCAGGAACTCCACGCGGTCACCCACGGCAAGATTGCGCGAAGCTTTGGCAAGATTCAGCTTGCCGTGTTCGTCGCCACCCCAGCCGAACTCAATGCCCTCAATCCCCTTGGGCTCCGGCCTAAACGGCTTGTCGGTGGAGAAGGCCTTCAGCCCGCCGTCCACAACCACCTCGGTGGCTGCGGGCTTGCTTACCACCGTGGTGAGGACGCTCAGCGAATACTGGAAGTCCCGGTATACCGGGTCGCCTTTGCCGCCGATCCGCGCGTAGTCGATATCCATGAACACGAAGCTGCCCGGCTGCAGTTCGTTCACGCCCTCCACCTCGGAATCGATGTTATACGTGCCGGTGGAGCCGCCGGTGAGCAGGGGGCAGGGAATGCCGCTGGTCTCAATCATCCGGCGGGTATCCACCGCGGTCTGCATGATGCCGCGTGACATGGTGCGCCGGTCGTCAAAGCCGTTCTTGTGCGAAGCCTGTCCGGCGTAGGCCTGCAACCCACCAAAGCGCACGTTCTTATGCCTCGCGATCGCCTGCGCGAGTTGCAGTGCCGGTTCGCCGGTAGCGATGCCGGTGCGGTTGCCCACGTTCAGGTCGATGGCCAGATTGAGGCGCTGACCAGCCTCGCGGGCGGCGGCGTCCAGATCGGCAACGTTTTGCTCGTGATCCACGCAGAAGATCGTGTCCGGCCTTTTCGCGGCAAGCAGCACCGCACGCTCAATCTTGTGTTTGCCGATGACGGCGGTGGTCACCAGCAATCCGCTAATGCCACCATTGGCGAATGTCTCCGCCTCGCTGAGTTTGGCTGCGCAGGCTCCCACGGCGCCCGCGGCCATCAGGCGTTTGGCGATCTCAGGGCATTTGTGCGTCTTGCCATGAGGACGCAGCGCTCGGCCAGCCGCCTTGCAGTGGGCCGCCATCTTCGCGATATTGGCGTCCAGCGCATCCAGATCCACCAGCAGCGCGGGGGTAGGCAGGTCGTCCACGGAAAGGCGCCCCTGGAAGTTGCCCTGCTCCAGGATCTTCTCCACTTCGGCCCAAGGCCGGCGGGTATCCGCGAGCAACAAGGAGGGGGCTAGTGCCAGCAACGATCGTCTTCGCATAATGCCCACAAGGATAGCATCCTGATTCCGCGCGAACCGCCAGTCTCACATTTACAGTGTCGCCGTAGCAGTCTCGCACTAGCGGGAGTGACGCCATTCCCCCGCGCAATTCCTGAAGATACAAAAGCCCCGGGATCGTGGTGTTCAACACGAAGGCCGGGGCCATTTGAATCGGAAACGAGCGAAGGAGCCTTAGGCCTTTAGCGCCTTGGCATACTCTTCATTCACCGCATCCCAATTGATGGTGTTCCACCAGGCGGCGAGATAATCCGCGCGGCGGTTCTGGTAGCGCAGGTAGTAGGCATGCTCCCAAACGTCCACGCCCAAAATGGGGGACTGGCCCGTCATCCAGGGGTTGTCCTGGTTGGGCGTGGCCGTCAGCACCAGTTGCTTGCCCTTGTCGACGCTCAGCCAGGCCCATCCGCTACCGAACTGACGCATGCCTGCGCCGCTCAGCTCTTCCTTGAACTTGTCGAAGCTGCCAAACTTGGCGTCGATTGCCTTCGCCACATCGCCCGTGGGGGCACCACCACCATCTTTCTTCATGATCTTCCAGAACAGGCTGTGGTTGGCGTGGCCGCCCCCGTTGTTGCGCACCGCTGTGCGGATGGCCTCCGGCACCGCGTTCAGGTCGCCCAGGATTTCGGCCAGAGGCTTCTTGGCCAGTTCCGGCTGATCCTTCAGGGCGTTCACCAGATTGGTGACGTAGGCCTGATGATGCTTGGTGTGGTGGATGGTCATCGTCTGCGCGTCGATGTGCGGTTCCAGCGCGTCCACCGCGTAGGGCAGGGAAGGCAGTTCCAGCACAGGACCGCTTTGGGCGGTGGCGCAGGCGGACAGCGCTGTGGCGGCAATGCCTACGCTAACGGTTTGTAGCAGTTCTCGGCGAGTGGTCATGATGTGTGTCCTCGGTATTCGGCGACGGTCTTGGGCGACCCGGCCTTTCATGCACCGGATCGTTGGGTTATACGGATGCGGCTGCCCGCACGTGCGATGCGCCCGAAGCAGAGTCCGGCGATGCATTGAACTCATCGCCGTGCACTGTCCGCCCGCTATCCGCGCGTGCTGGCCGCCTGGATTTGCCTTGTCAATTGCTGGAATTGTTGGAGGTTGCCGGAGCCAATCGTGAAGCAATCCACCACGTCGCTGGCCAGCGCGTACTGCAGACATTCATCTGCCTTTGCCACAAGCTGTCCGGCCCCGAGAATCTTCATGCCGATCACGCCCTTACCCTGGGCCTTCATCTCCTTCAGAACCGCTAGCACGGTGGGAACATCGGCGTCCATCACTGCTCCCGCAGGGTTGATGCGGGCTAAATCCACTTCCACCCAGTCCGATTTCGCCGCCGCCTTCAGCGCGCCAAGGGTATGGCAGCTCACGCCGCGCGTGCGGATGAGACCCTTTTCCTGGGCCTCTGCGATGTACTCCATGGCGCCGCGCCGCTCTTCAGGCCAGGTGTCGCTCATCATGCAGTGAAGCAGCATGATGTCGAGATAGTCTGTATTCAATTCGCGGCGGTAGCGATCAAGGTCCGCCTTCATCTCAGCGGCGGTGCGTGCGTGGGTCTTGGTGAGCAGCACCACCTTTTCGCGAGGAACACCTTTCAATGCTTCCCGCACGTGGGGGTGGCTGCCGTATTGGTCAGCCGTATCCCAGAAGCGAACGCCGGCATCATACCCACTGCGCAAGAGTCCGGCTAAACCGCGTACACCCAGGCTGCGGGTCTGCTGCGAACTGCCGCCAAAACCGGAAGTGCCCGTGCCCATCGCCAGGCGGCTTAGCTTCAGCTTGCGTGGACCCAGCGTCACCACATCAGAAGCCAGCTTTGGTTTCGCAGCTGCATACGCAGCATAGGGAAAGTTTCCAAAAACAGCGGCCATGGTGGCGGCGCTGACAGAATTGCGAACAAATCGGCGACGGTTCATCATACCTGTGGAAGCCCCCGGTTCCTGCGTTATTTGCGGCACGCGGCCCATATTCCCAGCCAGGCGGCGCGCTCCCCGTATTCTATCGAAATCCCCGGCCTGCCCGTCACCTTCACTACTCTGTGTGGTAGTGCGACGTTCGGCGTTGGATGCGAGACTGATACCGACTTTCGGGGATCATGCATCAACGCTTACGACACATCAACACGTATGATGCAGTCGCTCGCGTGAGCCGTGATATGCTCCCAGCTAATGTCTGGAACGATCACCCGCCGCGCAATCATTGCAAACTCCATCGCAGCCAGTGCTCTCTGCTTGATGCCGGGCTGCTCCACAAGGAAGACCACTGTCGACGTCGCAATCTACGGGGCCACCCCCGGAGGCATCGCCGCCGCGGTGGCTGCCGCTCGCATGGGGAAGCGTGTGCTGCTCTGCGAGTACGTCGACCACATTGGCGGCATCGTGTCCAACGGGCTCACCAACGCCGATATCGGCAAACGCCAGGCCGTGGGGGGCCTCTTCTACGAGTTCACTCAGCGCGTCGTCCGCTACTACGAATCCATGGACGCGGGGAACCCCGGCCAGTCCAACGTGAAGCTTTGCCGGGGCGGCTATTGGTATGAAGCGAATGCCGCTGAGCGCATTTTCCACGAGATGATTGCGGAGCAGGAAGGCCGCATTCAACTGCTGTTGAGCCACGAGCTCAAGAGCGCCACGGTTGAAAGTAACCGCCTCACGGCGATTGAACTTGAGCCGCGCGAGGGATCGTCCGGGCGCATTCGCGTTGAGGCGCCTGTATTTGTCGATGCCACCTACGAGGGTGACCTCGCGGCGATGGCGAAGGCCCCATTTCGCACGGGCAGGGAATCCCGCGACGAGTACAACGAACCGCACGCCGGCCGCATTTACATGCGGTTTCGCGAGACCGAGTTGCTTCCGGGCTCCACTGGCGAGGCTGACGATGCTACCCAAGCCTACTGCTTCCGGTTTCACGTTACCAACGTGCCAGAGAAGCGGGTCCCCATCGAAAAGCCAGCAGGCTACAATCGCGATGATTATCGGCTGGTTCTGGAGGATATACGCGCCGGACTGATTACGACGTTTCGCCATGTGATTCAGGTTTACCCAATGCCCAATGGCCGCTTCGAACTGAACAGCGACCACGTAAACCAGCACACGGGCATCCCAAAAGAATCACTTGATCTTGCTGAGGAGTGCTGGCCATGGCCCACCGCCACGCCAGCCGAGCGCCGCAAGATCTACGAGCGCTATCTTTCCCACAACGTCGGCCTTATCTGGCTGCTGCAGAACGATCCGGAGGTTCCCGAAGCGCTGCGACAGGATGCGCTCCAGTTTGGCTGGCATCGTGACGAGTGGACCGACAATAAGCACGTGCCGCGGCAGGTGTACGTCCGCCAAGGGCGTCGTATCCTCGGCGAGTACGTGCTTACTGAGAGGGACGCGGATCTTGTTCCAGCGATCAACCGCACCAAACTCCAGCCCTCGTCCATCGCCACCATCGAGTGGGCTTTCGATCCACACGGCCACCATCACTACGACCCCGCGCATCCGGGCACGCGCGAGGGCTACTTTTTCGTTTTGCACGAGCCCTTCCAGGTGCCCTACGGCGTACTCGTTCCCCGCCAGATCGATGGTCTGCTGGTTCCGGTGGCCTGCTCCTGCAGCCACGTTGCATACAACGCATTGCGCATGGAACCCGTATTCATGGCGCTGGGTGAAGCCAGCGGCATGGCTGCCCACCTTGCGATCGACAAGGGAGTTGCGCTGCGCGGAATCGATACGGCGCAGTTGCAGGCACTCCTCGTCGAGCGGCGTGCGGTGGTTACGTTCCTGGAGGACCTTCCCTTTGCGGATGAAACATTTGCGGCCATGCAGTGGCTAGGTGCGCGTGGATTCAATACCGGCTACCGCGCCGATAGGGATGCCCCCCTTACGGAGCGTGATGCCGCCGACCGCCTTGGCCGTGTCCTTATATCGCTGGGCAAGAACTGGCAGGCACCGGAGTTGCTTGCAGCGAAGCCACTCTCTATGGCAACCGTCGCGGATTGGCTTCAGCAGGCGGGCTATCCAGGGCTAACTCCGCCGGCGAACGAATCGACCGCGGAGTCGACAACCGTTGGACATCTCGCCACGGTTCTCTACCGGGCAATGAGAAGCTGACAGCAGCGGCCCCCATCATTCCCGAAGAGTGGGCGCGCGGATTACCGACGGCGGCAGATTCATCCGGTACGTTTGAACTTGCGGTCACTCAGGGCCAATTGTCGCGGGGCGAATTGGCCGCTTCACGGTCGCTTGCCGCGCATGCTAGTCAGAAAACGGTTGCTGACACGGCACCAGAAATCTCAGCCTGCCTACCAATCCAGTACAAACAGATCCGCGCGCGCTCCAACGAAGGCGATCAGCTCGTCCATCGCTTTGTGCGAGGGGTTGCCGGGGGTATTCTTGTGCGCAATCGTGAAGTTGTTGAGAGGACGCGGCGCAATACATCCGATTACCCAGCCCACTTCCGGAGCTTCATGAATCAGAATCCCTTTTTCCGGCTTGGTCTGGCCACCGTGAACGCGAAAGCATCGTCCGTCGTGTCCGGGGCGGAGCTTCATTACCGCAGAATTGGCCTTCTCAAACGTGAGTCCGTATGGGGTTGGCCTTGGCCGGAGTTGCACGTAGTAACCGTTCCCAGAGTCGGCTTTGAAGCGCTCCATTGAAGTAAACCGCTGCACTCCAAAAACCGGGCCGTCGGCCAGAGACAACTCCAGAATTCCATGGTTGACGGGAACCAAATGGATCTTGCCCTGCAACGCCGCCGCCATGGTTCGGCCGATGCTCACCGCCACTTGGCCGACCGCCGCAAGTGGATTTGCGCCGCCGCTGAAGGGAGTCTTTGGCAACAGCCTTGCGGAACTCACCTTAGGTCCCTTGAAAGCCACCAGTTCCCCCCATCTGCCGCTTCGGCGGCCGTGGCTGAACTCCTTCAGTGGAGTTCGTGTAAGGATGAGTGTTACTTGCATCGTGAGTTCCTCACTCCGGAACTTTTGCAGTTCCCTGCACTTGAAATCGTCATCATGCGCTTCCCAGAACCGCGGATTCAAACCACGGGATGAACCGGAAGGTCAGCAAAGCGGCACCTTGCCTGCGAGGCCCTGGCCTTGTGCACCCGTTGGTCTTCGCGCGTTGCAGCTCAAACCTGCCAATCACTAAACAACGCGCATCGTGCAAGTGGAATCGCGCAATCCGCTTGGAGCGAGGCAGTAGCGCCGCACTGCGAAAGCAATGACAGCCGGCCCCATCTTTCACCTCAATTTCTAGGAGACCTGACGATTCCAGCCATCCACGAAACCTCACGGGCACCCCACCCGAGGAGGAGACGCATGCCCCGGTGCCCGCCACCACGGGCGTATTCTGGGTGGTTTCGCGATGGAAACCAGTTAGGCCCGCACCTCTCGCCCTTGTGACGTAACATGAAGGGCAAGCGGTGGCTTCGACTGGGGCCACGTCGCCTAGCAAACACAGGGCAGCGGGGCTGAACCCCTTGGAGCGCACATGAATCGCCGTACCTTCGTCAGCAGTTCCTTTTCACTCGCCGCGCCGCTTGGGCTTGCCGGGCAGACGGGGGGCGCGAATCCAGGTGAACCCAACGAAGCAATCGAGCGTGCCCGCCAGAATGCCATCAACGTCCTAAATCCTTCACAGCAGCAGTTGGAGCACGGCCTTCGCCTGCATGCTGGCTCGCTTGTGTTTGAATCCTACGGCTTTAGCCCGCGCATGGCCATGGATGGTGACGCCGTGAAAGCCGCGATCGAAGCAGGCGCCTCTGATCTCGAACTTGAGGACATGCGCGAGGAAATGATGATGACCCGCGCCGTCGATAGTGCCGCCGAACGCGACGAGTACTTCAGTGCCTGGAAAGCATCCGGGGTTACGGCCATCATGCAGAATGCCGGCGAGGAGGGACAGGACCCCCTCCGTCTCATCAAACGCCTCGCGCGCTTCACTTACACCACAGACATGCTGGAATCCATGGTCTCGAAGGCAGTCAGCGCCGCCGATGTTGTTGCTGCCAAACAGCGGAACCGGCACTGCCTCGTCTTCACGGGCAATGGCGTCCCCTTAACCCAACACTGGGTCTCCGTTCCGGATGAGTTCCGCTTCATTCGAATCTTCTACCAGTTGGGTATCCGGATGATGCACGTCACCTACAACCGGCGGAACATGCTCGGCGATGGGTGCGCGGAGACATCCAACGGCGGCTTAAGCGATTTCGGCCGCGCCGCCATTGCTGAGATGAATAGCGTGGGCGTGATTGTTGATGTTGCTCACTGCGGTTGGCAAACCAGTCTGGAAGCAGCCAAGGCTTCATCGAAACCGATGGTCGCCAGCCACTCCGGCTGCGCTGATCTCCATCAGCATATCCGCTGCAAACCCGACAACGTCATTCGCGCCATCGTTGATACTGGCGGTCTGGTGGGGATCTGCTGCATTCCTTCCTTCCTCGGACGCAGCCACGACATCAATGCCATGCTCGATCATATTGACTATGCCGTGAAACGCTTCGGAGCAGACCACGTTGCCATTGGAACGGATATTGCCTATTCCTCCCGCGCCAATGCTTCTGAGGCACGCAAACTACCACCCCGTGGCCCTTCGCGCGCCCGCTTCGAGTACTTCTGGCCACCCAACGCACTCAGCGTGCCTCACAACACCACAATGGCCTGGACCAATTGGCCGCTTTTCACAGTCGGCATGGTGCAGCGCGGCCACTCCGATAGCGACATCCAGAAGATTCTGGGAGGCAACGTGCTTCGTGTTCTCAAAGCCATCGCACCCGATCGGCAGGTCAGCAGGATATAGCATCCACCAAGCTCGCCGCGGTTGCCAGCCCAAGCGAAGCCTTCTCTGCGGAACGGGTCGAACGTCGGGCCGCTCGTAGGACGCCTCTTCACCCGAGCCGGGACGACATGAACCCTATCAGTATCAGTGGTGGCTGGCCTGTGCCGCCATCCTCGACGCGGACGATCGCTTTCTCCAGGTGCGCGGTGAAATCGCCAGCCGTTGACCGGATCTTGACCGAATCGTAAGTAAGCGTTTCCTTGGTGAGGGCACGGATCATCATCGTGTTCGACGTCCCATCGGTGATGCTCGCCAAAGTCATCGCCAAAGCACCGCCGTCTCCTTTGCGTACAAGGCTCTGGAATCTGTGAAGATTGTCCTGCTCGATATACGGAAGGATGGTGTAGTTCCACGAAAATGGCTTCGCCTTCTGCGACGAACTTGAGGTATTGCGCTTTGCCGCTTCCCGTACCTTCTGCACAGCTGGTAACAGAAGTCCTGAAACTGTTGAATCACTCGCCACGGGGAGAGCCCGCATTGGGGGAAGCGTGCTGCCGCCGGGATCGCTCGGGTTCACGGCTACACTCCGGATTGCTTGGCTTCGAAGACTCGCGGCTCCGGTTTTGAGTATGATCGAATCGTTTGCAGAGATTCGAGTCTCCACCGCCGCAATCACCAGGTCCGTCGCTCGCAACTGATCGAAAATCGCCCCGGCTGCGTCAACGCGAAAGCAGAACGCTAAGAATGGGTCTTTGCGGGACATCCCGTTCCTCCGCCAGACTCGGCCGAACCGGTTGACGCCTGGCAAGTTATCCGCCTCCATAGGATGCCAACAGGAAGGCCCAAACGCGGGCTATCGGCTTCCACCGTAGCGGCTGCCTCGTTATACACTTCCTAGCGAATTCTAAGCTGCGAACAGGTCAAACCACATCCCGGACAACGTTCTCTGGTTTACCTCCGAACCGCTAGAATGGATGTCATGCCGACAAACGGATTTGTGATCGTTGCCGCCATGCGCGCCAAACAAGACCAGGTAGATACGCTCAGGGAAGCGTTGCTTGGGCTGGTGGCGCCCACCAGGGCGGAAGCGGGCTGCGTCCAGTACGACTTGCATCAGGACCAGCGGGAACCCGCCGAATTCCTTTTCTACGAGATCTGGCGGAACCGGGAAGTGTGGCTAGAGCACATGGAGACGCCGCACCTGCAGGCATTTCGCGCGAAGGCGGACGCTTTGCTCGATGGTCCTCTGCGCCTTTGGGAGATGGCGCAGGTTGAGCCGTAGCCGTACTCACCACTGAATGGCGGCACTATGCCCCAGGCACAATCAGTCGGATGATCGCGAATACCAAGGCTGCCGCCACGGCAGTGAGGGGATAGGTGAGAATCCAGGCACCCACGATGTCGTTGGCCAGCCGCCAGCGCACCGCCTTGGGCCGGTGAAAGCTTCCCACGCCAGCAATGGCGCCGGCGATGGTGTGGGTGGTGCTTACGGGCACGCCCAAACCCGTGGCCAGAAATACGCTCCCTGCCGCCGCGGTTTCAGCGGCGAATCCACCGCGCGGCTTCAGTTTGGTGATACGGTGGCCCATTGTCTGGATCACCTTCCAGCCCCCGCTCAATGTCCCCAGGGAAATCGCGGTATATGCGGAGAACACCACCCACAGCGGGATGCCGTCATCCATGCTGTTCTGGACTCCCGCGGCCACCAGTGCGCCTGCGATGACGCCCATCGTCTTCTGGGCATCATTCGAGCCGTGCGAAAGACTGAATATGGCCGAGGATACCAACTGCAGCCGGCGGAACCATACGTCCATTCGCTTGGGGCTGGATTTCTGGAATGCCCAGTAAATCCCTGTCATCAGGATGTACGACAGTACCCAGCCAAGCAGGGGCGAGAGCACAATGAAGAGCACTGGCAAGCTCCAGCCGCTCAGGTGCAAAGCCTTCAGCGCCGACGAAAACCCCTCAACGTGAATGACGCGGGAAATGGCTGCGCCCGCGTAGCCGCCAATCAGCGAGTGCGATGCACTAATTGGTAAGCCCATTGCGGAGGTGAACCAAAGCCAGAACGTCGATGAGATCAGCCCTGCCAGAATCGTATAGGGTGTCACAAAGTCGAGGTTCACCATGTCGCCACCCACCGTCTTTGCAACGCTGGTGCCGAACAGGAAGAACGCGGCAAAGTTGAAAAAGGCGGCCCATGCTACGGCCTGGAGCGGTGTAAGCACCTGGGTGGCGATGATGGTGGCAATCGAGTTGGCTGCGTCGTTGAAGCCGTTGAAAAAGTCGAAAAGTAGCGCCGCCGCGACAATCACGACAAGCAAAATCATTTCCGGACTCATAGCGTGGGGAATCTTTCCGTAGTGGGCACAGGTCTTGCTAGCTGTTCTTCACCACTACGTTGGCAAGAATGTCGCTGACGTCGTCACAAATATCCACCGTCTCTTCGAGTAGCTCCAGCAGATCCTTCTTCTTGATTAGCTCCACGGGGTTCGTCTCATTGGCGAACAATTCCATCAAACCGTCCTGAGCGCAACGATCAGCTTCTTCTTCAATCTCGCGGATGCGAAAACAGTGTACCTTCATTTCGCCTCCGTTCCGCAGCATACCTATCGCGGCATGCAACTCCGTTGTAATGTCCACCAGGTGCTTCGCCAAACCAGTCATCGCCGTGGAGACCGTCTGCGGACGGTAAACAGCGATTCGTCGCGCAGAGGCGTAGGCGCTGTCGATGGCATCTTCCAGTCTGGAGGTGAGTGTGTGGATGTCTTCGGGGTCGAGTGGGGTAATGAACGTCTTGCGCAGCTTGTCGAACACCTCGCGGTTGATGTCGTCGGCCCGTTGTTCCAGGGCCATGATTGCTTCGGACTCACGCGCCATCGCGTCATGGCCGCCACGCATACCATTGGCCAGCCGCTCGGCGATCTCTCTCAAGATCGACGACTGGTCGACAAAGTAGTCAAAAAATTTCTCTTCGCGCGGGATGAACCGAAGAGCGCACATTCTGTCTCAACTCCTATCGCCACACTTCGCCCACTTCACGGGCTCACACGAACATCATTCACGCGAGCAAGCCAAAACTCCCAGAACTAACATTTCAGCAGTATCGCATTACATCTCCGTTACAATCGGGAAAAGCTCTGCCGAAGCCATTGGTTCCTGACCTTCCCTGGCCTGAAACCGAGGGTCGAGCAGGCGTTCCGGGTCAAGGTTGCCCATCGCTGAAATCAAGGTCTCTTTCACATACGGGTAGTCCTGCTCCAGCTCCGCAAGGTAGTCCCGCAGTGAGCGGCGCACGGTGCCCGTCTTCTGGGAACAGCCGCAAGGGATCACAGGCGTATGGCGGTCAGCCACCCAACGGGTGGTGAGATCCTCTGTGACGAAAACCAACGGACGAATCAGCCGGAATTCGCCCTTGCGCGACGTGGTTACCGCCGGCAGCGCGCTTAGCTTGCCGGTAAACATCGCGTTTCGCAGGAGTGATTCGCAGAAGTCGTCCGCCGTATGTCCTAGCGCAATCACATTGCAGCCAAGTTCGCGTGCGATCTCGTAAACGGCGCGACGCCGGAAGCGGCTGCACTTGTCGCAGCCGTGGTCGGGTTCATCCTCAATCAAATCAAGGGAAGGCTGGTCTTTCACGTAGTGCCAGGGAATACCGCTGGCACTGAGGTGCGCGCCTATCGGTTCAATGGGGCTGAGGAACTTTCCTTGTTCCACCGTGAAGGCTTCCACGGTGAAGTGAATAGGTGCGCGCCTCTGAAGGCGCACCAATGCCTCCAGCAAAGTAATGGAATCCTTGCCGCCAGACACCCCAACCGCAATGCGGTCGCCGTCGCGGATCATGGAAAAGCGGGCGATCGCCTCGCCAACTTTGTGAAGGATTAGCTTTTCGAGGTCCAAACCCTCATTATACGGGCTAGGCCCCATGGGGGGATAGATGCCGCTCGGCTGCGGGACGTCCTCAGCCCAAATGCTTACGCAGGAAAGCGAGAATCTCACGGCGTCCTTCCGGCGTTTCCTGGTGCCCCACATCATAGCGCAGCAGTTTCCAATGCTCTGGAACTCCCGCGTCGCGGTAAACCGTATTCAGTTCCCGTTCAATGCGGTCGAGACCGGCTACCGGGGTCAGACCGTCCCGGAGGCCAGCCAGCGCCAGGTGAGGGCGCGGTGCAATTAGCGCGTTGATCTGCGATGTGGTGAAGTGCTTCCTCAGCTTGGGAACGTAGTAATACACGCCGTGCCGGTCGAGACCGTTGTCCTCCACCAGTGCATCAAAATCAGTAAGGCAACAGATGTCAACGCATGCGGCCACGCGTTCATCCAGCGCCGCCACCCACCATGCCATCGTGCTTCCCATGGAGATACCAAGGGTGCCAATACGCGACTCGTCCACGTCCGGGCGGCTCACCAGATAGTCCATGGCGCGCAGTGAGTCGTACACCATCATGCCCCACATCACTTGCCCCTTCCAGAGCATGTCCTTGAAGATGGCGCTCTCCTTGCGCGTTGCGCGTTCACCAAAGGCCCAGGTATCAATACACAGCCCGCAGTAACCCATTTGGCTGAGCGCCTCCGCGTAGGGCGGGGAAGCGAGATACGAACGGCCCTCCAGGTATTCCCGCTTGCCGATGTCGTACCCGCCTCCGTGCGAGTGGTCAAAGAGGATCGTGGGCCGCTTGCCGCTTCCTGTCTTTGGGGTGGTGAAGACCGCGGGCACAGGCTCTTCGCCGTTTAGGTGAAGCACCAGGCGTTCCAACAGATAGTGGGGCGTTTCGTCCCGCTTCACCAGTTCCGCGCGCAGCGGACGGTCGCGTGCCGGCAGATCACCCATCAGCGCGTAGAGAGCGGCCCGCCGCTCTACGGGAACTGACACGGCGTCTGGCGCCTCTCCATTCGTCACTTGCTGTGCCATTGCTGGGGCTCCCGCCATCGCGGCTGCTTGCAGCCATGTGCGCCGGTTCATGGGCTCAGCATATCCCAGCGAAGTAGAAAGAAGCCACCTGTACCCCACGATGGCGAGTGACGCCTGGACGGCCAAGCCTCGTCCGTTGCCAATTCGCGGTGATCATTTCACCGTGATCATCAGAGGTTCGCTCGAATAGCTGCCCACGGTCAGGACGATCGCATGCTCACCTGGCGGAAGCGCCGGAATCCTGACATTCGCTTGTGCAAGGCCAGCAAAGCCGGGTGTCATTCCAAGATATTCGAGAGTGGCATTGATTCCGCCCACCGTCGCGCTCGTGGCTTCCAAGGGAACGGCAAGCGGATCAGAAGGATTCGCAGCCCCCGTGGCAACAGTTGGTGTCACGTCCCCGATCCCGGTCAGATAGGCGACCACCACTTCTCCCGAAGCCACGCCGTTGCCGGTATTGTTCAGGCTGCCATCGGGATTGATCACCACCGCTCGCCCATTGGACCGAAAAATCTCAGGAGACGCTTTCTGAAGATTCACGGGCACACTACCCGTACCGCCCGACGCATTAAAGGTGCGCAGCGTGTGCGTGCCGGGCTCCAGCCCAAACGGAATCTGCACATTCAACTGCAACGGGCTGGCAAACACCTTGGGAGCCACCTGCCCTGCAATGCAGGTAACGCCTCCCCCCAGTTCAGCCGGCAAGGGCAGCGAAGCGGCAGCCGCTTCCGACCCCGCCACATCCGTCCCGAATACACTTGCGAGCGACCCCGGCGACAAAGCGCGAGAGAAAGACGCAGCGTTCACCACGCCTTCCGCCGGCACAACTGGCGCCAGACCAGGCTGGCCGTTGCTTGGAGAAATCCAGAAGCGCGGCAATCCAGACTGGCCCACCAGCAAAGAACCATCAGGAAAAAAGGCTATGCCGTCCGTAATTGTCGAAGCGATTGGGGTGTAGCGAGCCCCCGTACAGCCAGACGCCGTACCGCGCATGCCATTGAGTGCTACGGTTTCGATAGTCCCGTCCTGGTTCACTCGCTGAATCGTCAGGGTATTGTTGTCCGTCAAATAGATGCCATCTACGCCCAATGCAATCGCATCTATCGAGAGGCGTGCGTCCAGTGCTTTGTCACTGCCAGGTAAATGCTCACCGAAGTTTGCGCCGGCCAAGTGCTGTAGCGTGTTGTTGGGCCGAATGCGAAACAGCTTCGATGAAGTGGCAAGCACAATGCTGCCCTGCTCGTCCAATAGGATCTTATCCACGCCCGATAAACTCACCTCGGTGGCCAAAGACCCTTCTGTAGCACCGTTCACTCCGCCACCAGCAATCGTGCGAAACGAATTACCCACGATTCGCCAAATGCGGCTGCTGTGTGCCAAGAGCAACTCTCCATTTTGGCGCACCGCTAGTCCAGGCGCGGAGATAAAGTTTATGGCATCTAGCGCAGCGCCTTCGGAAATGGTGCTGGTGCCGGTGGGGCTGCCCGCAATTGTAGAGATAGTCCCGTTAGGCGCGATGCGACGGATGCGGCGATTCGAACTGTCGTGAAAGTAAATGGTACCGTCGGGTGCCAACGCAATCGCGCGAATGAACGCAACTTGTGCGGAGCTTGCTGGCCCCCCATCGCCGGAATAGCCAGAGGACCCGGTACCGGCAATCACCTCAAAGCCTCCCTTGCCGTCTAGCGCAAGCATGCGCGAGAACGATCCTACGTATACCTTGCCGTTGCCGGATGCAAGGGAGTAAATGCTATCGTTCACGCCGGGTGGCAGGCCACGCCCCAGGTAGACGCCGCTGGACTGCGGCTGGTCAACCACTTCCATCGATCCATCTATTGTCACTTCCTGGTTCAGTGCTCCGGAGACGGGAAGCGTCACCGATGTGTTGTAGTTCCCAGCTCCAAGGTCTCGGGCGCTGCGGCTAATGGATACACTAGGGGTTGGATTGGCGGGGTCAGACCCGTCCTGGAGAATCCGCACCGAAGTGCCGGGGCCGGTGGCCGTGGCCTCGCCAACTGTGAGGCTGGCGGCGCTGCCACCCTCTGCTGTCACAATCTGCACAGTCAACCGGCCTTCGCTAGTGTCGCCGCTTAGCAGTTGGCCACTGTCCAGAAATGCATTAGGGACGGCCGTCGGTGTGTAGGTGCCTTGAAGTCTGCGCCAGAGTCCGCTTGGGGCGGTCTGCACCGCCACGCCGCGCTCTTGCGACGAGGTGAGCCCGTGAATCAACTGCCCGGGCTGTGCATAGTCAAACGACGTGCGGTTTGTCGAAAGTCCCAAGGTGCTTGTGTACCCTTCGATCTGTCGGGAGACCTCCGCGTAATTCTGCCCGCTATCACTGCTGTAGTAGAGGCTAAGCCCGCAGCAGTCACCAACGATTACCTGATTTGGGTTCGTGACGCTTATCTTCACTCCGATGAAGTTTCCCGCCCGAACACGAGTCCAGCTTAGGCCTCCATTTATTGAGCGAAAAATTCCATTCGAACCACTTGACGGGCCAGTCATGCTTGCCAGCAGGATACTCGGGTTTGTGGGCGATGGGGCGATTGCGTTGATTCCGTTTAGATCGTTGCCGACGTTATACGTCTGCCCAATTAGATTCCAGTTTTTCGCTCCGTCGGTGGAGCGATACACTTCTCCCCGGAAGGAACGGTAGAGTATGTCCGCATTGCCCGTCGATACACTGCGCGCTCCATTGTTACCCGCCTTTGTCCACGTTGACCCTCCATTCGCGCTGCGGTAAGTGGACTCGAGCGCCCCAATCTTAACCACGGCATACAGCACGGAGCCATTAGTAGGGGCAACCAGCACCCGAACCAGATCACTGCCTTCCGGGAAAGTTCCCGGTTCAATAATCCGTTGCCAGTTCGCTCCGCGATCCACAGATCGCCATGCGCCCACCAATCGATTGTCAGTTGTTCCCGAGGCCCAGCCGTAGAGTACGGCTGTGTTGGCCAAGTCGAACTCAATCTGCTGTAACGATGGCTGGCGGCTCCCCAGCGGGAAGATGGGAAGCTGCTCCCACGTGCCGCCACGGTTGTCCGTCTTCAATAAGCCGCCGGCTGTACTCGCGTAGATCCTGTTGGGATCCTTAGGGTCGACGACGATCGCGGTCACCAGTGCGTCGAAGGGAACCGCAAGCGCAGGAACGATTGCGAGGGATGCCATGAACAACGCGATCAACAGCGCCATCCAACGGAAAACAAAAAAGGAGGTGAAGAACCCAGACATTAAACCTTACCCAGTTCCAGTAGGAGACCCCACCCTAACACAGAGGTATCATTCGATCAACGAATCAGTACAGATTGAACCGTACTGGCAGTTCCACTCAGAAACAGCGAGATAAGGTGTCCGCGGTCCTGCCAGGTGGTCACTTGGTGTAGCGTAGCATCCTGATTACATAAGCACTTATCACTTCAAAGCAAGGGTTGGGGGGGCGATGATGCCTAAGAGGGCAATCCAGCAGAGAGGGCGCTCATCTGTCGAAAATACACACTAGCCAGCGACGCATAGAACAACTGCACCGTGGGGAAGCGCTCAGGCTCCGCCGCCAGCATGGCTAGGGCCACCGCCGGATAGGCGGAGAAGTGCAGGGCCAGCTTTGCCTCGGGCCCAAAGATAGGGTCCAGGATCGCAGCCTCAAACAGTGCGCACATCTGCCCGTCGGCATCGGGGTCGATCCCCGAAAGTAGTACAGCGCTGGCTAGTGGCGAGTCGTCCTCATAGAACGTACACAACGCCGCCCCGCCCGGAGCCGCAGCCCACTCCATCTCAATCTCGTCGCGCTTCAGGAACGGCAGTATCAGCCGGAATTCCGTAGGTTTGTCCGCGAGGAAGCGCTGAAAGAGCTGGCAGACTTCCTCACCCTGCGGGTTGCCGGGCTGCAATTCCAGCTCCTGCCGCTGAATCACCTCGTTGCCCGGTGACAGCGTATGCATGTGAAACATCCCCGTCATGGTAACAGACCCCTTCCGGAAGGCCGCCTCATGCGGGATCCGCGCTTTTCTCGACGGTCGCCTTGGCCGCCAGTTGCACGCGCCAGTCAAGCTCATTCAGAATCGACGGCTTGTCGCGCCAGCGTTCACTCACCTTCGCAAACAATTCCAGGAACACCTTGGCGCCAAGAAGTGTCTCGATTTCCGTTCGCGCTTCCGTGCCGATGCGCTTCAGCATCTCCCCGCCTGCCCCAATCACAATCGCCTTCTGGCCAGACCGCTCCACCAGAATCGTCGCGCTGATTCGCGTCAATTTCGGCTTGTCCTCCCACTGCTCGATCAGCACCGCTACAGAGTGCGGAATCTCGGCCCGCGTCAACAGCAGAATCTTCTCGCGGATCAGCTCCGCCACCAGGAAGCGCTCAGGCTGGTCAGTGAGGTAATCATCCGGGAAATATTGGGGACCCTCGGGCAGTCTGGAAAAAATCACCTTATGCAGCGCCTCCAGATTGTCCCCGGTGAGTGCGCTTAGCGGCACAGGCTCCTCAAAGGGATAGAGTTCCAGGCATCGCTCAATCAGCGGAAGCAACTCGCGCTTATCCGGCATGCGATCGACCTTATTCAGCACCAGCACCACTGGAGTTTCCGTGTGCGCGAGAAACTCCAGCGCCTGCCGTTGCTTCTCCAGGTCCGGGCGGGATGCGTCCACCACATACAGCAGCAGATCCCGCGCATCCAGGCCGCTGCGCACCGCGTCCATCATGCGCTTATTCAACTGTGTGTCGGTCTTGTGGATACCCGGCGTGTCCAGGAAAATCACTTGCCCCTGTGGAGTGGTAAGCACTCCCTGCACTGTGGTGCGGGTGGTCTGCGGCTTGTCGCTTACAATCGCGATTTTTTCGCCCACCAGCGTATTCAGCAGCGTGGACTTTCCCGCGTTAGGGCGGCCCAGAATACTCACGAACCCTGACCGATATTCACTTGCCATTGCTAGTCCTGCTTGTCTCGTGGGCATCTGCCCGGCATACTCTTATCTTGTCGACGCGCAGCTCGTTGCCTGCCAGCACTTCCATCAGCACCCCGTCTTCCTGAATCACCTCGCCCACGCGCGGCACGTGCCCCGCCCACTCGGCCAGCAGGCCCCCCACGGTGGTGGATTCCGATTCGCTTTCCGCCCGATAGCCCACCAGGTCGTCCAGCCGGTCCACATCCATCGAGCCGGGGATAATGAAGCCCCCGTTGCCATCGCTTTCCACATCGGGCTCTGGTTCGTGCTCGTCGCGGATCTCTCCAAAGATCTCTTCCATCAGGTCCTCGAGCGTGGCCAGCCCCGCCGTGTTGCCATACTCGTTCACCACCAGCACCATGTGCGTGCCATCTGCCTGCATCTCGCGCAGCAGCGTGCTCACCGGCTTCGACTCCGGCACCATACGCACCGGGCGCATCAACTCGCGCACCTTACGTCGCGCCAGGTCCTTTTCCTCCACCTCAAACACGTCGCGCACATGCACAAAGCCGATAATGTTGTCGAGATCGCCCTCGAATACAGGGAAGCGCGAAAGCTGCGCCTCAATCACCACACTCCGCAGCTCATCCAGGCTCTGGTTTGCCTCCACCACCACCATGTTGGTGCGGGCGGTCATTACTTCGCGTACGGTCTTATCGCCAAACTCCACTACGCTGCGGATCAGCTTGCGGTCCTCATCCTCAATCAAGCCTTCTTCCGCACCGGCCTCCATGAAGGCTTCAAAGTGCTCCTCCTGCGTGCTGGCATCGTCGCCCTCGTCAGTCTCCTTGCCAATGCTAGCCATGCTCTCGAAGAAGTCCAGGAAGTAGCGGATCGGGCGGAACACCCAAATGATTGCCATGCAGATGGGTAGCAGCGCGGCAATCCATCGACCGCTCACTCGCTGGAACAGCAGCGGAGGCAGCAGGTACACACACAGGAACATCATCGCGAAGGCTGTTCCCAGTGCCTCCAGGGCTGGCACCCAATGGCCATGATCCACTTCCGGTGTCATCAGCCCCACACCCGCCACGAGTGCCACCAGCAGGGTGTGCTTGGCAAGAGAGAACGCCATCGCGCCCTCCTCCGTCTTCACGCCAATCCGTTCTTCCAGGTATTCGTGGAATGCATCCAGAAAAGCCGCATCCTTCAGGCGAAGTCGCTGTGACTCCTGGTAGGCTCGCTGCATTACCGATGCAAGCACCAGCAACGCACCGCCCAGCAAGAACAAAAATGCAATCAAAGCCGCAATCATCGAGATCTCGCAATCAAAGTGACGGGCAACCCGAATCGTTTTCGCCAGCGCTGCTCCGCCCTGCGCATGGCGCCATCGTCCTGCTCATGGTCCAGTCCATCCAGATGTAGCGCGCCGTGGAGCATCAGCACGCGCACTTCGTCCTCAGGCGAATGACCAAGTGCCCGCGCCTGCTGGCGAGCGTGCTGAATGGAGATCGCAATGTCCCCCGCATACTCGTCGCCCGCGGCGCTTGGGGAAGGGAATGAAAGCACGTCGGTTGGTTCCGGCTTCTTCCGGTACTGGCCATTAAGCGCGGCCATTTCCTCGTCGTTGGTAACGAGGCACGCGAAGTCCTTGCCGTCGAGCACCTGCTGGCTCAGTTGATCGGCGAAGGCTTGCAGAGACGTGCGCGCCAGCCCTTGGTAGCGTCCGCGAAAGACAACGCGGCGGGGTATGCGTCTATGGTCAGGGTCAGACATACAGCGTCAGGAGGATTCGCTCACTTCCGCGGGCTGGCTTTCCTCCGGAGCCTCAACGGCGCTCGGGCGCAGGCGTAGCGGCAACTGATGCCCACCGCTTTGTGAATATCGGTCGTAGGCCATGATGATCTTCTGCACCAGCGGGTGGCGCACCACGTCTTGTTCATCAAACGCCACGAAGCTGATACCATCCACCGCGCGCAGCACCTTTGTGGCTTCCAGCAGGCCACAGCCCCTGGATTGCGGAAGGTCAATCTGCGTCAAATCTCCAGTTACTACCATTTTAGAGTTAAAGCCCTGCCGCGTCAGCACCATTTTCATCTGTTCCGGCGTGCAGTTTTGCGCCTCGTCCATGATGATGTAGCTGTCGTTCAGCGTGCGCCCTCGCATGAAGGCCACCGGTGCCACTTCAATCTCCATCTTCTCCAGCATGCGCTTCACGCGGTCAGCGTCCAGCATGTCGTGCAGAGCGTCATACAGAGGGCGCAGATACGGGTCGATTTTTTCCTGTAACGATCCCGGCAGGAACCCGAGTTTTTCGCCCGCCTCCACGGCCGGCCGCGTAAGAATAATCCGGCTCACGCGCTTGGCCAGTAGCGCCGATACCGCCATCGCCACCGCCAGGTACGTCTTCCCGGTGCCCGCTGGTCCAAGTCCAAACACCAGGTCGTCCCGCTCCAGCGCCACCAGATAGCGCCACTGGTTCAAAGACCGTGGGTGAATTGACTTCTTGCCCACCATCCGCTGGCGGCTCACCGCCGCCAGTTCTTCTAGCGTCAGCGAAGAGTCGTGCTGCATCACCCGGATGATGTTCTTCAGGTCAGCAGCGCTGAAGTCCTGCCCTTCGTGCAACAAATCCACGTATGTATTCAGGAAGCGCCGCACGCGATCCACGCGCTCTTCCGGCCCATCAATCGTCACGTGATCGCTGTTCACGGCAAGCTGTACGTGAAAGCTCTCTTCAAGCAGTTTCAGGTTCTCGTCCCGAGCGCCAAAGAGCGCGGGAATTCCGGAACTCACTTCTACAAGTGCCTTAGTTGGGGATCCGATAACGCATACTCCTTCTGGCAGGGAACGTCTGCCGTTGCAGTGGAGGGCCTTAACATTGCGCCGAAGTCGCGCGGGTCAGGGAATCGGGCACACTGTGCAACGCGGGACTTGGCAGCCACAAGGGTGGCACTGTGTGCAAGAGGACTACTGTGGCAGCAGGTAAAAAACACCGGGTACGTTATATCGCAAGGGTACCAGAGCGCACCGGCTCTCACAACCGGCCATTTCTCACTTGTCACGCCAAGTTGTTGAAGATCCACTACGCTGCCGGCTGCGAGCCCCGTATCCCACGAACAGATTCTCCGGCGTTGGCGCGCAGCCGTCAGCGTGAGGCAAAAAAGTGGCCGGGCATTGCGCCCGGCCGGAGGCGTGACGAAACTGAGATCTCTTTGCGAGCCGTCGCGACGGCTCCCTAGCTGAACAACGTTGCTGGACCTAGGCGCCCAAAGTGCTTTTCCATCCGCTGCCGCAACTCCAAGCGTGCGCGCAAGAGCCGGCTCTTCGCCGCTGCCACCGAAATCCCCAACTTGTTGGCAACTTCCGGCATTGGCAACTCCTGCACATCCCGCAGTTCAAACACCGTCCGGAGCAGCGGAGGGATGCGCGCAATCTCCTGCCGCAACACAAGCGCCAGCTCATCCTGTGCCACACCCCGTTCCGGCGACTCGCGCTCGTCAGGCAGTTCTAGCGTTTGTACCTCTTCGCCCACCAGCGTGTCATCAATATAAAGGAACTTGGCGCGGCGGCTCTGGCGCAACCGCATCAGGCATTGGTTCACCACAATCCGGGTAAGCCATGTTGAGAACTTCGCTTCCTTGTTGAACTGCCCGATGTGCTGAAAGGCTTTCCACAAGGCATTTTGCACTTCGTCTTCCGCATCGGAGCGATCCCGAAGAATAGACAGCGCTTGCTTAAAGCAAGCTGGTTGGTGGCGTTTCACCAGTTCGGCAAATGCCAAATCGTTTCCGTCCTGAGCCAGGTCTACCAGCTCGACGTCTTCCAGGTCTGACAGAGCTACTCGTCGGAAATTGCTTGAGATCATAGGTTGCTTACCCGCTTTCTGCTCTTGGCCTAGCTCGATCGTAACAGCCTATTGAACTTCTTTCCAGTATTGCTTAAACTAGTTTTAAGGAGAGAGAAACGTATGGCGGTAGATTTCAGTGAGGCGAAACCCACATACGAAAAAACTGAAAGTGGCGAAGAAACCATCCGCCGCTACCTCAATCCTTACGAATTAGGCGAGAAGATTCGCCAGTTGCGGCTGCGCAAGAAAATCAGCCTCGTGGACTTGGGCAAGCACTCCGGTCTATCGGCGTCGATGCTTTCCCAACTGGAGAACGGCAAGTTGGTTCCCACGCTGCCCACGCTCGCGCGTGTCGCGATGGTCTTTGATGTAGGCTTGGACTATTTCTTCGCAGACCGCCGCAAGAGCCGTCTTCTTTCTCTGGTGCGCAAAGAAGACCGCATCCGCTTCCCTGAGCGCCCAGATCATCCCGATCCCACCTACTTCTTCGAGTGCCTGGCCTTTTCCACCCAGGAAAAGAGCATCCAGGCCTATCTTGCGGATTTCCCTGCCCACGAAACGAACGCTCCGCAGAGCTACCATTTCCACGCGGGTGCGGAGTTCCTGCACGTAACCAGCGGATCCGTGGTGATTGAGTTTAGCGACGAAGAATACGTGCTGGAAGAGGGAGACAGTGTCTACTTTGACCCCAGCGAATCCCACTCCTACCGCGGCAACTCCCCAGGGAAGAACCAGGCAATCGTCATCACCACGCCCCCCCGCATGTAAGCGGCACTAGACCGCACGCACAAGCCCTCGTTGCGCCACGCTTCTGCATCGCAGGTGTCACCGATAGACGTACCCGGAAAGGGATACTAAGCCGTACGTGACGACGACAAAGCCGCGGAAAGGGGCTAGGCCCACC
>JAHCHD010000045.1 GCA_026129915.1 Bryobacterales bacterium
GACAAGGGTGGTGATCAAAAGCGCCGTCAACGGGGTTCTCACACCGTCCTGCAGAGAGCTTCTCCCTTCGGAGCCCTTATCCAATTGCAGCGTCCCCTTCTGGTATTCCGCGATGAAGTCCGCGCCCACATTGGAAAACTGCTTCACTTCCTCCGCGAGCAATGCCTTATAGGTGACGTCGAGGCGGGCCCGCGCCAGCTCGATCGATGTGTCTGGCCTCAACCTGCCCACCATGTAGACCCACCAGTTCCTGCGGTCGTCACGGGAATCGAATCCGGGGGTGATCATCGGCTTCAACGAGATGGGTGTATAGACGTCGGGCACCGTGCCAAGGGTGGTTCCGTGGAAGCCTCGTGGCGCAATGCCGACGATGCTCATCGGATGGCCGTTCACCACAATCTTTTGGCCCAGGATGTTTGGGTCGCTGCCCAGCCGATCGGCCCAGTAGGAGTAAGAGAGCACCACCACTTGCTGTTCGGTCTTGTCGTCTTCGGGAGTGAGGGCGCGCCCGTGGATGGGCACTACGCCAAGCGTGGAAAAGTAGTTGCCGCTCACCGCCTCCAGCGAACCGCTCGTGGTGTTTCCCCGGAAGGCGAGGTTCGCGCCAAACGTACGGTAGGCCGCAACTTCCTCCAACGCTTCCTGCTTCGCGATCAGGTCTCGCATCATAGGGTAGCTGAATGTGGCATCGCGCCCGCCGGATTTGTTCGCCGATGAAGACCCACTCTTCACACCAGGTGCTCGCAGGAACACGAGGTCCGCGGCATGCTGTACGGGCAGGGCACGGAGAACCATCTGGTTCACGAGCGAGAAGATGGCCGTGTTGGCCCCAATCCCCAGGGCCAGAGACAGGATCACAGCAAAGGTGAGGAAGGGTGTCTTGGTGAGACTCCGGAAGGCGAATAGGATGTCGTGCTTCATCGAGTGCTCCTCACCTGCAAGCCAGGTGCCAAATTTGCCCAGCTCCGCAAAGTGGCAGAAGTGACTCTATTCCTTGCGGTTAACCAGTAATAAAGAGACGCACGCTCTTGTCTCGATGGGCTGCGGCCCTCTGGGAACGCGACAGCACTGTCCGATAACGGACAACGTCCCCGGACATCTCGCAGTGCAAACCTGACAGAGCATACGGAAGTGGTTCCGGTATCAGCGCGGGTTCATGAACCCGTGCTGTCACCGGAATCCGCTTCTTTCCCCAGTGCTTGCGCTTAGCCGTTCACTTAGGCCTGCGCAGTGGTGCCGCACGCGCGGTTCCAATTGCTTTGCCACCTTGTTCCCGCGATTGGCTGCTTCCGCGTAGCTGCTGGTGAGATCTGGGCAGGGATTGAAGAGTGGTGGCCGCTGGCTTGGCGCAAGCTTCGCCCGGGCTTCCTCCTCCGCGGCAAGCTGGTCCATTTCCAGGAGGAACCACGTGCGCAGGCAAAACAGCTCTCCGCGAATCGTGCACGCTTGCAAACGCTGTCGAGCCTCGGCAATGTCCTGCGGCACGAACTCTCCCGCCCACAACTGGCTGGCCAGCCACGCTTCCGCGTGACCGCTGCCGATTGCCTGCATCCGCTCCACCATACGCACCGCTTGCGTTCGCTCCGCGTCGTTGGTGGCAAGGGCAAATACCTGTATCCATTGCTCTGCCAGGGCATTCGGCTCCAGGTCCTCCGCAGCGTTTGCAATCAAGCGCTTGCCACGCACTTCGTCCTTGGCTAACCCGATGCCATCTGCCAGCGCTTTGCCGAGGTAGAACATGGCTGAGGGATACCGGTCCGCTGCCAGTTGTTCCAATTGGGCGATGCCCCGCTTTCGCACTAAATCAGTGGACTCCTGCACGTCGGCCAGCGCATTTTCGAGCCGCTGCGCCTTGGGAACGTAGGCAGCCTGACTTGGATCCGGCAATAGACGGAACTCCATTTCCGCTGAACCCCTGTAAGCGACCGGTTTGCCGTTCCGGGTAGCCGGAGCAAACTTCCAGGTGCTGATCGCGTCGCGAGCCGCGATGCCAAGGCCGTAGGGCAAATCCTTCACCACCGACAGGTTCCGCACCTTGCCAGCGATATCCACGACAAACTCCACTAGCGCCTTCCCGTTGTACTCGGCTCGCCGCCCACTCTCGGTGTAGGGGGCATTTGGTGCATGAATCGGCTTTGGAGGAACCACACCAGGTTCCGCTTTCGCAATCTGGTCTGCAGGCAAATCGGGCAGTCCCGCCCCAGCCTGTGGCGACTTTGTCTGCGCGATGCCAGCACTCGCCGCTACGACAAGCGCAAGGACCATGCCGGCGGTGGCACAACCCATTCGTCTCGCCCGGCGCGCATCACGAACGAGAGAGATTCCCGATTGACCAGTTCTGGTCCACACCACCAGTTTCATCAGCAAATGCCTCCTTGCAGTAATGGCGTGGGCGCTCAGAAGAATCCCTCATTTGTTTGGCCGACTGTTACCAAGCGCGGTGGATTGGCCAGAAGTCGCCGGCTTGCATCCGTCGGGCAGCAAACCGGCGCACACTGCGCACATGAACTTTGAAAGGCTTGGTCTCATGCTCCCGCTGCCGCGGCACGTGCTCTATGAGCTGCCCTCGGGTGGCGTCGGGCATTAGGTCATTGCCGCGGTGGCCGCTATCTTGTTCATTTCTTTGCTCTCGAATCCCCAGCGCTGCCATTTCCTGCCACACTGCTGCTCCATTTCAGAAAGGAACTCCTCCTCCCCAAACGGCCTCCCCGCGTAGGTGCATCGCCGCGACAGGCGCGTCTGTTCCCGCTCCTCCGGGGGTCGCCGGCAGTCCGGCCCAGCCTGCCGCGTTTTCCATCTGCTCCCATTCGCTCCAGTCCTGGATGCTGAAGGGATCCTTGCCAACCAGGTGCGCCGCGACGCTGGACCGACGGTAGCTTGCCGGCTAGTCGGTGAACTCGGCCCGAACCGGATTGCGTTCCACGTCGCGAAGCGCAGTACGCAGATGCGATCGCGCTAAGATGCCCGAATAAAAGCGGTTCTGCCAAAGATGGCCGGTCCGTTGGTGCTTTGCATTGAAGTACTGCGCATGGCGGCCATGCACCCGCCGGAACAGGAAGGCCAGCGCTTCCACCTCATGCGGAGTGATCACCGGATGGACGTGGTTCCGCATCAGGCACCAGACATGCACCGACAGCTCGATATACCGAAGGTGCTCCCGCAGCAGGGCGGAGCTGTTCAGCGCTAACGCTTCACGTGCGGATAGAAATAATGTCGGAAAGGATGCCCGGATCGCTGGGCACAATCGGGTTAGCGACGCCGGCGCTTGCTGATACGGGCGGCGGCTTCCGCAACGCGCTCCGGGATAAGTTGCTGCATGCGGCCGGTGTAGCGGGCGAAGGGAAGTGACACACTGACGGCGGCTCGTACGGAACCGTCTCGTTCCATGATGGGCGCACCAATACAGCAGCCGCCGAGCACGGTTTCTTCAAGTTCACAGGCGTAGCCCCGCTCTCGAACCTGCGCCAGATCCTCGCGGATTCGCATGGGGTCGGTGATTGTGTTCTCAGTGATCTTGTACAGGCCGAAGACTTGGATGAGCTGCTGAATCTGGTCCGCTGGCTGGAAAGCGGTAATCGCTTTGCCGAGCGACGAGGCATAGGGAGGCAGGATCCGATTGAGGTAGTTGGACATCCGGATGTTCTGGCTGCTCTCGAGGGTTTGGATTACGCGGACATGGTCTCCGAACAGCGCGGCGAGGCTCACCGTTTCCGCGAGATCATGATTCAGCTGTGCTAGGTCATGCGACGCCAGCAACACTAGGTTTTCTGCCCAATGGCTAGCAGGCGCTCCCGGCAGACGCGAGCCGCGGGAATAGTTTCCGTCTGAATCCTTGTGAACGTAATGAAGAGAGGCCAGGGTTTGCAGAAGACGGAGGGCGGATGGCTTTCCAAGGCGAAGAGCGGCTGCAAGGTCGGCCAGACTCTGGGGTTCGCTAGCACTTGCGAGCACATCGAGGATCTCCAGTCCTTTTGCCAGGGCACGCGAGGAGACGCGGGGGTCAGCGCCGCTGCGGAGTCCCGTGCCGGGTGGGTGGGTAGTGGTCGTGGCTGCCAATGCAAACTCCCTAGAGCGGCATCGGCCAGGGCGGATGCCGGAAGGCACCGGAATCGCCTGAGAGCGCCAGGCAGACAAACGGCTCCGGCAGCGAAAGCGTGACCAAGCAGTGGATCCCTCTTCAGGTATCCGTCGCATTTCAAAAACGAACAATTGCCGCAGCACCGTGTGCCCGGCAACTCTGGCAAGATCACACGAGGGACAGATTACATTCAGAACCCATCCCGCGCTTACGCTGAACTTCTGATTGTAACTAAGGCGATCATCCGAATTCCAATTTTCCTTAATGAAGCCGGCAATCGATTCACGAAAACAAGCGCCAACGAACACCCGTATAGAGGAGTATCGCCGGGCGGCAGACGGGGAAGACGTCTAGCGCCCGGCGATGCTTCCCGCCACGGAGAAGGAACCCTGCGGCAGGGAGGATGAGGCGCGTTGCCAGAACTGTTCTAGCCACACGCCAATTTCAATTGCTTCCGCCCGGCGCTCCGGCGACAGAGGAACCGGCGAGCCGAAGGGACCCAGTCCCCTGTGTTCAGCAATCCATTTCAGACCCCAAGGTACAGGGAACCGATTCAACTGCAATATCACTTCTTCCAGCAGTGCTGAGGCGGAAGCATACCGGTCCGGGTCTGCATCGAGCGATGTACGAAAGAGATAGAGGATCAACTCGGGAAGTGCTGCGGCCACTCCAGAAATCACGCCATCGCAGAGGTCCTCGTGGCGGGCCGGGACCAGTGCCGAGTCGTTGCCAACGATGCGCGAAATGGAAGCAGTGCCGCGTTGCGTGAGTGCACGCAGGGTATCGAGACTGCCGCTCGAGTCTTTGATGCCCGCAATCTGCGTCTTCGGGCTGATGAGTTGCAACGACGTTTCCGTAGCGTAACCGTTGCTGAACTGTGGCAGGTGATACAGCAGAATGGGAGCGGAAACCTCGCTGGCGATGGCTTGGACATAGGCAAGGATGTCCTGCTGCGTATATCGGAAGAAGTGAGGGGTAGCTAGCAGAAGCGCGCGCGCCCCTGCCTCCGCCGCGAACTGACCCTGGCGAATGCATTGGTGAACTTCTGGCCCTCCAATGCCTGCAATAAATCGCTGTCCGCCGGCCTCCTTCGCAACGGCACTTACGACCGAGCGAAACTCGCTTTCGGTGGCGAAGGAATACTCGCCGGTTGCGCCACCTACAACCAAGCCGTCTACGCCGGTCGACAGCAGCCACTGTGCATGTTCGGCAAGAACATCAAGGGGAACGCTGCCGTCTTCGCGCCGCGGCGTAAACATTGCGGCGTAAACTCCTCGAACGAGTGCAGACATAATCGTTACTCTACCAGTTAAACAAATCGGGTCAAAATTAATGAAATGGAACCGAAATAGTGAAATACCAACTTGAATCGAACCTGCCCGCCTAAAGTGTCAGGCGCTGGCCATCATTTCGTCCCACGTCACCTGACGTTTTTCGTAGACTGCCATCTGACCTAGCAGGGCGGTGAGTGTGCTTTCCGCGGCACGGACGCCCGTGTTCTCAGGCTTGCCTTCAACGACGCGTTGCACAAAGGCCTGCAGGGCGTCGACGCTGATGTCACGCTCCGCCTTCTCTGTAATAACGCCCTTGCCCACGTTATAGCTCCAATATTCACGGGCGGTTTCGATCACGCCGTTGCCGCCGATGTAGCGTTCCTTGTTGGAGCGATAATAGCGCGGTGTGATCTGCGAGCCAGCAAATGTCATCTGGACATTATCTGGATAGTCGTAGGTAACGCTGAGATGGTCGAGCAGGTCGCC
Organism: Bryobacterales bacterium; assembly: GCA_026129915.1. GTDB lineage: Bacteria > Acidobacteriota > Terriglobia > Bryobacterales > Bryobacteraceae > JACTMJ01. The sequence goes on from JAHCHD010000045.1 coordinate 5,839, forward strand.
ACGCCGTTCCACGGTGCGGCCCCCGGTGCCAATCGCGCTCACCGGGCGTGCGCCCATGAACCAGTTGATGGCATCCAGGTTGTGTACGTAGGTCTCCACGATGATCTCGCCATACATGGATCGCCAAAGCTTCCACTGTTCAAGTCGTTCACGGTCGTTCTTGGGAAGAGGCGGGACGGGCTCATCGCCGGTTAGCGCGTACTTCAGGAACTCTCCATGCACTTCACGGACCTTACCGATGCCGCCCGCGTCGAGCATATCCTTGGCCTTCACGTAGACACCGCCGTAGCGCTGCTGGAATCCAAAGCTCAGGTTCAGCTTACGGTCGGCGGCATCGGCCAGACGCATCACCCGCTTGGCGCCGGCCACGTCAACGGCGGCTGGCTTTTCTACGTAGATGTGCTTTCCTGCCTTGATGGCCGTTTCCAAATGGTCTGGATGGAGATAGCAAGGGGTGGCGATCATCACGGCGTCGATATCGCTGGCAAGCAGATCTTCTATCGCTCGATATTCGCGCGCGTCCTGTGCGCCGATCTTCTGCTTGGCGTTGGTTACCTGCTGGGGAACCACGTCGGCGACGGCAACCACCTGAGCGCGCGGATCCGCATGGAGCATACGCGCGGTGTAGGTGCCGCGACTGCCAGCTCCAACCAGTCCTACTTGCACCTTGCTGTTTTGCGCACTGCTGCGCACGGCATGAAAGGGCACCAAAGCGGCGACTCCCAGAATGTTGCGTCTTGTGAATTCAGGCACCTGCAGTTTCCTCGCTATTGTGTATCGTTTCTCGTCTCGTCATCGTGCTATCTCGCGGAAGGCCACTAGAGCATTCCGCAGGCTTCCAGCAATACCCGGTGGGTGAAGAGATCGTGAGCAGCGCTGAAGCGCGGCTGCGCTCCGTGGCGGATGCAGTTCACCATCTCCTGAAGGTCCGGCCGGTAGGGGTAACCGCCAGGATTGGGCGGCTCAAGAATCTGGTCGCCCGCCGCATACGGGCCTGCCGCCTGCTGCAACTTCACCTGAAGCCGCAAGGGAGCGAAGGGTGTTACGCGGGCCACACCATTGCTTCCCAGCACCTCCACGTAGCGATGCTGGCCACCATTCGGGTCGAAGCCGGCCATGGAAATTTCGGCAATCGCTTTGGGGTACTCAAGCACTACCAGGGCATTGTCGATGAGCCCATCGTTGAGCTGCGACCGATGATGCAGAAAGCTAGCAACTTTGCTTGGTTCGCCCAGGACGGCGGTGGCCTGGTCAATTAGATGGCAACCTTCAGAGAACATCATGCCGCCCTTGTAGTGGGCGAGTTCGCGGCGTTCGTCGGCGAGAATTGGCTTATCAATCGAGGCGCGGAAGCGGTAGACCTCTCCCAGCCAGCCCTTGCGCGCGGCCTCGTGAATGGCCTCCATACCGGGGTGGTAACGCCACTGGAAACCCATCTGTACCAGGCGCTGGCGTTTGGCCGCTTCGGCCAGCAGGTCACGGAGTCCAGCGAAGTCAGCGCCAGGCGGTTTATCGAGATGGACGTGCTTACCGGCGCGGATACAGCGCCAGGCGTATTCGAGATTCCATGCGGCATCAGCGCCTTCCACGGCTACCAGCTCGATTGAAGTGTCATCAAGGATCTGTTCCAGGCGCAGCCAGGTGACGCGACCGAACTCGTCTCCGCGAATGGGGTCGCGTTCGTCAGGCCGGCATACGCCCCGAAAGTCGGTGTCAGCCATCTCACGCAATACGCGGGCCTTGCTGGCGGCGTGTCCGTGGCCGGTGCCTATCATCGCCGTGCCCACAGGTTTCGAAGGCGCAGCGGCAAAGCCCACGGCGGCCGAGGTGGCGACTACTCCAAATGCTCGTCTAGTGAACGCCATCATCACCTCGGCACCGGCGGAGCCTGCACGTGGATCACCTCGGTGATCCCATCTCCGTCGCCCGTCACTTCCACGCTCGCATTGCCCTGGATGAACACCGCATCGCGCTCGCCCGCCACGTGCGTAGTAGCGCCATCATTCACGCGCAACCCTCCACGCCAAACGAAAAGAAATGCTTCCCCGTCCGTGTTTACCGTGGTGCGGAAGCTCTCGTTGCGCGCGAGTTTCCGGTGCGAAGCGCTCACCACGGAAACGCCCTGGGCAGCCCCAATGAACTCGCCATTCTTTTCGCGAAAGTTTACGTACTTCACGGCGCCGGGGGTAATGTCTCCTTGAGGAGGAGCGGCACCGGCACGGCTGGAATCGCGGGCTCCGGTGTACAGAACCAGGTCAGGAGGATTCTGGAAACTGATCATCACCGCGGGACTCGTCCCCGCTGTGACGGTGCCGTGAATCTGGCCAACCGGAACGAATGCACATTCCCCCGCCTTGAACAGCCGGAGCGAGGGACCCTGGCGCAGATTCACCTCGCCTTCGAGGACGAGGATCGTGTCGGTAGATTCCCCGTGAGTGTGCTGGGCAAACTCGGCGCCAGGCTCTGTAACCGAGAGATTCAGGGTCGTGTTCTTGGCGCCGTGCCCTGGATGAATGATCCGGCGTGATACCACCGTTCCCATCTGGAAGGGGTCACTCTCCGCATATCGGACCACTCTCACCATCTGGGCTGCCAGAGGTAAGGCCGCAAGCAGTGTCAACGCTGCGAAGTGGGCGAACCAACGATTTCGGCGCATGCCCCACAGCATATACCAAAAAACAAAATTTCGGAACGGGCTTGCATTTTTTCGCAACGATGGATATTGTTTTGTGAAACCATGCGGTACCGAATTCTACTAGCCACGGCGGCAAGTGCCCTCGGCCTTCTCGTCTCCACGGAGGTGGCCGCGGCCAAGCCTGTAGATCTGCGGAAGGCAACGGTGGTTAGCGCCGGAAGCACCGGACGCGCCGTGGAAGTGTTGACCGAGGAGGTTGACCGGCGAGCGCAAGTTCTACTTGCAAATGCGGAACGATGGAACGGAATCGGACCGGCGATTGTACTGGGAACACGCGTGGATATCCAGAAGGCGTACCCGACTCTTGCCGCTGCGCTGCCGGCGTCAACGCAGGGTGCGGATGGATTTGCGCTGGCGGTGACGGGCAGCAGTGAGGCGCCGGTGGTAGTGGCCGCGGGCAACGACGGGCGCGGCACGCTGTTTGCCGTGGGTCGCCTGTTGCAGGAACTGCAACTGCAACGCCAGACAGTGGAAGTGGATGACGGGCTGCGTGTGTCCACAGCGCCACGCTACCAGTTGCGGGGTCACCAGTTGGGGTATCGCCCTAAGACAAACTCCTATGACGGCTGGGACGTAGCACAATGGGACCGCTACATTCGCGAACTGGCGCTATTCGGTACGAACGCGATTGAACTGATTCCGCCCCGGTCGGATGATGCTGCTGACAGCCCGCACTTTCCATTGCCTCCGCTTCGGATGATGCGCGAGATGTCGCGCATTACGGACTCTTACGGCCTGGACTGCTGGGTATGGTTTCCTGCGCTTGAGAAGGACTATACCGATGCCGCGACAATGGCGAACGCGGTCCGCGAGTGGGAAGAAGTGTTCCAAGCTCTGCCTCGCATTGATGCGCTGTTTGTCCCGGGAGGAGACCCTGGGCATACCGAGCCCAAGGTGCTGATGACCGTGCTCGAAAAGCAGACCGAAGTGCTGCGAAAGTATCACCCCAAGGCAACGATGTGGGTGTCGCCTCAAGGCTTCGATGCGAAGTGGATGGAGGAGTTCTATGGACTCCTTGCGAAGAATCCTGCCTGGCTGAAGGGAATTGTGTTCGGGCCGCAGAACCGGGCCGACCTCACCGAGTTGCGCCAGCGTGTGCCTGCTCAATATGAGCTTCGGCATTACCCCGATATCACGCATACGATGCGTGCGCAGTTTCCCGTTCCGGACTGGGATGTGGCGTATGGACTAACGCTGCAGCGCGAACCCATCAACCCGCGCCCGGTTGACCAATCGCTGATCATACGGAAAGTCCAACCGCTGGCGCCCTTGGGCTTTTTGACATACTCCGAGGGCTGCAACGATGACGTGAACAAGTTTGTCTGGAGCGCCTTGGGCTGGAACCCCGACGCGAACCTGACGGATGTATTGCGGCGCTACTCGCGCCTTCTGATTGGCGGGCGGTTGGAAGAGGAGTTCACGCAGGGTCTTCTGCGGCTGGAGACGAACTGGCGCGGACCCTTGCTCGCCAATGAAGGAGTGATGGCGACACTGGCTCTGTTTCAGCAGATGGAAACGCGTGCGACCCCTGCGCAGAAGGGTAACTGGCGCTTCCAGCAGGCGCTCTATCGGGCCTACTACGACGCCTATACGCGAGTCAGGTTGCTGGATGAACGCAGGAGGGAAGAGCGTGCCATGGGGCTCCTGCGCGAGGCCTCACGGCTGGGTACATCAACTGCACTGGATGCGGCGGAACGCGAACTGAAACCGTCTCCTCACGAGCGAGCGGGACTGGAATTGCGGGCGCGCGTGTTTGAGCTTGCCGAGGCTCTGTTTCAGAGCATCCAAATGCAGCTGAGTGTGACGAAGTATCAGGCGATCAGTGTGGGACGCGGGGCAAACCTTGATTTGGTGGATATGCCGCTGAGCAATGCACCATGGCTACTGGAGCGGTTTGCCGGTGTGCGCAAGGACAAGCGGCGGCGCTCGCGACTGGGAATCAATCAATTTTGAACTGGACGAACCCTGGCGACGGGGGCTTCTATGACGATTTGGGGGATCCTCTCAACCAACCGCACGTAATTCGACCAAGGACCTTTGCCGACGACCCGACGATGCGGAGTACGGTGATGACGGGCTTCAGCGGCTTCCGGGCGAATCTTCAGGGACGCATTTCCTGGTGGCGCATGGCTGAAACGTTCGCGGATACGCCGCTGGAAATGCGGTATGAGGATCTGGACCCGAAAGCGCAATATCGTGTGCGTGTAATCTATGGCGGCGATGCGAGCCGGGTGCCGATCCGGCTGGAAGCGGACGGTGGCCATGAGATCCACGCTTTTCAGGAGAAGAACCTTGAGTTCGAACCGGTGGAATTCGCGGTGCCGCGCGAGGCAACCGCCGATGGCGTGTTGACGTTGCGGTTCACAAAGCCGACTGGGTTAGGCGGCAATGGACGTGGCGTGCAGGTGTGTGAAGTGTGGCTGCTCCGCGGGGACTCCGCGACGAGCCAGGCCATGAGGCGCTAACGCGCAGCGGACAGAGTATAGGGCTGGGGAGTAGATATTGAATCGAATCGACCGCAGATCGTTGCTGCTGACGCCGCTCGCGGTGGCAGGCGCAACTTCAGTTTCGCGCGCCGCGGACACAGGCAAGGCTCGTCCCGAACGCCGGAACGTGATGGTCTATTCCAAGAAGGGCCGCTTTGGTGGATGGCCGGCCAATTTTGGTATCTGGTCCTGGGGCGAGGAAATCGCTTGCGGATTCGGAGCCGCCTACTTCGTCAAGACCGATCCTGAGCGCCACCAGCGTGACCGCAGTCGTCCGATTGTCCCTGCAATTGCGCGCAGCACCGATGGCGGCGAGACCTGGCAGGTTTCCGAACCAGCGTCGCTGCTGCCGCCAGACCAGGGTGGCCCACCCCCCTCCAATCTGGGGGAACCCATGGATTTCAACGCCCCTGGATTCGCGCTGACGTTGCGTTCCCAGGATGCGCACGACCGGCCGTCTTTGTTCTGGTATTCGGTCGACAAGGCCCGCACTTGGCGTGGCCCCTACCGCTTCCCCACCTTCGGACGGAAAGGTCTCTCTGCCCGCACTGACTATCTAGTTCTGGGAAAGCATGAAGCTCTGGTGTTTGTGACGGCTGCCAAGACGAATGGCCAGGAGGGACATTCCCTTTGTGTGCATACCAGCGATGGCGGCATCACCTGGAACCTTCGCAGTTGGATTGGCAAGGAACCCGAGGGGTTTTCGATTATGCCGTCCACCGTACAGCTTCCGGGTGGCCGTATCCTGGCAGCGGTTCGCGTGAAGCAGGATTCCGTGACGGACTGGATTGAGCTGTACGCCAGCGACGACCTTGGTGTCACTTGGCGGGAGTTCGCAAGGCCAGTCCCATTTAGCGGAGGCAAGAGCGGCAACCCGCCGTCACTCATACGTATGCCGGGCGGTCGCTTATGCATCACTTGGGGATACCGCGGGGAGCCTTACGGCATCCGCGCTACGGTGAGCGACGACAATGGCAAGACATGGAGCCCGCACATTGTGTTGCGTGACGATGGAGGGGCCTGGGACCTCGGCTATACACGCGACGCGGTGCGCAGGGATGGCAAGCTGGTGACCATCTATTACTGGTCACCAGCGCTCTATGCAGAGCGGGAGATTGTGGCAACGATCTGGGATCCCGCGGGTGAGCACTCCTAGGCGGTGAACGCCGGTAAGGGGAGCTAGGTAAGGGGAATGAGACTGGTAGCCTTGAGGCCGCTGGCAAGCTCGCAATGTCTGTGCGATGCAGGGCTGCTTGAGGCGAACAGTTCTCGGATGCTTTGGTGATGAGTTGGCCCATCAGAGGGCCGGGAGATTTTGGAGGCACGATGATGTCACGACATGCAATTCCATGGAAAGCGCTAGTGGGCATACTGCTACTTTGCAGTGCCGGCTTTGCGCAGAACGTATACGGCGTGATCACTGGCCGGGTGCTCGATCCTTCAGGGGCATCTGTCCCTGGGGCGTCGATCGTTGGCGTGAACACGGGAACCGGCTTGCGCTTCCAGGCGACAAGCAGCACCGAGGGGAACTACACGCTCAACGCGTTGCCCGTCGGCAACTACGACCTGTTTGTGGAAGCCGCTGGCTTCCAGGGCTTCACCGTGCGCGCGATTCGCCTGCAGGTGAATGAGAACGTCCGTGTGGATGCCAGCCTGCAAGTGGGCGCATCCACGGAAACGGTAACTGTCGTCGCCGACTCGGTGGTGGTGGATACAGTATCGCCAACGCTGAAGGCGGTGGTGGACCAGAGACGCATTGAGGAGCTTCCTCTAAATGGCCGCAATGCAACGCAGTTGATGCGGCTTGTTGTGGGTACCGTAACGGATTACCGGGCGGACACGACGTCCGGCACCACTTACCCAGGCACTCAAGCGGTGTCGGTGAATGGCGGTAGTTCGAACACCACGAACTACATGCTGGATGGTTCGCAGAACAACGACCACTACACGAACATGCCGAATCCATGCCGAACCCCGATGCTCTGCAGGAATTCAGTGTGCAGACCAGCTCGTTCAGCGCGCGGAATTCGGACGCCAGTCGGGCGGTATCGTGAACGCAGTAACGAAATCCGGCACCAATGAAATACACGGCAGCGCATTCTGGTTTGTGCGCAACAAGGCGATGAATGCAACGCCTTACTTTGGCGCTGTGCGTCCTGACGAGCGGCGGGCCGATGACGGACTGAAGCGGAATCAGTTTGGCGCAACGATTGGCGGGCCAATCTTCATTCCCAAGTTCTACGACGGCCGCAACAAGACCTTCTTCTTTGCCTCTGTCAGGAACGGCAGGCGGCGTACTCCGCCCACCGTGGCGCGTGGTTCCCACCGCCGCCCAGCGCAGCAGGACTTCTCCAACATAACCCGGGCACTGCGCGACCCGTTCAGCGGGGGGAACCTATGCGAACAACCGAATCCCCACTGCGCAACTCAACCCAATCTCGCAGCAGATTCTGAACTTCGTTCCTCTGCCGACATCGGGCAACACCATCACGACGTCTGCTGCCCAGAATTTCGATGACCGGCAGGTGCTGCTGCGCTTCGATCATCAGGTGACGCAGAACAACCGGCTAACAGTTCGCTACTGGGATAGCTTTGCTGAAACGCCTGGAATCCTGACCCCTACGAACTATCTGGAAACCACGGTGGGCCGGACATGGCTGAACCGCAGTATCAACGTGACGGACACGCAGACCTTTGGTGGCAGCGTGATCAACACCTTCATGTTTGCGTTCACCCGCATGGACGGCAACAACGTGCCGGTGCTTCCGAACGCCAGCATCGCATCGTTGGGTTCTAACCTTTTTAATGACGACAAACCGCAATGGCACGTCACTGTGGTGGGATACTTCGGCACCCTGAACACTGGCGATACGAACACTTTCCTGCGGGATGAGTACACCATTTCCGATACGGTACGCGTCACCACCGGGCGTCATACGATGTCGTTCGGCGGCGAGATTGGCCGGGGTATCGGTGACGTGCGAAACAACTTCCGCGCCAATGGTCAGTGGAATTTCAACGGGGTCGCCCCATTCACCAGCGACTCGCTGGCGGACTTCATGGTGGGCCAGTACAACTCGTTGGTGCAGGGTATTGGCGAGTATCGTGATACACGCTTCAACCGCTACGTACTGTTTGCCCAGGACGAGTGGAAGGCGGCACGCCGGCTGACAATCAACCTCGGCGTTCGTTGGGAGCCCTTCCTTCCCTACTGGGATCTGGAAGACCGGCTGGCTGTGTGGCGTCCGGGCGAGCAGTCCACCCGCTACGTGAACGCACCCTTGGGCATCCGCTATGCGGGTGAGCCCGACCTTCCACGGGGAGCCATCGGCAACCGTTGGGGCTACATCGCTCCGCGTGTTGGCTTTGCGTGGGATGTCTTCGGTGATGGCAAGACTGCTTTGCGGGGCGGCTATGGCATCTTCTACGACCAACTGAACACCATCGCGCTGAATAACCAGGCCAATCAGGCTCCATTCGGCACGGTGCTCACCACATTTGGCAATATCAACAACAACTTCGCCAACCCTTATGCCGGTATCGTGAATCCGTTCCCGGCTCCGTTGAACCCGGGTTCCGACGCTACCTTCCCCAACTTCAGCACGCACCAGCCGTACGCGCCGACATTCCAGGGACCCTACGTCCAGAACTGGAACATGACGCTCGAGCGGCAAGTTGGCGGCGGGTTCGTGGGTCGCGCTTCCTATGCCGCGTCCAAGGGTACACGTCTGGGTATCGTACGCGAAGCCAACCCGGCCATCTATGCGCCGGGTGCCACCTCTGCAACCACCAGTCAGCGGCGTCCGCTGGGTCCGGCCCTTGGGCAACTGAGCCTGATCGACCCCACCAGCAACTCGACGTATCACGCGCTGCAACTGACGGCCGACCGCCGCTTCTCCAAAGGCTTCAGCCTCCTGGTGAACTACCAATGGGCGAAGGCAATTGACGATGCGTCAGCCACCAAACTTACGGGCCAGGCGCGCACGAATCCGTTTGACCAAAGCTTCGACAAAGGCCCTTCGGACTTCGACAAGCGTCACGTCTTCAATCTATCGGGACTTTGGGAACTGCCGTTCAAGGTGGATAATCCCCTCAGTTTCCTCATCAACGGCTGGAGCTTGAACGCGATCGCTTCACTGCAAAGTGCGCCCCCGTTCAACGTAACCAGCGGCGTGGACAATGCACGCACGGGTACGGGCGGTCAGCGTGCAGACATCATCGGCGATCCTAACTTCGGCGGTGATCGTAGCCGCGGAGCCGAGATCGCGGAGTACCTGCAACGATCCGCGTTCGCTCCGAACGCACTGGGGACCTTTGGGAATCTGGGACGAAACGCGTTTCGTGGCCCGAACAACCAGACCTGGGATTTCGGCCTCTTCAAGCGATTCCAGGTGAGCGAGAGTGTGGCGCTTACCTACCGGTTTGAGGCATTCAATGCCTTTAACCGTCCCAATTTGGGCCTCCCCGTGAGTGCCCAGAACAACGTCAACTTCATGCGGATTACGAGTGCATTTGACACCCGTGTTCTGCAGATGGCGCTTCGGATGACCTGGTAGCCAGGTCATCCCACCCTGGCCGCATGTTAACCCCTCTGCGGCCAGGGTGTTATTCCTATCAACTCGTGGTGGCTGCCGGATTGCGTGAACAAACCCGGCGGCCTCCTTTCCGTGTCATAAGCATTACGATTTCGAGATGAACATAGAGACTGGGACTTCTCTTGGCCGGCGCGGATTGTTGGCGGCACTGTCTAGCTTCGGGTTGGCTGCGGCCCGGCCCGTTTCCGCTCAGTTTGCAGAGCAACGTTCACCGCGGGCGCAAGACCCGCGTCCGTCGACGCGCTACGGAAATGTAGCCGACAGATTCAGGCAGTACGCGGTGGCTTTGGAACCGGACCACGACAAAGCGGAGTGGTGGGCAGGCGGACCCGCCGTGGCGCGAGACCACAACGGCGTCTTCTGGATGGCGGCCCGGATGCGCAACGACGATCCGGTGGGTCCGCGCGGTTATGAATTGCGGCTCTTGCGGAGCGAAGACGGTCTGCGATTTCGCAAAGTGGGCCAAGTCCTGCCCTCTGAGGCGGGTGTGGCGGGATTTGAGCGCCCGGCTTTGCTTTGTGACCCGCAGACTGGAAAGCTGAAGCTCTACGGCTGCGGACCGGATGTTAAGAATGAGCGGCGCTGGACAATCCTTCGCTTTGATGACGTGGAAGACTTGGCTCAGGTACGTGGCAGTTCAGCCAAGCCGGTGATTGCCCCGATCAAGCCCGCCCATGTCCGTGACTTTCCGCCCTCAGGCTACAAAGACCCGGTGATTGTTCATGATGGGCAACGCTATCACTGCTATGTGATTGGCGTGCTGCGCGGCGTGGAGCGAACCTACCACTTCACCAGTGAGGATGGCGAAAGCTGGACCCCGGAGGGGCACCCTTACCAGGCGGTAATGGAACTGGAAGGCTGGCATAACTTTGCCGCACGGCCCGCGAGCGTGCTACCACTTCCCTTCGGATACCTGTTTGTGTACGAAGGGTCGCATGTCAGTTGGCACGATCCGAATTACAATATCGCCACGGGCCTGGGCTTCACGTTCGACTTGCACCACATTACTGACCTGACGCCCGAAGCGCCGCTGCTTATCAGCAGCACGCCGGGGGAGTTGTTCCACACGTGGCGCTACTCGCAGTGGCTGCACGTGGGAAATGAAATCTGGGCTTACGCCGAAGTGGCGCGCCCGAACCGGACAAACGAGATCCGGCTGTTCCGTCTGCAGGCCTGATGAACAATGGCCGCGACATAACAGATGAGTGGGTTACACGGGAGGAGCGAGCATGCATCGCAGAAAGTTCATGATGGCGGCGGTCGCCGCACCGGCACTGGCAGGAGCGCCCGCATGGGCCTCCCAGATTCAAGGCCGCATCCGTACCGGTCTATGGGGCACGGAGCATAGCCATACCACGGGAAAGCTGAAGGCGATGCAGGATTCGCCAGACTACGAAGTGGTGGGCGTAGCCGAGAGTGACGCGGCTCAACGCGCTAAGGCGGAGAAAGCAACGGCGTTTGCCGGGCTGCGCTGGATGAGCGAACAGCAGATGCTGGGTGACCCAAGCATCCAGTTGATTGTGGCCCAGTGCAGCGTGTGGGACGCCCTTTCCATGGGGCACAAGGTGATTGATGCGGGCAAGCACCTGCACCTCGAAAAGCCTCCAGGCAACGACTGGAAGAGCTTTCAGGACCTGATAAATAAAGCCAGGGCCAAGAAGCTGTTGGTGCAAACCGGGTATGTTTGGCGTCACCACGAAGGCGTGAACGCAGCGCTCGACGCGGCACGCAAAGGCTGGCTGGGTGACATCCTGCAGGTGCGCGGCACCATGAATGCCGACCGTGATGCACCGCAGCGGGCCGTCGAGGCCAAGTACAAGGGCGGTGGATTGTTTGAATTAGGTGGCCACGTGGTTGACCGTATGGTGGACCTGCTGGGACGCCCCAAGGAAGTGAAGACCTGGCTGCGCCACCACTCCAGCGTGAACGACAACCTGAACGACAACGGCATGGCTGTGTTTGAGTTCGACCGTACGCTGGCCGTGCTTTCGCAGACGACGAATCAGGCGGGCGCGGGCGACCATCGCTCGTTCGAGATCATCGGCTCCGATGGCACGTTCATTTTGTGGCCAGAGGCGAACCCTCCGCGGATGCGCGTGTATATGCGCAAGCCTCAAGGAAACTTCAAGGCTGGCTGGCAGGACATCACACTTCCACCGCAGCCCCGTTTTGTTGGAGACTTCAAGGAACTGGCCAGAGCACTGAAGAGCGGGCAGCCGTTACGCCTGTCCTACGACCACGAACTAACGCTTCATGAAACGCTGCTACGCGCGGCGGGGGAGATTTAACCATGACGAAACCAGCAACTGTTTCGCGTCGTGTCGCCATGCGCGCGGCCCTCGTCCTGCCTGCCGCGGCTCTCCGTGGCAGCGCCGCGAACGACGCCGTTACCATCGGTCTTATCGGCTCTGGTAACCGTGGCTCTGGCGTTGCCGCCTCGATGGCTAAGGTTCCTGGCGCCAGGTTCACCGCGGTTTGCGATATCGTTGACGACCGCATGGCCAAAACCGGGGCACGCCTCGGTGTGGATGCCGCCAACTTCCACAAGGACTACCGTCGCCTGCTTGAGAGCAATGTCGACGCGGTCATCATCGCCACCCCGGTTACCCTCCACGCGGAACACTTTGAGGCCGCTATCAAGGCCGGCAAACACATCTACATCGAGAAGCCCGCCTCCGCTGACATCGAAGGCTGTAAGCGCATCATTCGCGCTGCCGATTCGGCTGACCGCCGTTTCCACATCACCTTCGGATTCCAGCGCCGCCACGCCCATCTCTATCGCAAGGCCCGGCAACTGGTGGAATCGGGTGGTGCTGGCGAGATCCGCCTGGCCACTGCCCGCTTTATCAAAAGCGAAGGCGCAGCCATGCAAGTAGCCCGGACCCGCGCGCCACTCAGTGAAGCGGAGCGTATGGACAAGTGGCACATCTGGAAAGACCTCTCCGGAGATCTCATCGTGGAGAACAACGTCCATTCGGTGGACGTGTTGAACTGGTTCCTCAGTGGCCACCCCGTGAGTGCTGTGGGCGACGGTGGCACCCGCGTGCGGGACGAAGGCGATGTTCGCGACCACAACTTCGTGTCGTATCGCTACCCGAATGGCACGCAGGCCCAGCTCACTGGGGCTACCCTCGCCACGCCCGGTTACCGCGAAGTGCTGGAGCAGTTCTTCGGCTCGAAGGCGATGGTGGAAACCAGTGAAAACCATCTGCGGGTGTTCTACTCCCGGCAAAACGTAACCTTCGAGAAGCCGCAACGTGAGATGACTGAGGAAGCGGTGGAGGACTTCGTAAAGCGCATTGCCGAGAAGCGTCCTCAGAACAACGCCATTGAAGGTGCCGAGACCACGCTTACCGCCATCCTGGGGCGCATGGCGATGGATGTGCGCCGCGAAGTGACCTGGGATGAAATGATGCGAGGATAGGGAGCGCTACGGTTGCCACAGTTGCCGTTTTTACCCTCACGTCGCGCTCTGCTGGCGCTGCCGGGGCTCGCTGCCCTGGCTGCGCCAGTGGCGCGGAAGCCCAATCTGTCGGTGCGTGTGGAACCTTTGTTTCCGGGGTTGCGGCTTGCGGAGCAGATGGAGCGCGTTGCTGCGGCGGGTTACCAGGGCTTCGAGTTTGGTGACTGGCGCGCGCAGGATGCCGCGGCGATTGTGGCGCTGAAGAACCGGTTGCGGCTAGAGTGCGTCTGCCTGGTGGGCAACCGGAGCGTGAATCCAAAAGGCATGGGACTCTGCCACCCGGCTGAACGGGAGGGCTTCCTGGCGGAGATTCGTGCCTCACTGGATGCGGCACGGCGCTTTGAGAGCGGCAAACTGGTGGTGCTAAGCGGCTTCAAGGTGCCCGGAATGTCCAGGGAACTACAGCATGCGAGCATCGTCGAAGGGCTGAAGCGTGCGTCTGACTTAGCAGACAAGGCGAAGGTCACGCTGATCGTTGAACCAATCAATACGTTGGCGAAGATCGAACCGCTGAATCCCACGGGCGACAATCACGCGGACTATTTTCTCGACACCACGCAGGAGGCGGTGGAGATCATCCGCAAGGTGGATTCGCCCTTCGTGAAGATCCTCTACGACCTTTACCACGCGCAGATCATGGAGGGGAACCTCACGGAGACGATTCGCGAGCACATCGGCCAGTTTGGCCATATCCATGTGGCGGATGTGCCCGGACGCAATGAGCCGGGCACGGGCGAGATCCATTTCGAGAACGTCTTCCGCGCGATCGCCGCCACGGGATACACGGGTTTCGTTGGAATGGAGTACATTCCCCGCGCGGATGCGATGCGCACCCTGATGGACGTGCGCAGCATGGCGGAACGGGCCTTTGGCGCTTAGCGGCGGGAAAGGACCCAGAGCACCAGGCTCACCACCGCGCTTACCAGCAAGCATGTGGTGATGGGGAAGTAAAAAGAACCTCGCTCACCCTTCCAGACGATGTCGCCGGGAAGGCGCCCAAGCTTCATTGGCAGACGGTCTCCAAAGAGAAAGAGGAGCCCGGCCGCAATGAGCACAACACCAAGGACTACAAGTGTACGGCCGAGTTCCTCTTTCACCATGATGGACGTAGCTGCCTCTGGGGGGCGGTACAAGAACCGCACAGAATTTGGACGAAATCGAACGGGGCTGGGGATGCTTCCGGAGGGAGTTCCTGCCCGGTTTTGCTATTATCGCAGCGATGCAGCAACATACGGTCCACTTGAGGCCCAGATACGCGGAAACCGACCAAATGGGCGTGATCTACCACGCCAATTACTTGGTCTGGATGGAGATGGGACGCACGGAATTATGCAAAGCGCACGGTTTCAACTACAAGGATATGGAGAAGGACGGCGTCTTTCTGGCGGTAACGGAAGCCAGTTGCCGCTACCTGTTTCCCGCGCGCTATGACGACCCCATCGCCGTCGTCACAACCATTGCTGAGGCCAACCGGCGGATGGTGCGCTTCAACTATGAAATCCAGCATGCGGATACCGGCAGACTGCTGAGCAGCGGCTTTACCCGGCACATCTTTCTGAACGCGGAACTGCAGCCGTCATCGCTGCCAGCCCGGTATCACAGCCTCTTTGGCATCCTCCCCCGAGGCGAGGTATCCCCGTAGGCGCATGTGCCCGGGCAATGGTTCTGGACGGCCTCCCCCAACAGGATCTTTCAGCAACCTTGTGGCTGCACTCGCAACGGCTTGGAAGTGGGGGGACTCGTGTCGAGGCTCCAATCGCTTAGCTACGGCCACTTGAGAGAAACGCTCTTTTCTTCCCGGGGCGTTACTGTCACAGTCGGCGCGAAATCCCACCGCTGATCGCCCAAAGTGTCGACGTCCCCTTCCTGTGATTCCTCAAATGTGAACACCAGCATCTTGTAGCGGTTCGGCGCCACTGCGGCGAACTCAAAGGTGCCATCGGGCGCGCAGTACTTCTGCCTCATGTGCGGGCTATCCCCAGTCCGGTCAGCAACGGGGAACAGCCTCAAGAAACAGGCAGGCTTTCCGCTGGGCTTCTCCACCGGAAGTCTGCCGTTAATGCTTCCGGCTCCATCGCGAAGCGCAACCCGCAGCAGCAGATCGCCTTCGCCGGCCCTTAGGTTGGCGGTTCCAGTAAGCAGATCCTGCCCGGCCAGAGTTGCCTCCGCCACATACCACTGCTGCGGATGAGCAACGTCTAGCTGATAGCGCCCGGGTGGCAGTGGATAGATCTCGAAGCGCCCGTCGGTGTTTGGATGACCCATGCCACTGAAACCAGACTGAGTCCGCTCGCCCGTGCTTGCTTCAGCCGGTGACAAGCTCACTTGGATAGCCGCGCCACTGCCGGACTGGACACCGCTGCGTGGACCAGCCGCGTCTGATATCGGGGGATGTGTGATGACGCCCTTCACTCGCAAAGCGGGGTGCAGATCCAGCACCACGTCTTCCCTGGGGCCAGAGCCTACCGTTACGAGTGCTTCCATGAACAACGCGCCGCCGCCCGCGGCGGGCTGATTTGGCCAGCGTTCGGTTCCCACGGAGGCATGAATCAGGTACTGCCCCGGCGCGAGGGGCTCAGTCTGGAATGCGCCGCGCTCGTCCGAACGCGCGTGGTAAGCCTCCCAGAGGATCGGGTGTCCTCCGTTGGCACTCATCACGCTCAAGTGCAGGTTCGAGCGAGGGCTTCCATCCGGGTTGCGCACAACGCCGGAAATCGAGAAGCCGAGAACGTGAGGAAACGCGATGTCCACTCCATAGCGTTCTTCCCCCGGCTGAAGGGAGACCATCACGGCTTCGCCAGGCGAGCTGCCACTGGGGTGAAACGCGCGCCGCAAGCGGGTTCCAGGCTGGCTCGCCCCGTCGGGGCTGCCATGGTCGCGCAGGGAGTAGTAAAACTCAACCCCTTCCCTGCGCCCGAAGACGAGGTAGTTGCCCGCGACCATTCCAGAAATCCGGTAGCGGCCTCGATCGTCGGTGGTCGCGTCCAAGCCAGGCTGGTGCCGCAGCATCCGCCTCCCGTCCTTGGAGGCAGCCACCGCCACCACCCTGCAGCGTGCAACCGGCAGCCCGTCTTCATCCAAAACGACGCCTTCCATCGTGCCGGTGCGTTGAACGCGTACGACTACGGCCTCGCCGCGCCCACCGGTTTCCGGGCTGGAAGGCACAACCGCCGTTCGCTCCTCCAGAGTCTGGCCGCTCTCCGCGGTGCCCACATACCCCGTGGCGCGGACGTCCAGCAGATACTGGCCCGGCGGAACGCGGTACATCCGGAAGCTGCCATCGCTCTGGAGCCGCGCACCCATCTGGCGCCAGTCCTTCCCCACGTTCTCCATCGGGCTCGCAACCACCCATCCCATCGGTACGGGCTCTCCCGAGTGCGCCGCCACCACGCGCCCATGGATTTCGCCGGTGGCAGAGGCGTCCTGGGCTTGGGCAAAGCTAGCGGACAAGGTCACCAGAGCGGCGACCCAGGACAAGCGCCCCAACGCGCATGACGGCCAACTGCAGCGTCGAACGATACGATTGGTCGGGTAGCAGCCAGACGTCAACGCCACCTGCCCTCCTTATCGGAAGCATACGAACTCACCAGACACGGTACGCACCGCCGGAGTTCCCGCAGCCACTCCGGCCATCGCAACAGCAATGCTAATCCAAGCATAGCCTCGTGCACTAGAAAGCGTGGTGGCAAGACCAGATGGGCCGAAGGCTGAAGTCGTAATTGACACCTTTGCACGCTCACCAGTATCGAATGGATTGACCGTCTAGCCGGTGGTTTCTGCCACTGCGAAATGATAGGCTGAAATCATAGCCGGGCTGAGTATTGCCTGGCTCGCACCGTACCCTTCGTCACAAAGTCAGCTGGCATGCACGTTTACTCCTCCCTTGCCCTTGCCGCTATCATTACCGGGGCCAGTTTCGCAGCCTTTGGGCAGGCTGGCCATACCCATGCCGCGCCGCAAGGCAGCCACTCTGCCGCGGACAGCGGCAAGAGCCATGGTACGTCACACGGCCACGCTGGCGGGTACGCACGCGGACACATGGACAAGCGCTTCACAGATCCGGAAGCGCTCGCGAAATCCTTTGACAAACCGGAGCGCGCGGCCTGGCAGATGCCCGACCGTGTGATCGCAGACCTTGGCCTGAAGCCCGGCCAGAGTGTCGCCGATATCGGCGCGGGCACCGGCTATTTCAGCGTCCGTCTGGCACGCAGCGCTGCCAAGCCCACCGTCTACTCCGTGGACATTGAGGAATCCATGCTTGCCTACCTCGCCAAGCGTGCGGGCGAAGAGGGGTTAACCAACGTCACTACCGTGTTGGGTGGAATGGAAAGCGCGAAGCTGCCAGAGCCCGTGGACGTGGTGCTGGTGGTAAATACTTACCACCACATTGCCGACCGGCTATCCTACTTCCGCGACCTGCGGAAAAATCTGCGGAAGGGCGGGAAACTGGCCATCGTCGACTGGAAGAAAGGTGCGCCGATGGGCCCCGCCGACGAGTATCGATTTACGCCGGATGAGATTCGCCGTGAACTGGCGGGGGCGGGGTTTCGCGCTGTGGGCCAGCACGACTACCTCCCGAATCAGAATTTCCTGATGTTCACAGTGGACTAAGCGCCTACCTACATACCAAGAAGGATAGGACACAGTGAGGCGACGGCGAAGTGCGCGATCAGACTTCTGACTCCGCATCCGTTGACACTTCCGGGAAGAACAAGTCGTCGTCGCGCATGTGGGGCACTCCTACCACCAGCACGCGCATGCGACCACGCGCGCCATGGACGACGCCGGGCGGAATCTGGACGAGGGATCCTTTGCGCACGGGCTGCTCCACGCCGTCGAGCATCACACTGCCCTCGCCGTCGAGGACGTAGTAAAGCTCTGTGGCCACCTTGTGGTAGTGAAGCTTAGCGCCGTCAATATCCACTGAGTGCGCCCAGGCAACCGCTTGGTCCTCGTCTTCCTTTGAAAGCAACCGGTAGCGCCAGCCACAGGTGCTGCGCTCGGTGGGCGCATCGGATTCGTGTCGAACAAGCAGGCGCGGGTTCTCGGTTTTGACCATGCTAGTTCTTTCCTTTCGGGTCGGCCGGCTTAAGCTCTCGTTCGAAGAAGCGCAGCATCATTGCGCGCATGTGGGCGGCGTGCTTGCCGCGCACACCGTGTGCTTTCTGCGGGTAGATCATGAGTTCGAAGGGCTTTTCGAGCTTCTGCAGTTCGTCAGCCATGTGAAGCGCATTCTGGAAATGAACGTTGTCGTCCCAGAGGTTGTGTACCAGCAACAGTGCGCCCTTAAGGTTGCCAGCCTTGGGAAGCAGCGACGTGACGCGATAGCCTTCCTCGTTGGCAGAGGGAATGTCCATGTAGCGTTCCGTGTAGATGGTGTCGTAAAAGCGCCAGTCCACCACCGGCGCTCCGCTGATGCCGGCGCGGAAGACGCTGGGGGCATTCAACAGGCAGTTGAGGGTCATGAAGCCGCCGTAGCTCCAGCCGCTTACACCGATGCGCGTTTCATCCACGAAGCCCAGCCCTTTAAGGTAATCGACGCCGAGTAGCTGGTCCTGCAATTCCACGACACCGAGCTTGCGATTGACGGGTGTTTCAAACACATGGCCACGTCCAGAGGTGCCTCGGTTATCGAGTTGCCAGACCGCAAGGCCGGCGTGGGCGTAGACCTGGTCCATGCTGGCGCCTGCCCAGCTATTGCGCACGGACTGCGCGTGCGGCCCGCCATATACCTGCACGATTACAGGGTACTTGCGGCCCGCCTGGAAGCTCGCTGGCTTGATGAGCTTTCCATAGAGCACAGTGCCGTCGCTAGTCTTAAGCGTGTGCATCTCCGTGGGCAGAATGCGATACTCGCGCAATTCGGCTTCGTCCCGTTCCGTAAGCGTCCCCTCCAGTTGGCCCTGCGCCGAATACACTTGCTGATTGGCGGGCATGCTGAGGCTGGAATGGCGACTCACCCAATGTGCCCCGTTCGGAGAGAAGTCGGCTGACCAGCTTCCGTCGGTCGTGGTGATCCGCCGCGGCGCGGAAAGTTCCTCCGCGCTACCCTCCAGGGAGACCGCGTAGACGTGCCGCTCGAGCGGGCTCTTTTCCGTTCCCAGATAATAAACTTCTGATTCCTCAGCGTTCACCCCTAGCACACTGCTTACTTCCCAGCCACCCTGGGTAACCTGCCGCGCGTAACGCTCCTTGGTGAAGTAGAGATACAGGTGGCGATAGCCGGTGCTTTCGCTTGTCCACAAAAAGGCGTCGCGTTTGGGCAAATAGCGGAAGTCGTTCGACAGGTTCACCCAGTGCTCGTCTGCTTCAGTGAGGATAGCCTCGTGCTGCAGGGTCTCCGCGTTCACGAAGATCAGTTCGAGTTTGTTCTGAATGCGGTTCAAGCGCTGCACGGCGACTGTCTTGGAGTCGGGCAGCCATTCCACGCGTGCCAGCAGATGGCTGGCGGGGTTACCCAAGTCAACAAAACGAAGCTTGGCAGTGGCGATGTCCACGATGCCGAGCCGTACGGAGGCATTGGGTTCACCGGGTTTGGGATAGCGTTCGGGCTCAGGGCGGGGCGGGGAAGCGAGGTAGTCCGCATGGGGATACTGCGGCGTGGCGGAGACGTCGAACTCAAGCAACGCAATGTGGCGCGAATCGGGGCTCCACCAATGGGCAGTGGGAAGCTGGAGCTCCTCGGGATAAACCCAGTCAAGGCGCGCATAGAACCGCTCCGCGGTTCCGCCATGCGTGAGCGCCTTGATCTTGCCGCTCTCGCGATTTAGCACGAACAGGTCAAAATCTTTGCGAAAGCTAATGAACCTGCAGTCCTTGGAAAGCTGAGGGTCCGCTTCGGCGTAGAGCGTGCGGGTGAGTTGCTGAATGGAATCGCCTTGGGTATCCATCCAGAAGAGGTCGCCGCCGGAGTTCAATAACATGTGCCGGTTGTCAGAGCACCACTGGCTCTTGCGTTCGCGGACGCCCCGGTTTTCCCACTCGAAGGCGGGCGGGTCGGGCACCTTCACGGCGTCCATACAGAGGCCGCGGCAATCGGGGAGGTCCTTGACGCTGGCGGTGGCAATGTCGAAATAGTGCAACCGCTCACCGCGCCGGAAAGAAAAGCCAGCGCTATCGGGACGCCACTGGACGTCGGTAGCAAACGTGGGTCCGTCATTCTTAGTGAGCGCCTCCAGCGTCACCGGTTTTTGCTGGGCATACGTTGTACAAACGAACGTAGCCGCAAACAGGAAGGATGCAAGAAGGCGAGACGGCATAAGGCCCATTGTAGCGGGCTGGCTGCGGCGGGTGCGTGGCGCCGCCGTGTCTGCCATCATGGCTTGTTTTCGTGATGGGCAGTCGCGTTGGTGGGGAGATTGCTGCGAGAATAGCCTCTGTGGAATGGCTCGTTACGGCTTTGATGTTCACAGGGAGCATTTTTGCTGCGCTGGCGCTGCTGCTTTGTGCGGGCCTGGCGTATCAGACCTGGGGCGAGCGACAGGATGCGCGGCGCTTTCCGCCACCCGGAAAGTTTGTGAGCGTGGACGGACAGCGCCTGCACTACCAGGAGGCGGGGAGCGGCGAACCGGTGGTGGTACTGGAGGCAGGCGTCAGCGCTTCCAGCGTTAGCTGGGCGCGGGTGATGCCGCTCCTGGCCCAGCACGCAAGGGTGATTGCCTACGACCGGGGCGGGCTTGCCTGGAGCGCGCCCGCGGGGCGGGCCCGCATTGCTTCCCGTTTGGTGGAGGAACTGCATGGACTCCTGGAAGGCTGTGGCGCGCGTGGCCGGGTGGTGCTGGTGGGCCACTCTTATGGGGGGTTGCTGGCGTTGCTGTTCGCCTGCCGCTACAGGGGGCGGGTAGCAGGGGTGGTGCTGGTAGATCCCGTGCCGCGCGTGGACTGGATGCCCCTGCAGCCGGCGCAGGCCTGGCGGTTGAATCACGGAGTAAGACTGGCGTTGCGCGGAGCGCTGCTGGCCAAGCTTGGAGTCGTTCGCTTCGCACTGGCGCTGATGATGGGCGGCGCCAGGCGTTTCCCCAAAGCCATTGCCAAGGCGAGCAGCGGAAGGGCCACTTCCGCCATTGAACGACTGATTGGCGAAGTGCGGAAGCTGCCTGCCGAGTTGTGGCCGTCGGTTCGCGCCCACTGGTGTCTGCCGAAGACCTTTCTCTCGATGGCCTCGCACTTTGAGAATCTGCCCGACAGCGTGGAGGAATACGCGCGAGAGACCTTTCCGCCACAGGTGCCGCTGACGGTGTTATCGGCAGAGTCCTCACACGCGGAGGCGATTGACGAGCACATTGCGGACTCGCAGCAGTCGCTGGTTGGAACACACCGCGTGGTGCCCGATAGCGGCCATTGGATCCACCTCGACCAGCCGGAGGCGGTGGTAAACGCCGTCACGGAGATGCTGGAGTTCCTGCGTTCGCTCGAAAAGACAGCCTGAGCGCAGCGGCTGGTATTGAGTGGATAGATCGCCCGGCGGTACCGGAACCACAGATCGCGCCGAAGCCCGCTATTCTGGTTGCTGGGTATGTTTTTGGGTCGCCTTGTTCTCGCATCTCGCTGTTTTTGGTCGATTCTTCGCTCGGGGAATATCGGACTTTCGCTACGGCACCAGTTAGGCTTGATCCGTGTGGCTTCTGAGCCTGAAACCGTGGAGGAGCATGATCCTGTCCCGGCCTCGGAGGAGCGGGTGCGCGGCGCTGTGCAGATGCTTCGCCTGTTGCAGCGCGAGAGCGGCTTGGTGGATTTTCTTACCGAGGATCTGGCTGCGTATTCCGACCTGCAGCTAGCGCAGGGTGTGCGCGAGATGCAGCCGGCGGCGCGCGACGCGTTGATACGAACTGTGCGCCTGGAGCCGATTGTGAGTAAGCCCGAGGGCGAGCCGCAAGACCTGCCCGTCCACCCCTTGCAGCGGCTGGCGGACGGCAGCCTGCAACTCGAAGGCCGCCCCCACGATTTCGAGACCATTCATGGCGGCCTGCTGCGGCACCGGGGCTGGCGGGCGGCGGAGGTCCACCTGCTCACCCCCGCCCAGTCGCAGGACCCCACCGTGATTCACCCTGCGGTGTATGAAGTGGAGTAGGCAGGCTTGCTATTACCTGCTCTGCCACCGCACTCATTCCATCCGAAGCGCTGAAATGGGTTGGATGCGAGTGGCTCGCCACGCCGGGATGGCGCAGGCAACCAGGGTGGCCACCAGCAGGAAGATTCCAGCGGCCAGAAAGCTGATTGGGTCCCAGGGTGTCACCCCGAACAGCATGCTGGCGAGGAAGTTGCCGAGAAGGGCTGCCAAACCGAGGCCAATGGCGATGCCTAGGGATGCCACCTGCACTGCATTTCGCACGATGGCCCGTACCACGCTGGTGGCGCTGGCGCCCAGGGCCATGCGCACACCAATTTCCCTGGTCTGGCGTGTGACCTCGTAAGATACCACCCCGTAGAGACCCAAGCAGGCAATCAGCACGCCAAGCAGGCCGCAGAAGCTCACTGCCATACCCGCAAGCCTGGCAATCCAGAAGGAGTGCTCCACTTGCTGCTCCATGGTATCGATATGTCCGAGGGCGAGAGTGGGGTCCATCTCGCGAAGCAACGCACGCAATTCCGCAAGTGCGGCCAAGGGCTCACCGGTGGTTCGGAGATGAATGGTCTGCGAAAGTTCCGGCTGCTGAGCCAGAGACCAGTAGACGAAGGGACGGGCGACGTCCTGAAGGCCACGGTAGCGAATGTCTCTGGCTATGCCAACCACTTCGAATTCCTTGGGTCCGCCGGGTTGGTCGCGCATGAGGAGTTTGCCGAGGGCATCCCCTTCCGGCCACAGTGTGCGTGCCAGCGTCTCGTTGACGACCACCACCGGACGCGATTTCATGGTGTCTGTGGGCTGGAAGTCACGACCCGCCAGCACGGGTATTGCCATGGTGCGGAAGTAGCCATCGCTCACCGGGTTGGAATCTGGAAACAGAGGCTTATCGGCGTTGATAGTGCCGCCGTATATGGGTCCAAGCTGGAAGCCGCCTGTGCCGAGTGGGACCACCATGCCAAGAGCCGCACTTTGAACGCCGGACAGCGCGTGGAGGCGATCGAGCAACACACGGTAGAAGCTGAGAGCGCGGGCTTCGTCGTAGCCGCTAAGCCCAACATTCAGTTCCGCCAGCAGCAGGCGCTCGATGTTCAATCCAGGATCGATTGCGCGAAGTTCCTGTACTGAGCGCTGGAGCAGACCCGCTCCCACTAACAGGAGGCAACAGAGTGCGACCTGTACCACGAGGGTGGCTGCGCGGATGCGGGAACGGCGCGGAGATGCCGTGCTGTCTCCGGACCGCAACGCAGGCAGCAGATTGACGCTGCTTCCCAGCCAGGCCGGGAGTGCCGCAAAGAGCATGGTGCAGGTGAGAGCAAGCAGAGCGGCCGCGGCGGCCACCGTGAGGTCTGGCTCCACTGAGAGGTTGAGCGGGGCGTTGTTATCACCTGGAATCAGGTTCACAAACATCGTCGCTGCCCAGGAAGAGAAGGTGAGACTGGCCACCAGGCCCAGCATCGCGAGCGTTGCGCCCTCAATCAGCAGCAGCCGCAGCAGGCGTCCACGGCGGGCTCCCAGCGCCGTACGGATGGCCATTTCGCGCTGCCGCGCGCTGGCGCGGGCGAGCATCAGGTTAGAGAGATTGGCGCACACCACAATCAGCACCAGCATCGCGACACCGGCGAGGATGCCCAGGAACTGTGACGCAGCCCGAAAGCCAGCAGGGCTGGGGAAGGGATGGTAGCTCCAGACGCGGATGCCGAGGTCGTTGCCTGCATCTGGGTAGGTCTCGCGCAAGTAGGCGGCGATGCCGTCCAGGTCTGCCTGTGCTGCAGCCTCCGAGGAGCCTTCGCGAAGACGGCCGATGGCGCGCACCCACATGAAGTCCGGGTTGGTAAGCATGGCCGCCTGGGGACGGAAGACGGGTTCAAAGGCGAAGGGAATCCAGAGTTCCACCTCCGACGGCAAGACGGCGCCGCGGAAGCCGTCGCCCGCCACACCGATGATGGTGAAGGGGTGCCCATTGATGACTACGCGGGAGCCGACGGCTTCAGGCGACCGCCTCCAGAGACGATCCCAGAGACGCTCGCTGATGACGGCAGTTAGCTCCGTTGTGCCTACGGTGTCGTCATCCTCCCGGAAAAATCGGCCAGCCGCGAGCGGCGTCTCCAGCAGCGAGAAGTAGTTGCCCGTCACCATTTCGGTGGTCACCACAAGGGCCTCCTCGCCGCGGACAAGGCTGCTCTGCATGGGACGGAACGCCGCAAGATCCTGCAGCGTCTGGTTGCGCTGTGTGTAGGTTTGGACGTGGGGGAAGGACATCGGGTTGAAACCATTTCCGCCGCTGGTCTGGCCGATGAGAACCAGGGAATTTGCGCGCTCCACACCGCCCAGTGGCTTAAAGAGCATCGTGTGGATGAGCGAGAAGAGCGTGGCGTTCACGCCCAGGCCCAGCCCTAACAGCAGCGTGGCGATGGTGACATAGCCTGGCGACTTGCGCAGTGCGCGAAGTACTTGACGAACTTCATTCATGACGCCTCCATGTGGACCCAGTCTCTGGTTATTCGTTGCGTAAGGCCGCCATCGGGTCAACCCGTGCGGCGATGGCAGCGGGAATTGCGCCCGCGCAGGCTGCGGCGCCCAGCAGGACCAGTGACGCCGACGCAATGGCGGCAGGGTCCCAAGGCTCAACTCCGTAGAGCTGGGATTGCAGGGCCGTGCCCAGCAGATAGCAAAGGGGCAGGGCCACGAGAACACCCAGCGCCACCATCCATCCCACGTCGCGGAAGACGAGCATCACCACACGGACGGGTTCTGCCCCCAGGGCCATGCGTACGCCAATTTCCTTGGTGCGGGATGCCACCAAGAACGCAAGCACGCCATACAGTCCAATTGCAGCAAGCAGTGTAGCCAGCAATCCAAAGGCACTGGTGAGGAAGCTCAGCAGTCGCTCCGAAGTCAGGCTCGCCTCGAATTGGGATTCCAGTGAACGCATGTTGAAGATGGGGAGGTTCGGGTCGAGCTTCAGTACCGACTCTCTGGCTGCGGCAAAGAGCTGTTCCGGGGGCAGCGAGCCGCGCAGATACACCATCATCTCGCCAGTGTCTTCGGCTTGCATGTAGGACGAATAGAGAAGGGCCTGTCTATCCTGGCGGGGTTCGCTTTGCTTCGAATTC
>JAHCHD010000046.1 GCA_026129915.1 Bryobacterales bacterium
CCGCGCTGTTTGTCCTCAAGAATCTGCTGTTCCAGCGCAGCGGGTTGCATGCGGAATTGGGTATCCACTGGAACCTTGCGGAACTGCTGCTGCCCGATACCCAGCGCGATGGCTCCTTTTTCTACCGAGGAATGTGCATACTCGGAGGCATAGGCCACCAAGCCGCAGGGCATGCCCTCGGCGCGCGTTTGCGGAGCAATACGTTCGCGGGCGGCGATGAGTGCGTGAAACGTGCTTACCGATGCGGTGTCGAAGATCTCGCCAAAGTAACCTTTGGGCAGGCCACACCAGTCGCGCAGCCACTCCAAAGTGAGCTGCTCCAGCTCCGTGCAGGCAGGACTACTTTGCCAAAGCATCCCATTCATGTTCACGCCAGCGGTAAGCAATTCCCCAAGAATTCCAGCGGCGGAGGCGGAGACAGCGAAATAGCTAAAGAAGCGCGGATGATTCCAGTGCGTCATGGAGGGAACGATCTGCTTCTCGAAGTCGCTGAGGATCTGCTCCATGGACTCCCCTAGTTCCGGACCGCGGGCGGGCAGGCTATCAAAGAGAGCGCCGGGTTCCGTGCTCGGCAGCACGGGGTAGTCGCGGGAGGTGGCAAGATACTCAGCTATCCAATCCACCACCTGATGGCCGTAGCGCCGGAATTCCTCCGGGCTAAGAGAATCGGGCTGTGCTGGCGGCGGGTCAGAGGGGTTGCCGGATGGGGGGATGGGCGTGCTTTCAGGCATGGATTCCCTTTGAGCTTAGCAGCCCCGCGGATGCGGTCGACCGGCTGCTGGCAAGCCGGTTGGGGATGATCGCAGAAGAAGGAGTTGGATGAATGACGGGCGAAGCAGGACAATGGTGGCGGAACCAGCAATGACTACATACAACCGGCGCGCGTTTGCAACTTTGACCGCAGGAGGACTTGCACGGCTTGCAGCGCAGGAATCAACAGCAGGGACAGGGCTGCTGACTCCTCCGCCGGCGTCCCCGGCGGCAGTGCCTCCAGAACTACTCTTGCGCGCCGAGTTCCGCGCGGCGGAAATGCTGGAACGCCAGATTACAGACGCTGCGCACCCTGGGCACGGCGGATACATGGACGGCTATGGGATGCTCGCTCCGCAATCGGGCGCCGGCGTGATTGCCACGCTAGGCGCAGTTTGGATGTGCCCTGGGAGCCGGTATTACCGCACCCCGGAGGTGGCCGCGCGCATTAGGCTGGCCGCCGGTTTCCTGGAGCGGATGCAGTTGCCCAGCGGCAACATCGACCTGCTAACAACGAACTTTGACTCGCCGCCCGATACTGGCTTTGTGGTGCATGCCGTGGCGCCGGTGGCGATACTCGCCAATCGGGCGAACGAACGACAAATGGCGTCTGCGCTGACACCTTTCCTGAACCGCGCGGGCGCGGCCATGGCAGTGGGTGGGGTGCATACTCCCAACCATCGCTGGGTGGTGACGGCGGCGCTGGCGCTGCTGCACCATTTGGAGCCCAACCCGGCCTATCCCCGGAGAATCACCGAGTGGCTGGCCGAGGGAATTGACATTGACGCCGATGGCCTTTACACCGAGCGCAGCCCGCTGGTGTATACACCGGTGGTGAACCGCAGCTTGATCTACATGGCTGAGTTCCAGCAGCGCTCCGAACTGCTGGAACCGGTGAATCGCAGTCTGCAAGCCGCGCTCTGGCTGATGCACGCGAATGGCGAGCTAGTGACCGAGCTTTCTGGACGCCAGGACCAGAACACGGTGGGCTCTATGGGAGTGAACTGGCTAGCCTTGCGGTATCTGGGAAATTCCTCGGGCAACGGCATCTACACGGGTCTTGCCAACCGCTTTCAGGCAGATCACGGAGACCTGCTTCAGTGGTTGCTGTTGCCGATGCTGCAGCGGGATGGCGGCGAGCCAGCGGAGCCGCCCGCTTCCTATGAGAAGGACTTCCGCGAGGCCGCCGTATGGCGCTTTCGCGATGGCGCCCTTAGCGCCACGCTGCTCTATCGGGGCTACGACCGGATACTGTCGATACGAAAGGGAGATGCGGTGGTGGAGGCGGTTCGCTTCGCGAGCGCGTTCTTTGGAAAAGGCCAGTTTGTGGCAGACGAGGTAGAGCGGGATGGCGATACCTTTACCATGCGACAGCGTCTGAAAGGCCCCTATTTCCAGCCGCTGAACCCGCCCGAGGAGATTCCGTCTGACCCGCATGCCTGGAGCCGCTCGCGCCAGCGCCGCGCCCAGAGCGAGGTGGCCACCCTGGAGCAGCGCTGTACGCTGCGGCATCACGGCAACGTGTTTACGCTGGAAATTAGCGTTTCGGGTACCAGCCACGTGCCGGTTTCGGTGGAGCTAAATGTGCGCGACGGCGCAGAGATCAGCGGTGTACGCACAGCTCCGATGAGCGCGGATTCCTTCCTCACGACCGGCTCGCCAATGCTGTTGCGAACGGGACGGGACCAGATAAAGGTAGAAGCTCCGGCGGCCGCGCACGGATACACCCTGCTACGCGGCGCACTGCCGAAGCTCCCTGGGCGCAGCATTTACATTACTGCGCAGACCCCATTCTTGGGATCAATCGTATTCTCGTAGACCGCTGTCAGATGGCGGCACGGCAGACCCGAACCCTCCCACGGGCTGAGGGTCTGCCGCACTGCGGAAGATCTTTTGGCGGTTCACCTCCGTATCCGAAACTTGTGCCTAAGCCTCCTCGATGCTGGATATCGTCACTGTTGTGCCTTCGAGCTTCCCTTTGATGGTGACGGCCTTGCCATTAAAGCTCGACGCCCTATCCTGAGGAAGCAGCACATAGGTTTGGCCGCCCGCGTTTAGCACGAACATCATCTTGCCGTTCAGCTCCTTCTCTTCAACCGTGCCGGTCAAGGTTCGCTCTTGGGCCTGATCCTCAACCACCACAGGCTCCGCGACGGCGGGCGCCGTTCCGGCCACACCTGCAGATACCAGCAGAAAAGCAGCAGTGCAGCAAGCGATAATTATTGATTTCACGTTCATTGGATTCTCCTTCTTCCTAACTTTCGTTGCGTCCGATGCCTAACAACGGGTCGCAATCTAATTTAGTGCAATGCAATTTCAAGACCAATAGGTGAGTCGTGAATGTAGCTATATTATTTTCAGTTAGTTCAAATAATTGCGATACACAAATATATATTTGGGTGCCGTAATTTCTCCTGTATCAGCAGAAATATCCGGTAAAATTGCGTCAACGCTGTTACTGATGTTACGCGGACTATAAATCTCCCTAGTAACGGGCCGCATGAGCGTCGCGGGTGCCTTCAAGAGCCGAACCGGTCTGCTAGACTCGATGGTTCGGTGCAACTGCCTGGCCACTCTGGGGGTTCGCTGCCGTAGGAGCCGGTTGCCCTGGCGGGAGGATGAGATTGGAGAACTTCAAGCCGCTGAGCCGAAATACCGGCATCGCAGTCGTTGTGCTGTTTGTACTGACTTCCAGTGTGGCGATGTTTTGGAACCTTGACGGGGCTCCGTTGT
Source organism: Bryobacterales bacterium (assembly GCA_026129915.1). Taxonomy (GTDB): domain Bacteria; phylum Acidobacteriota; class Terriglobia; order Bryobacterales; family Bryobacteraceae; genus JACTMJ01. Next base: position 3,484 of record JAHCHD010000046.1, read on the forward strand.
GGCGCGATGAAGGCACCACCGCGGTTTGGGCCAAGACGATGGTGGCCAAACGCAGCCTGGTGCCCACGGTTTTCGATGGCAAGACCCTGGCGGCGCAGGGTTTCGATGCTCATGACTTCAACAACAGCCTGACACCCGGAATGCAGGGTTGGCTGCAGTTCTACGTTACAGCGGCCTCGTTCCAGTTTTTCGGCGTGAGCACGTATACGGCACGGCTACCGTTTGCCATCCTCGGTTTCCTGGGTGTGGGGGTGATGTGGCTGATCGGCCGCCGTCTCTACGGCAATACTGCCCTGGCGCTTCTTTTCCCGGCACTATCCATTTGCTCCGTCTGGTATCTGACGATCTTCCGGCAGAGCCGCTATTACGGGCTGGTATTCTTTTTCAGCGCCATGCTTTTCTACGAGTTCGTCCGGTATCTGCAGGACCGGGACCTGGCGCACAGTCTCTCCTGGTATCTGCGGGTGTCGTTATGGTCAGCGGGGGTATATCTGGCGCACTACCTTGGCTTCGCGGCGCTGTATTCCGCACTATGTCTGTTTGTATTGTTGCTGGCAGATCGCGTGCTGCTGCGGCGCTGGGTGGTGATGACCGCCATCCTTGCGGTGCTATTCGGCGCAGAATTTTTCTCGTTCCATGTGGACTTTGCGTCTTCATGGGGTGCAGCCAAACAGCCCTGGGAAACGGCGAATGCCTCCATCATGGATCGCGTGGATACTGCGCGTCGCATGCACCACGAAGAGTTATTACGGATGCTGCCACTGCTCTTCCTCATCCCTGGCCTTTTTTTCATCGTGGGCCGGAAGGAGGGCGAAGGAGCCGGCAGTTTACCAATTGCACCGGGCATCGTTTGCGTTGGACTGATGATGGTGATCTGGCTGGGACGTGGCTGGGAGTCCTTTTGGATGATGTCGGCAGCCATGCTGTTCACCGTGGCGCTGCTGGGCTATCGCTTCCTGATGGCACGCCGCGCCACGTCCGCCGCGGCGACAGCTACCGCGGCCCGGCTGTTCTGGCTGCTGCCCGTACCCATCGCGGCTGCGGTAGTGATGGGATTTGCGGTGAATCATGCAGCGCGGAACGCCCCACTGTATGTATTTTCCGAAGTGCTGATTGCTGGCTTGTTTGTGCTTGCCGTGCTGCGTTTGCGGCCGGGAGCAGGCGAGGTGCTGCCCACCATCCGCGGCGTGATTCTGCTTGGGGTGCTGGTGATGGTGGTATCGGTGGGAGTGGTGGTGGGTCTTGGCATCGACAAGGGTCTGCCTCGCTACTACTACCAGGTACCCATGGCATCCACGGTGCTGGCCGCGGTGGTATCGGCGGAACTGCTGCGACGGCGCAAGGCAGTGGGCTGGGTATTTCTGGCCGGACTCGCGATCTGGCCCAACCTCACCTACAACGTCTATGCGAACTTCGCGATCATGGAACGCCAGCTTACCCGGAACCGCACGGTGGACGTGCCGGTGATCGAATTCTTCCAGCGGCATGGGCAGCCCGGCGACCGCTATGTGGTGTATCGCAATGTGCAGGGGATGATGCTTCATTTCTATCTGCCCGAGCTGGACTGGGTGGGCCAGTTGGATGCCAGCCACCCAGGAGCCGCCCGCTTTAGTGACCGTCTCCCCGCCACTGCCTACGACACGGTGGAGGACGTCACCTGGTATGCGGTGTGGAACAACTACGGCATCATCCCGAAGGGCCTGGACGAGCGCTACGAAAAGGTGTGGCAATACGACTACGAGTATCCGATGTCTGTGTGGGATCGCACGCGCGGATCTCGGGACGCTCGCAGTTGGAGCATCTACAAACGCAAGGGAGTTGACCGGGGCGTGGCGGCCATTTCGCAGCTACCGCCCCAATAGCCGTTTAGCCCTGCATCACTTGCTGCAACTGGAAGAACTGCAGCGCCATCGCGCCTGGGACCGGGGACGGCATCAGCGATTCAGTGATACCCGGGTAACGGCTCTTCACCCGCTCCACGGCTGGCGCATTCAGTTGCAGAACGGTGCCCATCTTGCTGGATTGCGCGGCAAGCGCGACGGCCTGCTTCAGTGCATCACTCGAACCCACTGGCGAAATTGAATCCTGCAAACAAACGGCGCCTGACACCTGGATCCGGCCGATTACGCTGGCGTGGGCGGGTAACTGCTCCAGGGCGATTGCCATGTCGCTGGACGCGCTGAGCACGCGCTCCAGAAGGTCAGCGGCCCCAATTCCGCCTTGCTCGCCCGCGTCCAGAATCACCAGATCTCCGGAGAAACGGACCTTACTCAGGCGTTCGCGCTTCAGGATCTCGTCCACCTGTTCGCGACACAAGCCTAGTGCGGCATCGAGTTTGGCGGGGTCAGCATGTTCGGCCACTTTCGGAAGCCCATTCATGGTGAGCACGACGGTGAAATAGGATGGTGGAATCAGCGTGGCTGCGATGGTGGCATCCTCGTCGAAACGAGGGGCAGCACCGGGCGCACCCGGCCACTCAAACACAATCTGCGTGTTTCCCACCTCAATACGATCGCCGGGCTTCAACCGAACAGGACCCTGAATTCGGTTTCCGTTGAGATACGTGCCGTTGCGGCTGCCCGCATCGGAGACAATGAATTCGGTTTCGCGCGCCTCCACGCTGGCATGATGCCGGGAGACCTCCGCGTCCTGCACCACCACTTCGTTGGCCAAGCTACGCCCAATCTGGCAGAGACGGCCCGCGGCGAGGTGAAACTTCTGATCAGCGCCGTAGCGCAAATAGGCTTGTGTAGCGTTTCCCACAATGGGATTCTAACCTGTTTTCACGAAAACCGGGCAACCTTATGTGTTCATTGCGGCAATCGCTGCTGGCGCGACACGGTCAAGAGGGCGAATTGGCCTCTACCAGTTAGCCAAAGTGCCATCCGGCAGGTACATGGCAATATCGCGCCAGGTGCTAGCTTCGGCCGTGGCGCGCTCCACCTCTGCCCAGTTCACTGAGATCCCGAGGCCCGGCAGTTCGGGAACGGCGATATGGGCGGAATCGTCAGTGTCGAACATCGCCCAGGTGTTCTCGGTGAGGTAGCGTAGCCAGGGGTCGACGTCCTCTGTAGCGCCGTGGGCATTGTAGTGTATCCCCTTGCTCCATTCCATAATCCAGCCCGCCGGACTTTGCGCCACCACATGCAGGGAAGCCGCGAAAGCAATGGGGGAAAGTGGGCAATGGGGAGCGAGGGCGATGCCGTTGGCGCTTGCCAGCGCGGCGATCTCGGCGGTGGGAGTTATTCCACCCACGTGTACCAGGTCAGGCTGTAGGATGTGCGCACCCTTGGCCGCCACGACATCGGAAAACTCGGCTGCCGTCGACATGCGCTCGCCGGTGGCGATAGGGATATGGGTAATGGCGGCAATCTCCGGCAGCCAGCGGTTGTAGTCCGGGCGCACGGGTTCTTCGTAAAACATCGGGTCGACCAGTTCGAGTTCCCTCGCCAGGCGGCGGGCCATGGGAACATTGCAGCGTCCGTGGAAGTCGAAGGCAAGATCCACCGCCTCGCCCACTGCGGCGCGCACGGCCATCGCCCTTTCCACAGCGAATCGCACGCCACCATAGGTATCGATGGCAGCGAGAGGAGGGCAGGCATTCAGTTTCAGCGCCAGCGCGCCTTGCTCCACAACGCGGGCTGCTTCCTCCGCGGCGGCGGCGGGGTCGTTGTTGTTGCCTCCCGCCCAGCGATAGACCTTCACCTTGTCACGGATCTTGCCACCCAGCATGCGATGCACCGGCAGTCCACAAGCCTTGCCGGCGATGTCCCAGAGCGCCACTTCAATTCCCGCAAGCGCACTCGCGAAGTGGGGCCCGGCATGGTAGAAATGGAGGTCATACAATCCCCGGCAGAGGCGGCGGAAATCGCGAGCGTCTTTGCCTATTAGGTGCTCGCCGAAATGCTTGACGAGCGCCCGTGTGCACTCGAGCTGGCCTTCCAACGTGAACTCGCCGAAGCCCTCCAATCCATCCCGGGTAAGAATACGCAGCAGTCCCCACCGCGGCGGCACCAGTGCGGTTTCAATTCGGTCGATGATGAGGCTGGGGGTGTTGAGGCGGGCTAGGTCGGATTCCATGTCAATCTGGTTCAGTGTACCCGTTCAGGACCGAAAGCTCTAGGCAAATCGGCGAAAATCCACAGGAAAATTGAGTCCCATCAATACCAGTTCCAGTACCGCTGGCAGTCACACTGGAGGCATGCAAGCAGAGCGTTTCAGGGGGATGGGAAAACAACACTAGTGGTCAGCGCGCCACACGAAGGAGTCTGTGAAGCTACACTCCGCGCAGCAGGCGACTGACGGTACTCCGGACGGCTTCCAATCGGAGCGGCTTCTGCATCACTTCGTGCGCGCCAAGGTGTTTTGCGATGCGAAGATAGTCAGTTCCGTAGGCACCGGAAATGGCGATGATCTTGAGCTGCGGGTACCGCTGATGCAGGGCTTGAATGGTCTCAATGCCCTCCTGTTCGGGCATGATAAGATCCGTGATCACCAGATCGACGGGTCTGTTTACTACCACTTCCAGGGCTTCGCGGCCATGTCCGGCTTCGCCAATCTCATAGCCATCGGGTTCAAGCATTCGGCGCAATACCAGCCGCACGTCCGGGTCGTCATCCACAATCAGGATGCGGGCCGGGCGCGTGGGCGCCAGCGAGCCGGTGGCTATCGTCTCGGTTGCCAAACTCCTAGCCTCACTATCGTTACTGAATGCGTTCCCGTATCCTCGGGAATCTTGTCAGCACTCAGCCAGGCGCGATCACGGCGTGCCCGCCAAACTTTCTAGCGCTTCCAGTTCCTTGCCGGCTTCCGCCCATTTTCCCTCGGAAACCAGCTGACGGTAGCGCCGCAGCCTGCTGCGCACTTCCTGCCGAATCCGGGCGCCAGATCCATCCTGGCTTGCTGCCTGGGAAGATTCCGGGGAAGTTTCAACGTCACTGCCGGCTGCAACCGAACTCTCTTCCATGGTAGCCGAGCGTAGCGTAGATTGCGAACTGGCGCCCTCCATTCTCTGCGCCAATTCCTGAAGCGCCTCCCGGTAAGAGTCACGGTAGATAAGGTCGTTGCCCACCGCCAACACCACCTTTCGCAACTGTGGCATGCGCGCCTCAGAAGCCTGGATGTAAATTGGCTCCACGTAGGCAACCGTATCACCGATGGGCAGGGTGAGAATCTGCCCGCGCAGAACGCGCGAACCCTGCTGGTTCCACAGGCTAAGATCCTTGGAGATGTTCTGATCCTGGTTGATGCGCGCCTCAATCTGCATCGGTCCGAAAATGAGTTCCTGCTTGGACAGACGCAGGAATACCAGTTCGCCCAGTTGCTCACCGTCGCAGCGAGCCAGCATCATGCCGATAAGGTTGTCCTTATTGCGTGGAGTAAAAGGCAGCAAGAGCAGGAACTCGGGTTCATCACTGCCGGGCAGGCTGGCCACGATATACACCGGGCTAAGCGTCTGCGGGGAATCCGTCTGGCCCTGGATGTTGCGGGCGATGTCCCAAGCGTCTTCCTTGTTGTAGAACGCCTGGGCATCGCGCATGTGGTAAGTACGATAGATCTCTGCCTGGATGCGGAAGAACATTTCCGGGTAGCGGGCGTGCGAGCGCAGTTCCGCGGGCATCTCGCCGGCACTGCGGAAAAGCTTGGGGAAGAGCTTCCAGTACGCCTGGATCACCGGGTCATTTGGCTCGAAGACGTAGATAATAGTTTCACCAGAATGGGCGTCGACGGTGGCCTTCACTGCATTGCGCATGTAGTTCACGGCACCGATGCGATTCAATCGCAGGGCCTTTGAGTAGGGATGCGCGTCAGAGGTGGTATAGCCGTCCACGGTCCACACCAGGCGGCCCTCGTCGGTGAGCACCATATACGGGTCAGCATCCCAGGAGATGAAGTTCGCCAGCCTGGCAACGCGGTCACTGACGTTGCGGCGAATCATCATGCGAGTCTCGCTGGTAATCAGGCTGGTAAGCACAATGTTGTAGTCGGCATGGTAGACGGCGGCGGCAAGGCGCATCATCGGGTTCCCAACCGGAATACCGCCTTCGCCTTCGTAACGCGAGAACACGTTATCCTGCCCAGAGGGATAGCTGAATTCCTCCTGCCCGCTGCGCACGAACACCGGTTCGTGTACTACTTCGCCATAGTAGATTTCCGGTCGCGTGAGTTTCAGCGTCTTGCTGCGCACCTGCGCCGGGGCATCCTGCACAAAAAAGACTGGCTGGCCGTCGGAGGTGATTTCGTTCGCTTCTGCCATCACCATGCCGAAGCCATGAGTGTAGATGAAGTTCGGGTTCACCCAGCGGCTTTGCGCATCGCGTAGTTGGGTAATGTCGAGTTCCCTGGGCGAGAGCATTACCTGGCGCAATTGGCCGTCGATGGTGTAGCGGTCCACGTCGGTGTCTGAGAACGTATAGTAGGGCCGCAGGGTCTGAATTTGCGTCACGGTATCGTGAAACGCGCGCCAATCCCACAGGCGGACGTTTGAGAGGGTCGCCTGATGCTCGGCGATCTCGAAGCGGCTATCCATCCTGGCATTGAAATCCACGGATGTGGCCTTCTGGCTGAGGCGATAGGCGTCGCGGGTGGCCTCCAGATGCCGCTGAATGTAAGGCCGCTCGATCGCGATTTCGTTGGGTCGCACGTACACAGCGCCGACAATGCCCGGCACAGCCGCCTGCAGCAGCACCACCACCAGCACGGCCAGCGCCCATCTCAGTTTGCCCGCGGCCACCGCCATTGCCGTCAGCAGGCATACGGCCACGGTCACCCAGGCAAGGGGAAGCCTCACATTGATGTCCACCCAGTTCATGCCCACCATGAACTCGTGGTCGGTCCACAACATCTGGTAACGGCCTAGGTAGGCATTGATGGCAAGACCCACCAGCAGTAACGCGCCCAACGCACGCAGGAAGCGCGACTCCAGCGCTCCTGAAAACACAAACAGGTCGTCGAGCACGATCGCCTCGCCATTGCGCGGTGAGTTTTCCAGCACCTGCCATACGCGCGCGGTGAACCAGAACACCAAACCACTCATCACCAGCAGCGCAAACAGGAAGTTCCGCAAGCCAAGCAGAAAGGGCAGAGAGAACAGGTAGTAGGAGAGCGGCTGCTGGTAGACAGGGTCAAGCCACTCCGCTGCGCTGTCGAGTTGCAGGCTGCCGAAGAAGCGCACCACAGTCCACGAATCGATGGTGGCGGAGGCAAGCAAACTGGCCAGCACAAGCAGCACCAGAGAGGAGATCCAACCGTAGGCGCGATGGCGGCGAAGTCCGGTGCCTGCATACTTCAGGGCGCGCGCATGTACCATCCACAACACCGCGAAGGCCAGCAACGCCGCGCCCAGAACGGGCAGGGTGCCGTACGCAAGCATGGAGAGATAGGAGTCCAACTGGCCCAGTTCGGTCCACCAGGCCCACTCAATCACAAAACCCGCAATGCCGCGCGCGGAAACCAGCAGCGCAAACAGCACCGCGATCAGGATGGGCCCCCAGTTCACGCGCCGCGCGCCCCGGCTGCCAAACGCTACCACTTTTTGCACCACGTCTTGATTCTCCTCAACGGCCTCACCTCCTCCACAAATCTGGAACGCCTACACTCCGCGTCTACAGGCAATTCCGGGGATTCCAGAGCAGCCGACGACGATCCAGGACCGCCTACGGCGATTGCCAAACCACGTCGCCCTCCACGATGGTGGTAAGGACCCGCCCCTGGAAGTACCTTCCGTGGAAGGGCGAGTTCCTGCTTTTCGAAAAGCTTTGATTCACATCGTACTGCCACCAGCGGTTGATATCCAGCAGGACAAGGTCAGCCAAGGCACCTTCACGGAGGGTGCCGGACGTCAACCCAAGCACCTGCGCGGGACCACAGGTGAACAATGCGAGCAGCTGTGGCAGTGTGACCAACTTCTGGTGGTAAAGCGTTTCCAGAGAGAGTGCAAATGCGGTTTCAAAGCCCAGGATGCCGAAGGGACACTGGTCAAATTCCTGCATCTTGTCGCTACCGGCATGAGGCTGGTGGTCAGTGGCGATGGCCGAGATCACGCCCTCCTGAATTCCCGTGCGCAGCGCCTCCATGTCGGTGGTGGAACGTAGCGGAGGTTTAATCTTGTAGTTGCCATCGTACTGGACGTGCTCGTCGCTCAACGCGAGGTGATGCACGCAGACTTCGCAGGTGACCCGCATGCCCTCTTCGCGGGCGCGCTTCACAAACTCCAGGCTCTTGGCGGTGGAGAGGTGCGCGATATGCAACTGGGCCCCTGTAGTGCGGGCCAACTCGATGTCACGGAAGGTCATCAGGTCTTCAGCTAATGCCGGAATACCCCGCAACCCCATACGCAATGACGTAAGGCCCTCATGCATCACGCCGCCACGGGACAGGTTGTCGTCCTCGCAGTCGGTGATCACGGGCATGCCGAAATCGCTGGCCAGCTCCATGGCGCGGCGCATCAGCCGTGCATTCATCACGGGAGCGCCATCGTCGCTGATGGCCACCGCACCGGCCTCGCGCATGCTGCCGATTGCAGCAACATCTTCGCCAAGCATACCTTTGGAAATTGCGCCAATGGGCCGCACATGCACAGCTGCATCGCGGGCACGCTCAATGATGTAGCGGGTGATTGCCGGGTTGTCGTTCACGGGCTTGGTATCGGGCATGCAGCACACCGTGGTGAAGCCGCCCGCGGCCGCCGCCAAGCCACCCGTTTCAAGCGATTCGGCGTGGTCGAAGCCTGGCTCACGCAAGTGCGCATGCAGGTCAACGAATCCTGGAGCCACCACCAGGCCAGTGGCATCCAGGCGCTGGGCATCTTCGGGAAAGTTCGGGGGAGCCTCCACGCCAATGCCCGCGACGATTCCATCACGAAGGAACACGCTTGCCGTCTGGTCAAAGCCGGAGGCAGGGTCGATCACCCGGCCGTTGTCGATACGCATTGAGGACATACTGCGATGCCTTCCTTTCCGCGGGAAGCCTAGGGGTTAGCGGGAGTAACGCTCCAGCACTGCCATCCGCACCGCGACGCCGTTCTCCACCTGGTTGAGAATTACCGAGCGGGTGCTATCCGCCACTTCCGAAGCGATCTCGCGACCTCGGTTGATGGGGCCTGGGTGCATTACCAGCACGTTGTCGCTGGCAAGCGCGAGATGCTCAAGGCGGAGCCCGTAAAATTGGAAGTATTCCGTTGCGGAGAAGTTTGACTCGTGCTGGCGCTCCAATTGCACGCGCAGCATCATGATGACGTCCGCCCCGTGGATGGCCCGGGGCACATCTCGTTCGATGCGTACACCGGGGGCGAGATCCGCCATTCCGGCGGGCAGCAGCGGGCTGGGGCCGCACAGGATTATTTCCGCCCCGAACTTCGACAAAAGGTGGATGTTTGAACGCGCCACGCGGCTATGCGCGAGGTCGCCGATGATCACCACGCGCAAGTTCTCAAGGCTATCGCGGTGGTCGAGGATGGTGCGTGCATCCAGTAGCGCTTGCGTGGGATGTTCATGCTGCCCATCCCCCGCATTGATGATAGGCGTGGGCAAGTGCCTCGCCAGAAAGTGCGGAGCGCCGGAAGCCTGGTGACGCATCACGATCGCATGGGGTCGCATGGCGCCCAGCGTGTTCAGGGTATCCACGAGACTCTCGCCCTTACTGACGCTGGAACCGGAAGCCGTGATGGACACCACGTCCGCTCCCAGGCGCTTGGCGGCAATTTCAAAGCTCACGCGGGTACGCGTGGATGGCTCAAAAAAGACGTTCACCACCAACTTGCCGCGCAGCGACTCGGTGCGCGGGGAAGGTTCGTTGGAAGGTGTCTGGAAATCGCGCGAACGGTGTAGAATCTGCTCCAACTCTTCGCGTGACAGTGGGGCTATTCCTAGCAGGCCAGTCATTGAGGGGCTCCAGTCATTGGGGCGGCTCCGGGGATCGGGGGGACGCCGGGGGGCGAGTGACCAGTAATACTTTCTCCGCGCGGTCTACTTCTTCGAACTTCACTTCCACAATCTGGTTAACCTGGGTGGGGACTACACGCCCGATGTAGCCGGCTTCAATCGGCAGCTCGCGGTGCCCGCGGTCAATCAGGACCAGCAATTGCACGCGACCAGGACGACCCAACGCAAAAAGAGCGTCGAGCGCGGCTCGAATGGTACGCCCGGTATAGAGCACGTCGTCGGTCAGAATCACGTTCCGTCCGGCAATATCCGCACCCACCGTCGGGCCGTTCAGGACGGGCTGGTCTCCTACCTGTGTAAGGTCGTCGCGATAAAGCGTAATGTCGAGCGCACCGATGGGCACGTCAACGCCTTCCAGTTCGCGGATCTTGCGTCCGAGGCGTTCTGCCAGCGGCAGGCCACGTCTCCGGATACCCACAAAGGTTAACTGGGAAAGGTCCTGGTTGCGTTCAAGAATCTCATGCGCCAGGCGGACAATGGTGCGGTCCACCTCCGACGCGCTCATCAGTTGGACGGGTTCGGCCATGGGGAAACCTGCGGGCGAGGACATCGGGACCCGAGTATCAGCGGTAATCCAGGGGTCCCGCGGAACAGCGCCAAGAGTCAGCGTATCACGGGCAGGCGCGGGTATCACCATCCACCGGATACGCGTTGAGTTAATGGCAGCAAAAAGGTCCAGACCACTACCAAAGAGTCTAGGTTTGGGGTTGCGGAGGGGGTTGGCTACTGAGCCGGAGGGTTGCCTGGGAGGTCCACGCAAGGGACGGGACGAGCCACTGGGCCCGCTTCCTTGGCCCCATGTTTCGGACCCATCCCCGCTGGGGGAGCTGACTCAAGCATCCAGCATCCCGCAGCAGCGCTAGCTTCGAGATCGGTTCCGTTCCAACTGATCTTCACGGGTGCCCACGACTCGGGGATGCGAAGTGTCGCGCTCTTCACACCGCGCGTGACCACCAGAATCTCACCGGAATCTCCCAGGTATTCGGCAAGAATCCGCGCCGTCTCTATTTCTTCGCGCTGGGGTATTACGATGCGGGTCTCGATGCGGACATTCTTTCCATTGCGCAGCAGGATGATACCGACGTCGCGACTTTCCCGCTGGGCTTCCATCATCTCGCCGTAGTGGGCAGCATCCTCCACCATCTTGCCGGCGATGGAGACGATACAGTCATCAATCTTTAGAGGCCCCTTGTAGTTTGGGGGTAGCCACTTCACTGGCACGCCTGGACCTTTGCCCTCAGGGTCATAGCCAAATCCGCCGAGCCGCAGGAAGGCGCCCGTACCTGGGTCCACTCGCGTGCTGGCGAGCACGTCGTTGCGCTGCGCGAAGTCAAACTCTGTAATCTCCACCCAGCGGGAACGGCGAAACTCCAGCGAGCCGGTTTCAAAGTCCACGCTGGTGGGCAAAGCTGGGCTGACGTGCTGGCGGAGCCATTCGATTGCCTGTTCCGCGCGGAACTCATTGGCAGCTTCGAAACGCCCGCGCAGCCCGGCGAATTCCATACGACGGATGGCTCCGCGCAGCACCGGTTCGCGATTCTCCTCGTAAAGCCAGCGCAATGGGATCTCCGCGGCGTTGCCCGCGTAAATCCGGTTTGTCCCGATGGCCAGGTTTGCGTCTCCCCCAATGGCAAGCGCCGCACTCCACACGTCGGGCATGCGGGAAATGGAGGAAAAAACACCAGGCGCGCCATCTCCATGGCCGGCCAGATAGATGCGCCGGCGGTCTACCCGATGCTGGCGAAGGAAGTCCTCCAGAATCAGGCGCACGGAGCGCATGCCCTCTTCGGAGTGAAAGGCGAAGCGCCCCTCCGTCCACGGCAGCACCAGATGCCAGCCCCGCGCGGCCACCACCGGCTCCCACTGCTGAAAATACTTTTCGAGAGTCTCGCGGCTGGCTTTTTCTTCTCCGTGCAGAAAGACCAGCAGCGGCGCCGGCTCGGCAGTGGGGGCTACTTCGTAGAGATAACTGCGCTCGCCACTCGGGTATTCCAACTTGCGTACACGAGCCTCCGCCCAAGCCGTCAGCGGGAAAAGGCTGAGGGCCAACAGAGAAACCAGCGATGTGAACATCAGCGACATGCGTAAACGGCGCGTCTAGTGCTTCTTGAATCGATTCTTGACCTGCTTGGAAAGCTTCTCCATCTGCTCCATCTTCTTTAGGCTACTCACCGAAAACACGTAACCGGTATTGGCCTCCATCTCCTCGAGCAACTCCTCTGTCAGTTTCTGGATCTCTCGCAATTCTTCCAGATTCTTCTTATGGTCGTGTTCAATAATCGCGTCCCTCTGGAGTTTTCCGCTGGGCAGTCGGGGCCCTTCATCATCCTCGGGTTTCTTTATCTTCGGGGCTGGATACTGGGGCCCCTGAAACTGGCGGAACTGGGCAGCTACTGGGGTGGCATCCGCCATCCACGTGCCCGCCGCCCACAGTACGGAGGCGGCTGCCACGCAGAGCGCAAAGTGTTGGATTACATACATCGGAGCCTCTTTGTGGTTGCGATTGTTATCATAGCCGAATATGGAATCCCTCAATGTAGGCTTGGTCGGCATGGGAAATGTCGGCTCGGGTACCCTGCAAATTCTTCTCGAAAATAGCGAGCAACTGGCACAAAAACTGGGTATTCCGGTGAAAGTGCGCGCGGTGTGTAGCCGTTCGATTCAACAGAAGTCCCTCCCGGAGGCGGCCGCTGACATTCTCCGCGTCACTGACTGGCGAGACGTGGTGAATGACCCAGACATTCATGTGGTGGCGGAACTGATCGGTGGCACCGATGTCGCCCGCCAGGTTATTGAGTCGGCACTCAGCCAAGGTAAAGCCGTCGTGACCGCCAACAAAGAATTGATGGCGCGCGACGGATTGCGCTTGTGGCAAGCCGCCAGCGCCGCAAGCCGCCCGCTTGCCATGGAAGCGAGCGCGGCCGGGGGCATCCCTATTCACAGCGTACTGCGCGAAGGAATTGCTGGCGACAGAATCGACGCCATGGCCGGTATCCTGAATGGCACCTGCAACTTCATACTTACCGAGATGGAAAAAGCAGGCCGCGGGTTCCATGATGTGCTGGCCGAAGCCCAGCAACTCGGCTATGCCGAAGCTGACCCCAGCGCCGACGTCGACGGCCTCGACGCCCGCTCGAAGCTTGCGATCCTTGCCACTATTGCCTTCGGCTGCGGAGTGCCGGTGGACGACATTCTGGTGGAGGGCATCCGCCGGGTAAGCGACGTTGACTTTGCCTACGCCGCGCAACTGCGCCACACGATCCGCCTGCTTTGCGTTGCGCGCATGGGCACCGAAGGACTCTCACTTTCCGTGCGTCCCACTCTGCTGCCCAAGGACGCGATCCTCGCTAATGTTAGCGGCTCCTACAACGCCATCTGGGTGAAGGGCGCCTACGGGCAGGATACGTTCTACTACGGCCGTGGCGCGGGACCTCTGCCCACAGGAGTGGCGGTGGTAAGCGACATTCTGCACGCTGGACGCGAATTGCTTAGCGGTCGCGAGAATCGTGTTTCGCCGTACAGTTTCAAGCAGTTAACGCAATATCGGGCCGCCCCGCCAGAGAGCTTTAAGCAGCCCTATTATTTGCGCTTCCGGGTGGAGAATCGGTTTGGTATCATCGCGGACCTTGCCGCCATCCTGCGCGATCACCAAATTGGAATTGACGCGGTGGGGCAACTGCCAATCACCAATTGGCGCGACCTGCCCTTTGTGATCACGGTGGAGCCGGCCACGGAAGGGGAAATCCGCGCGGCGGTTGAGACGATGTCGCGGCTCGATTACCTGCTGGAACCGCCCCTGGTGATGCCAATGCTGGTTCGTTTCTAAGCCGGAAGCAGAGGCCTCAGGCGATAAACATGCAGTCGCCGTATGAAAAGAAACGGTAGCGTTGCTCCACCGCGTGAGAATAGGCGGCGAGGGTGAATTCGCGCCCCGCGAATGCCGATACCAGCATCAGCAGGCTACTTTCCGGCAGGTGAAAATTGGTGAGCATGGCATCCACCAGTTGAAACCGGTACCCAGGGTAGATGAAGAGGCTGGTATCGCCCGTTCCGGCCACGGCGCGCCCCTCGCGGGCCACCGTTTCCATCGTGCGCGCGCTTGTAGTCCCCACGGCGATCCGCCTGCGGGCGGAGTTGATCTGGTCGGCCGCTTCAGCCGAAACGTAGTAGCGTTCCTCGTGCAGGTGGTTCGCCTCCACCTGCTGCTCTCGAAGTGGCTGGAAGGTACCCAGCCCCACATGCAGCGTGACTTCCGCCACCACAGCGCCGGCCGCTTTGCATTGCGAAAGCAGTTCCGGTGTGAAGTGCAGGCCAGCTGTGGGCGCAGCCACGGAGCCGGGTTCGCGATGCCGGGCGTCAACTGACCGCGCAAACACCGTCTGATACCTGTCGTGATCGCCCGGACGATCCCCGCGCCGAATGTACGGTGGCAGGGGAACATGTCCATACTCCTCGAGCAGCGTCATCAGTTCGTCTGGCGGGCACTGAAAGCGCACGGTGCGCTCCCCAAACTCCCCGCGACCTACGATCTCCGCGACGAGGCTTTCCGCGAAGTGGATGCGCTCTCCCACGGGCAACTTGCGCCCAGGGCGGACCAAAGCCTCCCACAACAGGGGATCATCTTCGTGGCGATGCGTAAGGAAGACCTCCACTTCGCCGGACAGGTGCTGATGCCGGCGCGGGTTGTGGATGCCCAACGAGAGCGCATGAATGCCCTCGCGACGTCCCAGCAGACGGCTGGGAAACACACGGGTGTTGTTCAGTACCAGGCAATCGCCAGGCCGTAGCAACCCAGGAAGGGCGCGCACAATGCTGTCATGAAAGAGTTCCCGGCCGCGATCCAGCACGAGCATCCGGGAGGCATCGCGCTGGGCCAGCGGCTCCTGGGCAATCAACTCCTCAGGGAGGTGGTAATGGAAGTCTGAGAGCTGCATGGAACCGCGGATTCGCCGTCCTAATCCTGCCTGCCTCCGGCACGCGTCGCGACCGGCACAGCGGTAGCGTCAGTACTGGCAGGACTTTCGGTTTCGACCGTCTCTGGCGCCCGGCGAGAATCTAGCACCGCGCGCAGAGCTGGATTTGTTCGTCGCCAGCTGGTGAACGCATAGCTGCATTCCAGGCAGCGATGGGTGCGACCCCCGAAGAACCGTTTGAGCGAGCCGATGGCAGAGCTTGACATAAACACCGGACTCCACCGCTGCAGATATCCGGAGAAACACTGCGGGCAATGTGCATAGCGCACGTCGCTCACCGGCCAAACCCGCTCCAGCTGCTTGTGGTTGCATCGGACGCAACGGTGACGAATGAGCCCAAAGATGCTGCGCAGATCGTCCAGCAACCCCAGCGACGTTGGCACAAGTGACGAATTTCCGCACCTGCCGCACTGCATGGTAATACTCTAACGCAGGTACACTGGAAAGTAGCTGATTTTATTACACGAAGTGAGAGGATCATTCATAATTTCACGGAATGCGGATCACGCACCGGTGGGACTGGTGTTGGGCATTGAAACGTCATGCGACGAAACCGCCGCGGCGGTGGTAGACCATACCGGTGGCGTGCGCGCGAACATCATCGCTTCCCAGCTTGATATCCATCAGCGATACGGCGGTGTGGTACCGGAGCTTGCGTCCCGCGAGCACTTGCGCAGTATCGTGCCAGTGGTTCGCGCCGCCATGGAAGAGGCGGGCGTTGGCTATCCGCAACTTGCGGCCGTGGCGGTAACCGCGGGCCCTGGCCTAATGGGAGCACTTCTGGTGGGAGTAACCTACGCCAAAGGAATCGCCTATGCGGCTGGAATTCCGTTGATTGGCGTGAATCATTTGGAGGGCCATATCCATGCGGTGCTGCTAGAGGCCCACCAGGAGCACCAGGAAATTGAGTTCCCGGCTCTGGCACTAATTGTGAGTGGAGGCCACACGCATCTGTTCTTCGCCGAAGCTCCAGAACACTATCGCTTGCTGGGGCGCACCCGCGACGACGCCGTGGGGGAAGCTTACGACAAGGTGGCGGTGAGCCTCGGCTTCGGCTACCCCGGTGGCCCGGTTCTCGACCGCATCGCATCTACCACTACGCCTGTTCGAGGCATGTTTTCGGTGCCTTCTATGAAAGGCAACTCCCTTGACTTCAGTTTCAGCGGATTCAAGACCGCCGTGCGCCGGTGGCGGGAGGCACAGTCGAACATGACGGCCGAGATTGAGAAACGGCGCGCACTGCTCGGGCAATCTTCGGAGCCAGCACTGGACGACTGGCTGGCATTGACGCCCGAGGCAACTCGCACGATGATCTCCTCGTTTCAGCAGACCGTTGTCGACCACCTGGAAACGAACTGCCGTTCGGCACTGCAAGAAACGGGCGCACGCAGCCTGATTGTCTCAGGGGGAGTCGCTAGTAACCGTGGGCTTCGCGAGCGCCTGTTGCGCCCCGCCTTTCCAATACCTTGCTACTTCCCTACTCCCGCGCTGTCCACTGATAACGCGGTGATGATCGCCAGCGCGGCATTCCCCCGGCTACGGCGAGGGGAATATAGCAGTATGTCGCTAAGCCCGGAGGCGGGCATGCGCTTGGACTCAGTCCGGGAATCCCCTGCGTAGATCTCCGCATCCCAAGTGTCCAGGTGTAGCGGCGAGGCCCGTACGAGGTCGCCGCAAACGTACAATGAAGTCTGTTGCATCATGCCGATTACTCCGAACTCCGCCCCAAACCCCACACAGAAGATACCTGGAATCGCGCGCATACTCGCGGTAGGCTCCGGCAAAGGAGGGGTGGGCAAGACCACCGTTGCCGTGAACGTGGCACTCAGCCTGGTGGCGCTTGGCCACCGGGTGGGTTTGATGGACGCCGACGTCTACGGCCCCAACATCCCGTTAATGATGGGAATCAGCGACCGCCCCACGGCCGTCGGGGACCGCATTCAGCCATTGGAGCAGCACAACCTGAAGCTGATGTCCATGGGTTTCGTCAGCCCCGGTGACAAGCCGCTGGTTTGGCGAGGACCCATGTTGCATGGCGTAATCCAGCAGTTCCTGCGCCAGGTGGAATGGGGCGAACTCGACTACCTGGTAATTGACCTTCCTCCGGGTACCGGCGACGTGCAGCTAACCCTGATGCAGACCGCGCCCATTACGGGCGCTGTAATCGTCACCACCCCCTCCGATGTGTCGCTCGAAGATGCCCGCAAAGCGGTGAATATGTTCCGTCAGGTGAACGTACCGCTGTTTGGGCTGGTGGAGAACATGAGCTACCTGATTGTGCCGGGCACTGATCAGCGCATCGACGTGTTCGGCACAGGCGGAGGCAAACGCACCGCCGCGGCCATGAATGTGCCGTTCCTGGGAGAGGTGCCACTGGACCCGGAAATTCGCAAGGGTGGCGACTCCGGGCGGCCGGTGGGCATCTTTGGCGACACTGACGCCCGGTCAGCCGCATTCATGGCGATTGCCCGCCATGTGGTGGCTAGTGCCGACGCGCAGGGCGAGGTGAAGTCTCCGAGCTTCAGCATCGACGAATAGCCCGCGGGCCTGTCGTCAGGCGGAAGAATGGTGGTAATCGCACCATCGCCAGGCGCAATCCAGGGAGAGCCTCCATGATGAACGCCCCAGCTAGTACCGAGCGGCTGTACTATCACGACGCAACGCTCCGCCAGTTTCAGGCGAAGCTTATCGGGTGGAGCGACGATGGCGCCGCTGTGCTCGACCGAACGGCGTTCTACCCGGCATCGGGCGGGCAGGACCACGATACGGGCAGCCTCGGCGGCACCAGAGTGACGGCGGTGGAAGAACGCGACGGCGTGCTGCTACACGTCCTTGCAGAACCCCTCAGCGAAGAGTTTGCCGTGGGCTCCACCCTTGATGGCTGCATCGACTGGGAACGCCGCTTTGACCTGATGCAGCACCATACGGGTCAGCATTTGCTCTCCGCCATGGCGCTTAAACTGCATGGCTGGGAGACCGTAAGTGTTCACATCGGGGTGGGCAGCGCGACGGTGGAATTCGCCGTGCCTTCTGCCACAGCGGAAGCACTGGCAGCACTGGAATCGCGCGTAAACGGCGAAATTGCGGCAGCCCACCCGGTAACCGTAGCTGTATTTGCCGAGAACGAGGCCCCCGCTCTGCGCAAAATGGTGACGCGCGAAGGCCCTTTGCGCGTGGTGACCATTCAGGGAATAGACCAAAGCGCGTGTGGCGGCACACATGTTTCGTCCACGGCTCAAATCGGCTGCCTACTGCTGGGAGCCAGTGAGCGTATCCGCAAGCAGCTTCGCGTGGAATTTGTGTGCGGGTTGCGCGCCGTTCGCCGGTCTGCCATGCAGCGGGACCTTTTGGTACGGGCGGCTGCCGCGCTGCAATGCCAGCCTGACCAGCTTCCGCAGCTACTGGCGCAGCAGCGCGACGAACTGCTGCGCCTTGCAAAGCGCGAAAGGGCCCTCTCGCGTGATCTGAGCGCCTGGCGCGGACGCGACGCACGGCATTCGCTTACCACGGATGCCGATGGACGCTGCTGTGCGATCCGCTGGGTGAACGAGAATCCTGGGGAAGCGGAGCGTACCTTCGCGACGGCGTTCTGCGAAGCGCCTGGGGGAGTGCTGCTCACCGTGTGCGCCTCCACCGGCGCCTTCCTGCTTGCCACGAACCCCAGCAGCGGCGTGGATGCCGCTCGATGGTTAACAGAACAGGCCGCGCCACTGGGGGCAAAGGGCGGGGGTTCTGCCGCGATGGTAAGCGGACGACTGGCCGGCACCAGCCAGGTTCAGCACCTCGCCGCATTGCTGCCCGGTACGCCGGCCCCAATTGCAGCAGATATCGACTGAATCTACGGCTGAAGCGGCGGTGCGAACACTGGGGCCAGGCTCACCAGGGTGAGGCCGCAGATAAACAACAGGAACATGATGGCCAGCAAGTAATTCGCTTTGGCGCCGCCGCCAGCGAATTCTTTCCAGACGAACACTCCCCAGAGCGCACTAATCATGGTGGCTCCCTGGCCGAGCGCATAGCTGATCGCCGGACCCACCTGCACCTCGGGCGGCGCGCTCGCCGCCACAAAATTGCTTACCCCGCCAATCGCCCACACGATCCCGCCCAGAACGCCCCAAACGTGGTACACGTTGGGGGCACGGAGGTACTGCTTTGGCCCTATCGGCTCGCCCTCGATCGGAAGATTCATGAAGTAGACGTTAAATACAATCGTGGATACAAAGACTCCGATGCCGAAAAAGAACGCTACCGTATACGGCCCCACTCCGCCAGCTTTGGAAAGTTCAACGATGGGATAGAAGAATCCCATCAGAATGCCTGCCACACCGCTCACGATGAGACCCTTCCAGCCCGATTTCACGCGCGTGGACTTTGCCTTGCCTTCAGATATCTTTTGGATAGAGCGAACCCGCGCCAGTTCCTGGTATGCCAGCGAACACACCACAATCGCACCGCAAACCAGGCCCACCCCTCCAAACAAAAACCCTGCGTTACCCTGTGGATTCAGCACGTAACTCAGCACGACACCCAAGACGAACGCGATGCCGATTCCCACCGGAAAGGCAACAGCCATCCCAGCGATTGAGATTGCGGCCACCAGCAACATATTGGCCAGGTTGAAGACCACTCCCGCAAGAAGGGCAAAGAAGAGATTCCGCTTGGGCGCCACTGACAAATCGTCGGTGAACAGCAGCCCGTCAAAGCCGAACATGCCCAGTGTGAAAGCCGCCACCGTGGTGGCGAGCACCACCCCAAAGGCATAGTCGAAGCAGAAGAGTTCGAAGCGATAGTCCCCGGTAAGTTTCTTGGTGTTTGCCCAGCTTCCCCAGCAGATCATGGAAACAAACGCCAGCAGGAGGGCTTGTAGATAGGAATCAGGGAGGACCATGTGTGAGCGCCTTTGCAGGATCCAGAATTCTAACGATTTACCGGAAAGCTTATCATGAGGTTACAAAAACTCGCTCTGATGCGCGGCTCGAATCGTACTGGAACCGTTTTCGCCCCCGTCAATGTGAGGGTAAGGCCAGGGGCCGCAACTATACGATGCCGGCTTAGCCACCCAGCAGCCTCCACGCCAGCAACACACCAGCGATGGTCTTTGCATCGGTGATCAGCCCGTTTTCTATGGCTCGTTCCAATTCCGCCGGGGCAAACCACCGCAGCGTAAGGTGCTCGTCTTCCTCGGGATTCGCTTCCTGCTGTGTGAGCTTAGTGGCGAGGAACAAATGCATGCACTCCGAGACGTAACCGGGGCTGGGATGCAGACGGGCCAACCGTCGCCACTCTCGCGCGTGTAAGCCCGTTTCTTCCCGCAGTTCACGCCTGGCGGCCTTCAAGGGCTGCTCTCCCTCGTCCACCCGGCCCGCCGGCAGTTCCCACACGGGTGCCTCAATCGGCGCTCGCCATTGCCGCACCAGCAGCACTTTCCCTTCGTCGTTCACGGGGATGATCACCGCGGAACCCTGGTGGACAACCACTGAACGTTTCCGCCGCTTTCCCTGTTCATCCACAATCACTATTTCCTCAACGGCAAAAACGGAGGTGCGCAGCCGGGTTTTCCGCGAAAGAATCTGCATCCCTCTATTGTCGTCCCGGTGGGGCAGAACAATTGGGGCGGACGAAGAAAGGAAGGGCCTTTAGGGGGCCAAGCTCTCAGACGCATCGCTGCGTCCGGCGGGAGGATTGTCGACCGTGGAGTCCTCGGCAGGGTGGTCGAGATCGTAGTGAATCTCGGTCTCCGCGCTCGCCCTCTCGAAGTTCTCGTTGCGCGCCGAAAGTGCGATGCGTCGCGAGTACCCGAAGAGCACACGCAGCGAGAATTCACCGCTGTAGCGCGAAGGGAACCAGGTTCCATCCGGCATTTCGGCGTACTCAAGTTTGTAGCCAAACTGCTGCACGTTTGTGCCTAACAGAGTCCGGACCACCACCGGCAGATTGCGCGCCTGGTGCGTCACCACCAGCACAGGCGCCAGCGCGTCACAATCCACCAGCACTTCTCCTTCCCAGAAGCCGTGCTTGTCCTTGCCCTTGCCCTTGGGGTTGGGCGCGAAGGTGAACCGGTACACAGATCGGCCCTGGTAGGTTGCCTTCCCATGCGAAGTAAATCGGTGCCGCTCCATCATGAGCCTAGAGAGCGGATACATGGAATCGTCGTCGCCGTCTTCCAAGTCCTTGACGAACAGCATTTCCGTCGCGAAACTCTCCGCAATCTCACCATCGAGGTCAATGTTGCCCGTGCGGTACTCGGGATCCGTGTAGGGGTAGAGTTTTCCCTTGATGGCAACTTTGCCGTCGAGGGAAAGCAGGTCGCGTTCCTCACCCTTCGCGCCGGGACGCACCCGATAACGCCGCACTTCCTCGCGCGCCAATTCACCCTTACCCCGCAATAGCCTCACTAGGATGTGCTGGTCAAACATCCAGCGCTGTCGCTCGGCTTGCCCTTGCTCCTGCTGCATCCGGACGGCGCGCAACACGTCCTCCATGCTTGGCTCGCCAGATGATGGCGGCTGCACTTCAGCCGCGGGCGTATCCTGGCCTTCAACCGATAGCGGATGGACAATGCCAAGCAGCAGAGCCAGCACGAATGCAGAAAATCGTGGCACTACACTCAAAGACGACAGCACCGAACCATCCTTACAGCATTTTCACGGTGCCACTGTAGTTTCTGCGCCACTGCAAACTCCATTGAGTACTTGCCCAGGACGATATACTAACAACGCGGCCCCTCCCAGCTACAGGGTCGTTTGCCTCGTTTTCCGGCGCCGGATTCTACTAGAATTCGCCCGTTGGATTAGGGCATCACGAAAGGAAACTGTCCCATGGACCGCGCTGAAACACTAAAGCTCAAATACCAATCCGTCATCAATGTCGCCAAGCAGATGGGAGTACGCCTCGCAAACGTACACCTTGAGAACGACAAATTGCTTATTCGGGGGGCCGCCCCTTCCCAGGAAGTAAAGAACAAGGTGTGGGACCAAATCAAACTAGTAGACGCCGCATTCCCGGATGTGGTGTGCGACCTGTCGATTGATACCAGCCTTGCTCCGCCCGCCCCAGTAGCGAAGACCTACACGGTGGTGGCTGGGGATTCATTATGGAAGATTGCCGAGAAGCACTTCGGCAAGGGCAGCCTGTATCCGAAGATCATTGCCGCCAATCCCGGCAAGCTGAAGGACGAGAAGACGGTCATCCATCCAGGGGATGTACTGGTGATTCCAGACCTGGGCTAGATGAGGTGAGCGGGAGCCTGCCAACGGCGTGCTCCCGCCTCACTGGTCTAAACGCCTACGCGCTCCAAGGGCCGCGAATCAGGCTATATGGTGCCGCAATCGAGTTCATCTGGAATACGCGCAGACGGTCCTGGTTCTTGTAGGGCACCAGAGTGATAAATCCCCGCCCAGCCAGCGCTTCCATCGCTTCTTCAGTGAACCAAGCCTCCGCGCAGGAAGTAGACATCGCGCCTTCCGCTCCCTGATAGGAATGCAGCGGCAACCCCTTGAGTTCCGCCACGGCCCCCGGCTTGAAGTCCCAACCGAAATCGGAATAGGCCTGCCCCAGCAGCATGGCCATCAGCACGGCGCCGCTGCCCCACAGGTAGTCATCGTGCGCGGGCAGCTCCGGAATCTCTTCGAACGGGAAAGCATCACAAGGGTCGCTCTTCTTACCATAGGGCAGGCGCAGCAGCACTCGAGGCGCAACCAGCCCCAGCCAAGGGGCATCGGGTTGATTACGCATCATGGTCCAGTAGCCGCCAGCCGCCTCGGACGCGGGCTCCCACTCACGTGGATTCAGGACGCCCTCAAACGCGGGCACCCCGGCTAAGCCTGGAGTGGCATCCGCCAGGAAGGGTGCCCCAGCGGCGCGCGCGAGTTTCATCAGACGGTTGATGGCGCGCAGGTCGTCGGCATCCGCGCCAAAACGGTAAGCGCCCGCCACCACGCTCCATCCCTCGCCGTCTGCGCGCTTCCTCGGTTCCTCAATCAGCAGTTTGGCCAGCAGCGACTGCGTGAGGTCATTGGTACTGAACAGGTCGTCCTGCAACTCGTCGCGGCTCAAGTCGAGAATGTAGATCTTCAGATCGGCGCCAGTATCCAGATTGCGAATAAGCTGGAACAGCGCACGCCACGCAGCCTCCACCCTCCGCACCACCGGATGATGCAGCACCGCCCGCATTTGCGCGCTGATTGCCTCGTCCATTTTGGCGAGCAACTCCTTTTGAGCGGCACTGGGGGCGCTCACCAGATAGGGCTGAACAGCTCTCCGGGCAATCTCCAGTACCGGATCCCTGGAAGGCGCCAGCGATGGGGCGCTACTCGCGGGCGCTGCGTCCTCCATCATGGCGTCCAGAAGTCCGCCACCCGAGACCAGGTCGCGGGCGCTTACAGGCGCCGCGGAGGCAGGAGCCGCGGGCCGTGCTGGCGCGTCACCCTCCAACGCACCCAAGTCGCGCGCTGCAATTTTCCAGCGGTCCGGGTCGTCCAATTGCTCGCGCAGCCTGCGCATTTCCAGGAACAGCGGATTCTTCTGAAAAATGGCCTCAGGACGGAAGTCGTCGATATCCGCCACCTTCAGCGGAAACGGCTCGTCTCCACCCAGGCGCAGCATCACGGTGGGACGCACGGATGCAAGCACGTCATCGAAGTTGTCGCGGTCGACGTGGATGGGACGTCTCTGCGCCAGTTGCCCGCGCGATTCCTTCTCTTTGCCCGAAAAATCGCCCATCACCAGAATGCGAAATACCCGCTCGTTGTCGATCACCTGGGCCGTGCGGCTGCCCGGCTCTACTTCAAAGTGCATCTCCGCCCGGTTCATCAATGTATCGGACATTTTGCTCCTCCTGCCAAAAAATGAATTCGTGATCGTTCACCAGCCGGGACGGGTAGCGTCCGAGAATACCATCGAGCGACCGATGCTCCGCTTCTCGGCTTCATTGTACGCGACGTCAGCTAAGTATCCATCAGCAAATGCGAGGAATCTGCGAAACTGGGAGCACCATGGCTTCCGAAGCGCCCCGGATTGACCCTCAGCGTGTAGATGTGCGGCCAGGCACAATGCCGCCTCCCGCCCTCACCGAAAGCTATCTCGCCCGCATCGAGGTGCGCGATCCCGAAGTGCTAGCCGAGCTGCGCCGTTACCCGGAAGGGCCGCAACGCGACGAGTTCCTGCGCCTCGCCCTGCGCATTGGCGTGCTTTCCTTGCGTATGGCAGCCGGCAGCCTTGACCTGGACGCGATCAAGCGCGAATCCACCAACCTCGTGGGAAGCCTGCGCCAGTTATTGGAGGAGCGTCAACAACAGATCAGCGCCTCGCTCACTCAGGTGCTGGGCGAATACCTCGATCCCGCCAAAGGCAAACTAGAAGCTCGGCTGGCGGCACTCACTCGTCCCGGTGGCGAGTTGGACGTTCTGCTGCGGGCGCAGCTCGACGGCGACAGTTCCGCCCTCGCTCGCACTCTTACGACGCATGTGGGTGAGCAATCGAAGCTATTTCGCATCCTCTCGCCGGAGGAAGCCGGCGGCCTGCGCGCACAGGTGCAGGGCGTGCTGGCCGAAGCGCTGGAAGGGCAGCGCAAGCAATTGCTGGCCCAGTTTTCGCTGGACGAGCCGAATTCCGCGCTGAAGCGGCTGGCCGATACGCTGCGCGAGGAGAATCAGAAGCTGGGCCGTGAGTTTTCGCTCGACAAACCGGATTCGGCGCTCTCCCGCATGACCAAAGCCCTCGAAGACACGCAGCGCAACATCAGCCAGCGGTTGACGCTCGACGACCCGCAATCGCCGCTCTCGCTGCTGAGCCGTGAACTTGAAACTCGCATTGAAGACATCCGCAAGCGCGCCGAGGAGTTCCAGAGCGAAGTAAAGCAGACCCTGCAAAGCCTCGACACCCGGCGCAAAGTGGAAGCGCGCTCCACCCTGCAGGGCCTCGGGTTCGAGGAGGCTTTCGGGCGAGTGCTTGAGCCAATGGTGGCCGCATACGGCGATCTGTTTGAAGACTGCCGTGCCACCGCCGGCGCGATTTCGCGAAACAAGAAGGGTGACTATGTGGCTCGCCTCGCCGAGGATAGCGGCGCCCCTGGTGCCGGAATTGTCTGGGAGGCAAAGAGTGCGGAAAACTATTCGCTGAAATCGAGCCGTGAGGAACTGGCGGAGGCACGCCGCAACCGCGAGTCGCAGCTTGGTGTGTTTGTGTGGGAGGCTTCGCGCGCCGCTGAAGGGGTCAAGCCCCTGCAACGATTCGGCACCGACATCGTCGTGCTCTGGGATCCCGAAGATCCTTCCACCGACATCCGCATTGAAGCCGCCTATAGCATCGCCCGCGCGCTGGCCGTCCGCGCCGCCCGGAACGATGCGGAACGCGAGGTCTCAGCCGAAGACGTCGACAAAGTGGTGAATGCGCTCGAACAGAGACTCGGAGCGTTTTCCGAGATGCGCACCAAGACCACCACCATCGCCAGTAATGCCCAAACCGTGCTCAAGTTGACCGAACAGATGGAAAGCCTGGTACGTGAGCAGATCCAGGCGTTGCGGAGCCTCTCGGCCACCATGCGTCAACGGGCAGCAGACGGCTGACCTTCAGCATCTTCTCCGCTAAAGAAAGTCAGCGGCTATGTCGATAATTCCCACAAGGGAATCACTCGAAGAACCGAGCCAGATTGCGGTTGTTGCTCCGCAATCCGGGCTGCCGCGGGTTCGCGGTGACTGGAAGGGAAGCAAACACTGCCATGGCCGACCAGCGCAACACTAACCCCACACCCACGTCGTCGCAGGCCTCCGGAGGTCGTGCGGATATCACCATCCTGGATCGCCGGGTGCTGGAAGAACTACGTCAGTATTCCGACGACACCCACGACCTGGTACAAGAGCTGGTCACCCTGTTCCTGGCGGATTCCCCCATGCAACTGCTGGCGCTGCAGCAGGCCCTGCGCGAAGCAAACTGGAAGGAAGTGGAAAAGCGATCGCACCGGCTGAAAGGCAGCGCGGGCAGCATTGGCGCGGAGAGATTGCGGGAAATCTGCCAGGAAATCGAGAACTACGCCCGGCGCGGCCCGCTTCCTACCCCCGAACAAACGGCGACGGCCGTCAGCCATGAGATGGAAGCGCTGAAGATTGAGCTGGACAGGCTGTAGGGTTCACCTGCGCTTCGCCGTGCGGGCCTTACGGTGCCTCGAACATTACCACGTGAGGGATGCAGAATCCCACAAAGAGCATCGAAGTTTGGTGCGGATGAGAGGACTTGAACCTCCACTCCCTTTCGAGAACCAGAACCTAAATCTGGCGCGTCTGCCAATTTCGCCACATCCGCACACGGAAAGGGAACTCGCCATCGCGGCCCCTTGCTTCAGGATAACGCAGCTAGCGGCCACGCTTTGGTCTGGCTCTCGCTATCATAGGAGGCCATGAGGCCATTCCGATTCCCCCGTTCGATTCTGGCCACCCTCCTTGGCGCCGCGTTCCTGCTGACGGCATGCGTGCGCCAGCCCGGCGAAGACCTGCGCACCGAATCCGCGCTGCGTGAAGAGGCGGGCTTTCGCCTTTCGCAGATCTCCGGCCGGATCGCTGTCAATGGGTTGCGGAAGCCTGTGACTGTAATTCGCGATAAATGGGGCGTACCCCACATCTATGCCGACACCGAAGAGGACCTCTTCTTCGTCCAGGGCTTTGTGGCCGCCCAGGACAGGCTCTACCAAATGGAGATCTGGCGACGTACCGGACGCGGAGAACTTGCCGCTGTCTTCGGGCCGGACTTCATTGAGCGCGATCGCATGGCCCGCCTGATGCGCTATCGCGGCAATATGACTGCAGAGTGGGAAAGCTACTCTCCCCAGACAAAGAGAATCGCCGAGAGCTTCACGGAGGGTATCAACGCCTACATCGCTGAGCAGAAGGGTGAGCGGGAGGACCGGCTTCCCATCGAGTTCACCCTGCTTGGCTTCCAGCCCGGCCAGTGGCGCCCGGAGGATATCCTGTTGCGCACAGCGGGCCTGCAGATGACGTATAACGCGGCTGCCGAGATCGCCCGCGCACGCTTGGTTGCTGCCTTGGGCACGCAGGAGGCGATGCGCTGGATGCCGCCAGAGCCGACAACGCCACTCGCCGTTCCCGAGGGTCTCGATCTTGCGGGTCTCGACCAGCGCGTACTGGAGGTCTATAGCAGCGTCACGGGCACCCCTACGCTCGAAACCACCGATGGCAGCAACAACTGGATTGTCTCCGGCAACCTCAGCTCCACAGGCAAGCCGCTGATGGCCAGTGACCCGCACCGCGCGATTGCACATCCTTCGCTTCGCTACGTAACCCACCTCGTGGGTCCGGGCTGGAACGTGATTGGCGCGGGCGAACCCGCGCTGCCGGGGGTTGC
>JAHCHD010000047.1 GCA_026129915.1 Bryobacterales bacterium
GCAAAGTCTGACGGCCGACCACGAGCCGCGAGACCGGCCCAGAGGCGAGACTGGCCCAGAGTGACCCACGGGCGAACCCCGAGGCGAGACCGCGAACACGACGGAGGGAGCCGGAATCCCGCGCAAGACCTCTGAGCAAGGTGGCCGGGCGTATCTACGCGGCGCACGACGCGCTTTCGCGCAGTCCCCGGTCAACCTTCGATCCAATGCCCCCAGCGTGAGCCGTGTAGTGGCTCTGTAGCAACTTTGTACGCTCTTTGGAAAGCCCATCGGCGGGCTGATGGCCTCAACCAAATCGCATAGCTGACTGACAGGGAAGCCCAACCGATGTGGCTCCCCTGCACCCACGGTGACCGATCAGGCAGAGCCTGCCGGCCCGATGCGATTCCAAGGAGAATACCAATGTTCGCCACTTCCACTACTGACCGGACAACCATCCGGCCTGCGATTTCGAACCGACGCCAGAGCGGATTCACACTCATTGAACTGCTGGTGGTGATTTCCACCACAGCAATCCTGATTGGACTGCTGCTACCCGCCATCCAGAAGGTGAGGGAGGCAGCAGCTCGCGCGCAGTGTTCAAACAACCTGAAACAGATCGGCTTGGCCCTGCATAACTACAGCGATACGCATGGGGCGTATCCTTCCACCCTGGCCGAAGCGATGAATGTCGCCGGCTTTCCTGAGCACGGCGAGGTGGATGGCTACAAGGCATCTTCCTACGAGGCCAACGCGAAGGGATACTCACTGGCCATGAACCCTGTACCCGGTGTTACCGGATCCGAAACCGGCATGTTAAGCGGGGACGCTTCCGGGCGCACGAGGCTCTGGTTCGTGCCCACCCCTGGGGCCGCTGAAGGCCGTGCGCGCATGTTCGCCAACATCCGCGCCCACGGAGCCATTGCCGTGGCACAGATGGTGGCACTGCTTCCCGGAGCCGAACGCAATGATCTGCTGCGCCAGATTGTGCCCTACTTGAGTTCACCCCGTGCGGCATCGGAAGGATTTGCCGCTTACGCAGGCCTGGACGGGAAGGTAAGTTTAGCCAGCATCTCGCAGAGCCACACCGGCGGAGCGAACTTCAGCTTTGGTGATGGTTCCGTCCGCTTCATCCGGGAACCCCTGCACGCTGCAATTCTTCGTGAACTGCAGTTGGGGGCGTATGAGGAGAAGTGGGCTGAGCGGCCCGGAATAGGAGCCTTGCCTGGGAACAGCAGCGCGCCTGGCGACGAGTTCTTCGGATTCGATTCGCTATCTGGGCTCACGCGCCATTTTGTGGCGGACCCCGCGACCCAGCGCGAACTCCTGCAGCACATCGCGGACGTGAAAGCCGCGGTGGAGCGAGGCGACCAGGCCGCCGCGGAGAAGCCGCAGAAGGCCTTTTTCGTGACGGTTGATCGCGGCACGACAACCAGCTCACCCACGATAAGCCCCATCGGCGCGGATGCACTAACCGCCGCAGCCCGCACTACTTTTCCAAACTAGACCGCCTGGCCTTAGCGTGCGAAAAGGCAGAAGGGGCGAGTTCCCAACCAGGGACTCGCCCCTTCCGTATTGGGAGGAGGAGCAAAGAAAGCAGCATGCTTCATGCACGGATATGGGCACGGTCCTCAAGCGGGGTCCGGTGGTACCGCCACCCGGGGCGATCACGTCAGGGCAGGAGCTTTGCCAGTTGTTCTGCTGTTTCCATTCCGCTGAGCGCGGCGCCACCGCAGGTTTGGGTCCAGCGGGGGGCACAGGCTTCGCCGGCAAAAAATACCCTGTCAGCTAGCGGACGACGCAATCCCTCCCGCGCCGCGGCATTGCCCGGCGTTGCCGCTGCGTAGGCGCCCAATGCCCAGGGGTCACTGGCCCACTTGGTGAAGTCGCCCTTGACGAAATACTTGTCGGCCTCCGAACCCCACATGCGGCGCAAGGCGTTGCGGGCGAAATCCACGGCCTCCGCCTCGCCTGCCGCGGACAACTCCCAGGCAAAGTCTCCTCCGACAAAGCCCACCAACAGATTCAACTGGAACGGCCAGCAGAGGAAGTAGATGTCACGCTTGCCGGGGTTCTCCTGGAGCACATCCTCAAAAGCGCGATAGCGGAACTCCGGCTTTGAAAACTGCAGCGGGATCTTGGCCAGCAGTCCCATGGGCAAGCCGGCAATGGCGTCCTCCTTCCATGCGGGCAACGGCGGGTCGAAGCGGATCTTCTCGGCCGCCAGCACTCCGGTGGAACTGGTTACAATGCACGCCTTGGCTCGCAGGGTGCCGTTATCCGTATCGACTTGCACGCCCTCACCGCCGTAGCGGATGCGCCGCGCCGCCGTGTTCAGGGTTACCGGTACGTCTTTGCCATACTGCGCCACCAGGGTCCCGTACCCTTCCTTTACCAGGAAGTTGGGCGGCACGTCAGTACCCACATTCAGGTAATCCCGCGCTGACAGCTCATCGAGGTCAACCGCGGAGGACATGGGTCCGTGGAAGGTGGCTACCGCGTCGTCCACTTCGCTGCGACGCCGGACCGCGGTGGACGCGGCAACATCACGGCGCCGGCCGAGCTTTTCGAGGCGATCGCCGAGTTCCTGTTCGACGCGGGTGGCGCGGCCACGGAGATCCGCCGTTGCTTCGCGTCCGCGAAAGTAGAGCCCCTCGAGAGCAGTATCGTGCTCCTGCAGGGTGTATCCCCACTGCCGCGCCAGCGGAGTATAGGGATTGTCATCGGCCTTGTGAAGCCACGCGCAGCCGTAGTCAAACGGAAAGCCGAAGGTGCTGGCGTTTGTGTAGGCCCGCCCGCCGATGCGCTCCCTCGCCTCAATCACCACCACGCGCTTACCCAACTCCTGCAAGCGCCGCGCGGCGTGCAGGCCAGCGGACCCGGCGCCTACAATCACTACATCCACTTCCGCCGGCACGCTCTGCGCGGCCAGGCAGGCGCCAGCGCCCAGGGCACCCAAAAAGGCTCTTCGTGTGGTTGTCATCCTTGCAGAATATCTCGAATGGAGGCGACCCAGAGCTTCACCCTTGGCTTGGCGGAACGTCCCCTGGGGGGCCGGGTTGGCTTAGGTTCAGTGGGCTTGAGGGGCTAACCGCGCCGACCGCGCTTGCGTCCTTTCTTGGGTTTGCCGGCCTTGGGGCGAGAGGGGTTGCCCTTTGCGGCAGTCAGGATCTTGCCACCGGTGCGCGGCGCCCGGCCAAGGATGCCTGCGAGCGAGAAGCTCATGGTTTTTTCAATCTCATCCACACGGTCAAGCCGGACGGTGATATTGTCACCCACTTTGAAGACCTGGCTGCTGCGCTGGCCGACGATGCGGCGGGTGGTTTCTTCGAAGTGGAAGCGATCATCTCCTAATGCGCTGAGGGGCACCAGACCTTCCACGTAAAGGTCTTCCAACTCCACAAACAGGCCAAAGCGGGTGGTACTGACGACGAGCGCGGGGAACTCGTCGCCCACCTTTTCGGCCATGAACTTCACCTTCTTCCACTCGATGAGGTCGCGCTCCGCTTCGGCGGCCTGACGTTCGGTGAAACTGCAATCGTCGGCCAGGACGCGCAGGGTTTCCATGCGGTCGGGGTTTGGACGGGGGGTGACGCCGTCAGCGGCATAGAAGCCTGGCTGGTCTGCCTGCAACCAAGCGCGGAGAGTGCGGTGGACTTCGAGATCGGGGTAGCGGCGGATGGGCGAGGTGAAGTGGGTGTAGCTCTTCGCGGCCAGCGCGAAGTGGCCCACGTTCTCGGCTGCATAGCGCGCCTGGCGGAGCGAGCGGAGCAATTGGTAGCTGAGTACGCGCTCCTCCGGCCGCCCCTCAATTTGGGCAATGAGCTTCTGGTATGCCTGGCTGGTGATGTGATCGGACCCTTCGTAGACCGTGATTTCCTTGCGCACCTTGCGTCCGTCGCGTTTGCGCTCGTAGCGCGCGAACGTCTTGGAGGCAATGGCGCCGGAGCCGAAGCGGAGGCCGAAGCTCTCGGCAAGCTCCGCGAACTCGGCCACGCGTTTTGGGTCAGGCTTTTCGTGGATGCGGTAAATGCTCGCCACGCCGTGGGATTCGAGCGCGCTTGCCACCGCTTCGTTCGCGGCCAGCATGAACTCCTCAATGATCCGGTTCGCCATTTGGCGGGGAGTACGTTCGATGCCCGTCATCTCACCCAGTTCGTCAAAGGTAAACTGAGCCTCGGGCAGGTCGAAGTCGATGGAACCGCGCTTCACCCGCTTGCGGTTGAGGATGAGGGCAAGTTCCTCCATCTGCTTGAAGCGCCCGACGAATGCCGAGTAGCGTTCGCACTGTTCCGGATCGCCATCCAGCACCTTCTGCACATTGGTGTAGGTCATGCGTTCAGCGCTACGGATGACACCCTCGGCAAATCGCTGGTTCACTACGTCGCCGGTGTTGTCGATCTCCAGAACGGCTGACAGCACCAGCCTGTCCTCATGCGGACGTAAGGAGCAGAGGTCTGTCGACAGTTCGCTGGGCAGCATGGGCACCGCGCGGTCAGGAAAGTAGACACTGGTGCCGCGCAGCATGGCCTCGTGGTCGATTGCCGTCTGGCGGTGGACGTAGTGGCTGACGTCGGCGATGTGCACCTGCAACTGCCAGTTGCCGGTGTCGAGCTTCTCCACGAGGATGGCATCGTCGAAATCGCGCGCGGTTTCGCCATCAATGGTGACGATGGGCAAGCCGCGGAAGTCCTCGCGGCGGTCGATCTCTTCCTGGGGAATGGACGCTGGAATTGCCTGGGCCTCGGCCAGCACCGCGCGCGGGAAGAGGTGCCGCAAGTGGTGTTTCCTGATGATGATCTCCACGTCAACGCCAAAATCACCGGGCTTGCCCAGGATCTCGATGACGCGCCCGACGGGGGGCTCGCCTTTTTCAGGAAAGTCGAGGATCTCGACGTTTACGATCATGCCATCGAGGTCTTCCACCTTCTCCACGTGGCGGACTGTGGCCCCAATGCGATGCAGATCGCTATCCTGTGGCGGCTTCTCAAGCCCCTCGGGAATGAGTACCCATTGCCGGATGCGCGAATCATGCGGAATCACGTAGTTGTGGCGCTGGATCCGGAACTCGCCTACCACGAAGACATGGGCACGCCTGAGGATGCGTACAATTTCGCCGAAGGCCCGCCCGTCGTGGTCGATGCGCGCGATGCGGGCGAGCACCTGGTCACCGTGCATCGAATCCTCGAGGGCATCGGGAGGCAGAAACAAGTCGCCCTTCATACCCTCTACCGGACGGTCGCTAATCACGAATCCATAGCCATCGCGGTGCATCTGGAGCCGTCCGGAAAGGAACTCGCGACTGGCGCTGGTGAGCACATAGCTGCCGGACTTCCACTCGATGAGGTCGCCACGCTCGACCAACTGATTCAGCTTCTCATCGAGCGCCTCGCGCAGCGCCCCTTTGGCATTCAGCTCCTTCACCAATTGCTTGTAGGTGGCCCGAGCATGCGGCAATTTTTCGAAGTGTGCCAGCAGGGAACTGCGCGTGAAGTCGGGGCGTTTGGCCATGCGTTGAGGATAGCAGGCAGCCCGACGGGATCCGACGGAGAGTTTCGAGCGCAAGTTGGGAACGCGGAAACCTGTTCAAACCCTCCGCCGGCAAGGGTGACCGGCGGACGTGCGAACGGAGTGAAATCTCCACTGCATCGGATTGTTAGTATGATGAAGCCAAGGACGTAACCCGCTGCCGGGATGGCATCGGCATCACTGGGTTCCGGGCGACAGAATCGCTTCGGGATCGTGGGTAATATTTCATACTCGGCCTCATGTAACGGTTTCGTGGAAGGAATCACGGATCCATGGACGGCCACGGGTTGACGCCGCAGAGACAACTGGGACCTTTTCGACAAGGACTCGCGCCCCATGCTGGGTGCCTCCGTTGCATGAGTCGAGGAGGTAACGCATGACTGGTGAAGTTGCTCCGACTGGATCGCTTGTCCAAGTGGATGGGTGGGACGGCGGCAATGCGACGGGTGTGGCCAAAGGCTCGAACGGCGACAGGCCGGTGGCGGGCCGTCTGGGATCGGTAGTGATCCGCTTTGCGGGCGATTCCGGCGATGGCATGCAGCTTACCGGGTCGCAGTTCGCTACCACGTCGGCCCTGATTGGGAACGACATCGCCACCCTTCCCGATTTTCCCGCCGAGATTCGGGCACCCGCCGGCACCCTGCCCGGTGTGAGCAGCTTCCAGTTGCAGTTTTCCTCTGGGGAGATTTTCACCCCTGGCGACGAGCCGGACGTGCTGGTGGCGATGAATGCAGCGGCGCTGAAGGTGAACCTGGGCACGCTACGCGTAGGGCGCACGATTATCGCCAACACCGATGGTTTCGACGCATCGAACCTAGCGAAGTCGGGTTACTCCGCCAATCCCCTGGAAGATGGTTCGCTGGATGGCTACCGGGTGATCCCAATTCCGCTTACCACCCTCACCATGAAGGTGCTGGAGGAATCGCCGCTTCCCAAGCGCGAGAAACAGATGTGCAAGAATTTCTACGCGCTGGGGGTTCTCTATTGGCTCTATTCGAGGCCGCTGGAGCCCACGGAGGCGTGGATCGCCGGGAAGTTTGGGAAGTTGCCGGACGTATGCGCGGCCAATCTTACAGCCCTTCGAGGTGGCTATTCCTATGCCACGGCGAGCGAACTGTTCGACGCCCGTTACGAGGTGCCCGCGGCCCCGCAGCAGCCGGGGCTCTACCGCAATATCAGCGGCAACAAGGCTCTGGCACTAGGCTTCTACGCGGCGTCGGTAAAGGCAGGGCTGCCGCTCTTCCTGGGCTCGTATCCCATCACGCCTGCCTCGGACATCCTGGCGGAGCTGGCTCGCTTGAAGCCCCAGGGGGTGATTACCTTTCAGGCGGAGGATGAGATTGCGG
Source organism: Bryobacterales bacterium (assembly GCA_026129915.1). Classification (GTDB taxonomy): domain Bacteria; phylum Acidobacteriota; class Terriglobia; order Bryobacterales; family Bryobacteraceae; genus JACTMJ01. Next base: position 6,855 of record JAHCHD010000047.1, read on the forward strand.
CGGTGTGCGCGGCAATCGGCGCGTCCTTCGCCGGAGCGATTGGGCTGACTACCACCAGCGGACCGGGCATAGCGCTGAAAAACGAAGGCATCGGGCTGGCGGTGATGACGGAGCTTCCGCTTGTGATTGTGAATGTGCAGCGAGGGGGTCCCAGCACGGGACTGCCAACGAAGACCGAGCAAGCCGACCTGCTGCAGGCGCTGTGTGGACGGAACGGGGAATGCCCCACCGTGGTGCTGGCGCCGCAGAGTGCGGCCGATTGCTTCGACATCGGTTTTGAGGCTGTGCGGCTTGCCCTGATGCACATGACGCCGGTGTTCGTGCTGTCTGACGGGTATATCGCCAATGGGAGCGAGCCGTGGCTGGTGCCGCTGGAAAGCGAGCTGGCGGAGATTCCCGTTCACTTCGCCGTAGACCCCGGGGGATTCCAGCCGTTCCTGCGTGACGCCGAAACGCTTGCACGCCCGTGGGCGCCGCCTGGAACGAAAGGACTGGAACACCGCATCGGCGGGCTGGAGCATAGTAACGGCTCGGGGAACATTTCCTACGAACCAGAGGTACACGAAGAGATGGTAAGGCTGCGGGCGGAGAAAGTGGCCCGCGTGGCCCGCGACTATCCGCCGGTGGAGCCATGGGGTGACCCCGAGGGTGACCTGTTGGTGGTGGGATGGGGAGGCACGTTCGGCGCATTGCGAACTGCGGTGAAGGAAGCGCGGTCGCGGGGTCTGCGGGTTTCCCATCTGCACCTGCGGCACCTGAATCCGCTGCCCGAAAACCTCGGCGAGATGCTCCAACGCTTCGCCCGGGTGCTTGTGGCTGAACTGAACCTGGGCCAGCTCGATATGGTGCTGCGCGCGAAGTTTCTCCGCAACACCATCCGCTACAACAAGGTGCAGGGACAGCCGTTCCGCAGCACCGAGATTCTTGCCGCCATTGAAAGCGCCATGGAAGGAGACCCCCGATGAGCACTGCCGTAACCGCGAGCGAAGCGCCTCTGGTTCCCCAGTATACGAAGCGTGATTTTGTGTCGGATCAGACGGTCCGCTGGTGCCCTGGCTGTGGCGACTACGCCATTCTTGATGGCGTGCAGAAGGTGTTTGCGACGCTGGGCATACCGCGCGAGAACTTCGTGGTGGTGTCGGGAATCGGCTGCTCCAGCCGGCTGCCGTACTACATAAACACCTTCGGGTTTCACAGCATCCACGGGCGTGCGCCCGCCGTCGCCACGGGCATTAAGGTGACGCGTCCCGAACTCTCGGTCTGGGTGGCCACCGGTGATGGCGACGGCCTCTCCATTGGCGGCAATCACCTGCTGCACGCGATGCGGCGCAACATCGATTTGAAGATTCTGCTCTTCAATAACCGCATTTACGGCCTTACCAAAGGCCAATACTCACCCACTTCAGAGGCGGGGAAGAAGACCAAGACCTCGCCCTACGGATCAGTTGATCAACCCATGGATCCCATTGCCTTGGCACTGGCATCGGGGGCAACCTTCGTGGCCCGCGCGGTGGACGTGTACGGCGATCATCTTCGGCAGATTCTCACACGGGCCGCGCACCACCGAGGCGCCGTGTTCATTGAAATTCTGCAGAACTGCCCGATCTTCAACGACGGCACTTTCGCCGAAGTGGAGAACCGGCAGGAACGACCGGAACACGCGCTGGAGTTGGAGCACGGCCAGCCACTGCGCTTCGGCCGCAACCGCCAGAGGGGTATTCGGTTGCGGCAGAATTTCCGCCCAGAGGTGGTAGAGACCGGCGAAGGGAACACGAACGAGGAGGAGTTGCTGCGGCACGACGAAACCAATCCTGCGCTGTCGTATCTGCTTTGCCAGTTGCAGCAGCCGGAATTTCCGGTGCCGATTGGAGTGTTTCGGGCGGTGGAAACCGAATCCTATGAGGCAGCCGTTCACAGGCAGATTGCCGAGGCAAAGGCAGCGCGGAAGCCAGGAACGCTGGATGGCCTGCTACGCCAAGGAGACATTTGGGAAGCCGCCGGCCCCCGAGCATAGAAGAGGGATGCGTGCCACTCTCAGCGGCATCGGCGGCTAGCGGCACAGAGTGAGCATCATGCAGGTGACGCAGGTCCGCGGTATCTTGGAGATATGCCCTCTGCTGTGAGCCGCCGTGCATTGCTTGCATTGATAGCTGGCGCTGCGCCTTCGTTGATCGCGCAGCAGAGTTCCGCCGCGCCCCCGTTTGAAGTGCGCACTGAGACCGGCAGGCTGATCCGGCTGGAAGACTATAAAGGGAAGGTGCTGCTGCTGACGTTCTGGGCCACGTGGTGCCCGCACTGCCGCCGGCAGATAGCCGCGATGGAGAAGCTGCGCGAGGAGTTCGCCGGACAAGACATTGAGATGCTCGCGCTCTCGGTAGATAAGCAAGGCTGGCAGATTGTTGCGCCGTACCTGCAGGAGCACAAGCTCACGGTGGCCGTAGGCATCGCCGCCCCCCGCACCCAACAGCAGTATGCCGCCAACGGCGGGATTCCTCTCTCTTATGTGATCGACCGCAAGGGCCAAGTGGTGAAGGATTTCCGGGGCGCCCTGGACGAAGACGTATTGCGACGGCTGGCCGTCGCGATTGCCCGTGCGCTGTAGCGGGACAACGCTATCGCCTGATGGTATGTCCGGTGGCGACCTCCACCGCTTCCAGAACCTCGCCGAAGTTCGCAGCTAACAGTTCGAACACCGCTGTCCGCACCACAAAGTTTTCCGAATCATCCGCCCCGCGAGGCGCACCTTTTCGCGGGTCCTTATAGACCAAAATCAGCAGGTGCTTTGCGGACTTCCGCTTCATGCGCGGCCAGCCTTTGGGTGGAATTTCCACTCCGGTTGGCTGAGGTGCTAACTCGTAGGCGAAGCTCCCTATATTGTCAAACTGAACTTCCAGCAAGTTTGAATGATCGTGAAAGAAGTTCAGCTTGGAAGTGGCTGCGTTCACGAACAGGGAACCCACCCATTCTTTGGGCTCCATGTGACCCGGCTGCCAAGCGTACCACCGGGTTCCCTCAAAATGCTGCCCGCGCTGTGCGCTCGCTGGAGTCCGTGTCGCCAAGACTCCGAGTAACCAGGCAAAAACATTGCGCCGTGTTAGCACCTGCTGCATCGCTGCTTCCCCCATGCTTAGGCGCTTTTCCCCAGCACCACGCGGTCGACGATGCTCTTCGCTTCGAGCACCGTCTTCACCTCCAGGGCGAACTGGTCGTCGGCTGAAAGACTTGGAGCGTTGCGCTCTCTCCGCGGGGTAACTTCGAGGCCCCACCAGCCCTTGTAGCCACCCTCGAGAGCAGTCCGCACCAGCTTTTCAGCGTCAAAGGCGGGGTCAAGGTCTGCACCCCAGGTTCCCTTCACGGAGAGTCCCTTCGCGTAGGGAAGCGTCTTTTTCACCGCAAGATAGCGATCGTCTCCAGCATTCCAGTTCCCGAGGTCGCAGAGGAGCCCGAAGCGGGGGTGGTTGACTTCCTTCACCAGGCGCACGAGCAAATCGGGATCAGACGACGCGCGCCCGTGGTTCTCGACAATGATGTTCAGCTTGCTGCCATCGCTGTAGCGAAGCATGTCGTGGAGAGTCTCAGCGCCACGCTTCAGAAGGTCATGGTCCTGTTTCCAATCCTCCATGCCGCCGTAGACGTTGCAGCGCACGGAGTGGCAGCCGAGATACTGGGCGATGTCGATCCATTTGCGATGGGCGACCGCGGCCTGTTTCCGTTCCGCGGCGTCCAGCGAAGCGGTGGATCCTTCGTTATCCACCATCAGGATGGTCTGCTGCACACCCGCATCCTGAAATGCTTTGTTGAGGCGCTGCAGGTAGTTCAACGTGGGATTCTCGAAGAACTGGTTGACGTGCTCGAAAGCCGCAATTCCCAGCTTGTCGCGCAGGATGCCTGGCATTTCGAGGAGCTTCCATTTGCCCTGGAAGAAGCTGCGGCTAAAGCACCATGCAGCCAGCGAAACGGCCTGTTTGGTTGCCGCCGCCTGCATCGCGCCAGCCGCCGACGCACCGATTGCCGCTGCCGGTCCCGCTGCCAGCATGCTTCGGCGGGAAAGCTGTTCAACACGTGTAGCCATAGTGACCTCCAGTGCATCATAGAGGCGCGTCCGGGGTCAATGGGTGTGCGGGGCACCGGACTCGCCACCGGCGGGTTTCCGCGATGGCTAGCAGAGGCACTCGATGGCTGGCCGCCTTCGCTATACTGCAAGTCGCATGCCTCCTGACGCGCAAATGGGTATGGAATTGAACGTCCCCCTCCTTCCCCTACCAGCACGGCTGGCTATGGGCTTCCTGGCCGCGGCAGCAGCACTTGCAGCGTCACTGGTGCTGGCCCCGTACCTTGAGGGTGAACTGGTAAGCGCCCTGTTTCTGGTGGCAGTGTTTGTGGGCGTCCGCCAGGGAGGCTTGGCCGGCGGAGGGCTGGCGACATTCCTGAGCACGGTTGCCTTTGACTGGCTGCCCTCCGGTCCGCATGCGCTCTTCTTTCCCCAAGGCCAGGGAAACCGCGTGCGGCTGGCGGTGTTCCTTGGGATTTGCTCGTTCATCGTCTACTCGGTACACCGGCAGCAGAGGGCGTTGCGGCGCGCAGCGGAAAGCGAGCGCCGCGCCAAGGACGCCGCGGTGCGGCTTGCCTCCGAAGCGGCCCAACGCCAGATCGCTGAAAGACACGCGGAGGAACAGGCGCGCCATCTGGAGACCGTCCTGGGCGGATTGCAGGACGCTGTGCTGAGTGTGGACGCGGAGGGCCGAATCACCTACCTGAACGAAATGGCCATCCGGTTGTTCGGTTCGCCCGCCGAGAGGATTCTTGGGGCGCCGCTCACTTCGTATATGCACGTGGTTGACGACACCACTGGCGATCCCGTTGAGCCCACGACCACGCAGGTTCTGCGCAGTGGCCGTGCGAAACGGGCCGACGGGCTACGCGCGCTGGAGCGAGCCGACGGGCTGCGCATTCCGATTGATGTAAGCGCGGCGCCACTGCATGCGGGTGATGGCAGCCTGCTGGGCGCCGTCACTATTGTCCGCGACGTGACTGCGCGACGCGCCGCCGAACAGGCGTTGAGGGTCTCGGAGGAGCGGTTCCGCCTGGCCACGGAAGCCGGCAATATGGGCGTCTGGCTGTGGCGCCCGCAATCTGAGGAGGCGGTCTGGAACCGCACGCTGTCGGCCATGCTGCACCTGGGCGGAGACGACTATGATGGCCCGGATTCGCCGTTCTTCAGCCAAGTGGCCCCGGAGGATTTGCCCGGCCTGATGAGGGCACTGGAAGGCGCCACACGGTTCGGCACGCCCTTTCAGCATGAGTTCCGCGTCTTGCTGCCGGATGGCACCCATCGCTGGCTGGTTACCGCGGGCAGACCTGTGTCTCAACGCAGCACGGACGCGTCGATCGCCCTAGCCGGAGTGACCTTTGACATCACAGACCGCCGCCACGCAGAGCAGCGCATCCTTGACCTGAACAGCGACCTGGAAGCGCTTACGAATCAATTGCAAATCACCAACGACAGCCTGCGGCTGCGCACCGCGGAGCTAGAGGCGGTGAACGCCGCGAAGACGAAGTTCCTCTCGAATATGAGCCACGAGTTGCGTACGCCGCTGAACACCATCTGCGGTTTCGTGGAACTGTTAATGGAGCAAGATTCAGGTGAATTGAACGACCGCCAAACCCGGTATCTGCGCAACATCGATTCCAGCGCGCGCCACCTTATCCGCGTAGTAAGCGATGTGCTCGATCTGTCGCGTATCGCCGCGGGCCGCGTTGAGATTCACCTTGAAGACTTCCCCCTCGTGGAGATCGTCGAAGAGGCAGTAACCGCCTTTGCGCCCATGGCAGAGGAACATGAGGTGAAGCTGAGCGCATCGGTGCCAGCGTCACTGCTTGCCCGTGCCGACCGACAGCGCATGCGCCAGGTGCTGAGCAACCTTATCAGCAACGCCATCAAATTCACGCCAGCTGGAGGCGAAGTGCGAGTTGATGCCGCGCAGAACGAAGCCTGGCTGACGATCCTGGTAGCCGACACCGGGATTGGCATTCCGGAGGCTGAGCGCGAGCGGATTTTTGAGGAGTTTGAACAAGTACATCACGCTGAGTTCCGGCCGCAGGAGCGGGGCAGCGGGCTGGGCCTTGCCATCACCAGGCAACTCATTCAACTGCAGGGCGGGACGGTGACCGTGGAAAGCGAGCCGGGCAATGGCTCCACGTTCCAGATTCAGTTGCCTTGCGCCCGAAGCATAGCGGAGAACAAGGAATCGGCCACCAGCGACTAGCCGTGCCGGGGATCGCGACCGCCCCGGAGTGCGCGCAGCCCCGCAAGGGCAACAGCCGATCCGAGTACAATTACGGGGAATGAACCGCCGTCATTTTCTTGCTGCATCCCTGGCGCTGAGCGCATGCGCGCGCAAACCAGCATTCTCAGTGGAAGAGAAGGATATTGCCGCCGTGGGTGACGCGCTGAGGAGTGGCACGGTGACCGTTCGCGGCATCGTGGAAGCCTACCTGGAGCGGATCGAGACAATTGATCGCAGCGGGCCTGCCCTGAATGCGGTGATTGAGGTGAATCCGGACGCGCTATCCATCGCGGATGCACTGGATGCGGAACTCAAGCAGGGTGGCCCGCGATCCCTGCTTCATGGCATCCCTATCCTGCTGAAGGACAATATCGATACCGCGGACAGGATGAAGACCACCGCGGGGTCGCTGGCGATGATGGATGCCCCTTCCCCGCGGCGGGATGCGCCGCTGGTGACGAAACTGCGCGAGGCCGGGGCCGTGATTCTGGGCAAGACGAACCTCAGCGAGTGGGCCAACATCCGGTCCACTGCGTCCACGTCTGGATGGAGCGGGCGCGGAGGATTGACGCGCAACCCGTATGCGCTCGACCGCAACACGTCGGGGTCAAGCGCCGGGTCAGGGGCAGCCACCGCGGCAAGCCTCTGCGCGGCGGCGATTGGAACAGAGACGGACGGCTCCATCGTGTCGCCATCGTCAATCTGTGGCCTGGTGGGCATCAAGCCAACGGTGGGACTGATTGCGGGAGCGGGCATCATTCCGATTTCGCATAGCCAGGATACGGCAGGCCCTATGGCGCGCACCGTGCGCGACGCGGTGCTAGTGCTGAGCGCCATGAATGCCGAGGGCAAAGACTTCACCAGCTTCCTCGACGCGAGCGGGCTACGCGGAGCGCGGCTGGGGGTTGCCCGCAAACTGATGGGGCGTAACCCACACGTGAGCAAGGTGGCGGACAAGTGCCTTGACGCTCTGCGGAGAGCGGGTGCGACGCTGGTGGACCCGTTCGAACTGACAGGTTTGGACCTCTCTGGAGAGCGCGAGACCTTACTCTATGAGCTGAAGGCGGACATGGCTGCCTATTTGCAGGCGCGAGGTGGCGCCATGCAGACGCTGGATGACCTGATTGCGTTCAACCAGCAGCACGCCGACAAGGAACTTCGGTGGTTCGGGCAGGAGTACTTTGAGAACTCCGCCAAGACGGACGGCCTGGAAAGTGCTAAGTACCTTGATGCCAGGAAGAAGGTGGCCGAAGCCAAAGCCAAGCTCACCAATCTGATGGACGAGGCGGAGCTGGACGCGGTGGTAGCAACTACCGACGGACCCGCCTGGTTCATCGATGTGATAAACGGCGACAACTATGGGCAAGGGTGCTCCTCGCAAGCGGCGGTGACGGGTTTCCCTCACATCACCGTGCCTGGAGGCCATGTACGCGGCTTGCCAGTGGGCTTTTCGTTTTTTGGACGGGCTAATGATGAGGGAAGACTGATCCGGCTGGCTTATGGGTTCGAACAGGCAACCCGCGCGAGAACGACGCCAAACTATCTGCCTAGCAGTTCACCGGTGCCGGGAGAGCTTTAGCCGAGTGACTGGAGCGGCCCGCGTTGGCGTACCCGCTAGTGGTGGTTGGCGCAGAGATCTCCGTGGCCGATCTGTTTGGCTTGGCAGCGATATCATCAGCTATAACGTTGCCGTGAGTTTCTGGGGAGGTGCACTTGCCGCCGAAAAAGCGTGGCGCAGCCGTAGCGAAGAATCCAGTTCCCTACGTATTCATCGCGAGCAGTTCGGCCACTGCCGCGAGGGAATGCGGCGAGCATCTTGCCGCGCAGTTGCAAGAGGTAGCGGAAGCAGTGTTCTGGAAACACGACGTGTTCCTCCCAGGACAGCATCTGCTGGAGAGCTTGAGCCTGGCGATCGACCGGGCCGACTTCGCTGTGCTGCTTTGTCTTCCGGAAGGCAAGACCAACTACCGCAGTAAGAAGTACGCGGGTCTCAATCCAAACGTACTTTTTGAACTGGGCGTGTCATTAGGGCGGCTAGGCAAGAGCCGTGCGTTTGTGGTGCGGCCGCAGGGCGCGAACCTGCTTGCGCCGGGCTACCTGGATGGCATTTCGCAGGTTGAGTTCATCATGAGGGAGGAGAGCACGGCTGCCTCAACAATGGGTCCGGTGTGCCTGAAGATCAAAGAGGCGATGAAGCTTCAGGGGCTGAAGGAGAGAGGCGGCGCTGAAGCGAAGGAGAGCACGGCTGCGGGGTCGCTCACGAAGGTTCGGCAGGCCAAACTTCCCATCGTCAGCGCGAGGGAGTTTCGAATGATGGGCCGGATTGAGGCAAACGGAGACCTCACCTTTACGGAAGAATACGAAGATGTCCGGCCATTTGGAAAGGATCCGCTACCGAGGTGGGATTGGACGATTCGATCGCATGCAGGCAAACCGGATGAACCGGTGATTGTGTCCCGAACGCCCGGCCAGCAGGTTCGCTGGGAGCATGATGCCCGGCCGGCGGGTACCGACTATAAGGGGTGGATTGTGTTCGACCCGCCGCTGATCGCGAATGACAAGGTGAGTTTTTCCATGTCGAGGATTACTCACAATGCCGTCTACTTCAGTAAGAAAGATGCGCAACTGGCAGGAAACCGGGAACCCGAGCGCGAGTTTGTGAGCAAGACGATGCTGCAGGACTGGGAGTCGCTGTTTCTGCAATTGCAGTTTCCCCCTTCCCGCTTTCCCAGCGACTGCCGTCCCTTCGTTACAAAGGCTGGCAAGCCGCAACCGGATGAACTAGAGCGAGCGCAGCCACACTTCAGAGCAAACGAACTCAGCAGCCTGGTGACCCTTAGCGTATCGAAACCGGTTGCAGGAATGACCTACGGACTGGAGTGGAGCCTTCCGGAAGAAGATGAGCAGATTCCGCGCTTCAGTGACGATGTCATGGGGTATGTGGAGGAACTCACGCGGCGACTGATTTTCTCGTCGGTGTCACCATCGTGCTCCACGCGCGAAATCACGCCTTCGCTGCAGCGGATGTTGCCGGAGATCGCCAAGGGCTTGGGGCTGGCAGCCGCGGCCGCGGATGACCTGGAACTGACCCTCTTCCTGTTCGACCGGCTAGCCGGTTGCCTTCGCTGCGCGGGAACCACCAGCGCTGCCGCCGAGAAGGCTGGCATCTGGAAACTCCAACTGAAGCCGGGAAGAGGTTTGCCCGGCAAGGCATTCCGATCGCGTGTGGATGTTCTGTACGCCAACCTTCCTGGCTGCACGAAGCGCAACGTGGCCGTCTATGAGTTGTTGCCGGAGGAAACAAAGCCACCAGTGACGGTAATTTGGTGCCATCCCATCCGGTTCGGAGACGAGCAGGACCGTAGCATTGCCGTATTGGCGCTAAATGCAGTTCGACGGAAGGATGAGTTCCATGACCTTCTGGTACGTCCAGAGTACACAGAGAAACTGGGAGCAATTTGTAACAGAATGTACCGGGAGATGCTGACGCGATATGCGCGCGTCAACACATCCACTTTCTGGAAGGTGACAGGGGGGCGAACCCGGAAGTCACTGAAGGCTACAAGCGGGCGAGGGGCTGGGCGCGGATGAGCAGGCCAATAAGGCCCCCACATTGAAAGGACTCCATCGCAGGAAGGAAACTTGGATGGCTGCGGCAGATAAGCCCTTGGGAGACGACAGCAGGAACTACCATACGCACACGCGCGCTGGCGACCTGGCACCGCTGTGCCTGATTGTGGGTGCGCCGGGCCGGGCCGAGATGATCGCCTCGCGGTTTTTCGACAAGCCCAGACGCTACGGCAATGAATACCGGGGCTTGCTGAGCTATACCGGCAACTACAAGGGAGTGCCGGTTTCGGTGACGACCTCCGGTATGGGAGGGCCATCGATTGGCATTGTGCTGCCAGAAGCGGTGCGGAGTGGAGCGAGGGTGTTTATCCGCGTGGGATCGTGCGGCAGCCTCTTGCGGCATTCCAAGGTGGGTGACCTGATTGTGGTGAGCGCAGCCATCCGCCATGAGGGCGTGGCGGAGAACTGGGCGCCACTGGGATACCCCGCCGTTGCGGACTGGCGCGTGGTGAGCGCGCTGCATGATGCCGCTAAGGAGGTGGCTCCGGGCCGCTTCCACGTGGGAGTGGAATGCACTACCAGTGACTTTTACGGCGGCCAGGGGCGCCCGAACCTGTTCGGGGAAGTGCCACCCCAGCTTGCGGCGCGGCACGAAGAGGTGATCCGGCTGGGTGTTGCCTGCTATTCGATGGAGGCGGCGAACCTTTTTGTGTGGTGCGCCACGGAAGGAGGAGGGCTGCCCTGTGCCGCGGTGAATGCCGTATTTGCCAACCGGAGGACGAATGACTGGGGCACCGAGGGGGAGGAAGCCGCGGCGCAGACCGCGTTGGAGGCCTTTCGCACCCTTGCGGCCCGGGCGGATTTCTCGGACTACCTGGAGCGGAAGCGGCCCGCGTATCCGTTTGTAGGGGGAGCAATGGAGTAAGGCTCGGGGGTGCGGCGCACGGGGCACAGCCACCAGACAAGGCCGCCTCCGCTGGGTGCGTTCTATTCCGGATGCTAAACAGCCTGCCCACCATCCCGGTTATGGATCCGGCTACGGCAGCTTCCCGTAACCGGATCCGTTTTGGTGGGCGACGGCTGTCCATCGCCATGCCTCACTCAGTCGCCATCGCCGTTGGAGGATGCACCGGCCACGAGCGCACGCAACTCCGGAAAGTGGATCTCGCGGGGGATAACCTCTGCGTGCGGGGGCGCCTCAATGACATCACCGCCCGCCGCGCCGAGATCCTGAAAACGCCGGGCGCTGACGAGCACCCTCGATTCCATGGAGCCGGCCGCGTCGTTGTAGGCTCGCACGGTGGATTCAAGCCCGCGCTTGATGCCGTGGAAGTGGCCGGTGAGCACTCGCAAGCGCTCGTACATTTCCTTGCCGAGGTCGCTGATTTCGCGTGCGTTCTCCGCAATTTTCTCCTGACGCCAGCCATAGCTGGCCGATTTCAGAAGTGAGATGAGCGTGGTGGGCGTGCTCAAGAGAACACGGTTCTCCATGCCGTACTCGATGAGAGCGGGGTCCTGCGCGAGCGCCGCAGCCAGAAAGCTTTCCCCCGGCAGGAACGCGACAACGAAGTCGGGAGTGTCGGCGAAGAGGTGGAAGTAAGCCTTTTGGCTCAAGCCGTGAATGTGGGCGCGCACCTGGCCGGCGTGCTGCTTCAGCTTCAGCTGGCGGTCTGCTTCGTCGTCACATTCCATCGCTTCGAGGTAGGCCGCCAGAGGCACTTTGGCGTCCACAATCAGGGAGCGACCGCCGGGCATGCGGACCACCATGTCGGGGCGTCGCTGGCCATTTTCGCTGGCTACACTCACCTGAGTGTCGAAATCGCAGTACTCTACCATGCCCGCGAGTTCCACCACGCGGCGGAGTTGCATCTCGCCCCAAAGCCCGCGCTGGACGGGGGTGCGAAGAGCGTTTACCAAACGGCCCGCTTCACTGCGCAATAGGTTCTGCGTATCTCCAAGTTCCTTTACCCGGTCAAGGAGACTCTGGTAGGCACCGGCGCGGTCGATCTCAATCGCGCGGAGCTGTTCCTCCACCTTACGGAGGGTCTCGTCGAGGGGCTTGACGAGCGACTCCATCTCCTTGTTTTGCAAGGCAAGACCCATCTCGCCCTCGGTCTGCTGACCGGCAAGCGCCGTGCGGGCGAGTTCCAGGAAGGATTCGTTATTACTCTTGAGGGCGCGCGCGGACAGGGCCTCGAAGGTTTCCGTAAAGCGCTGTTCCGTCTCGGCAAGCACCCGCTGCTTTTCAAACGCCATATCACGTTCCCGGACGAGCTCGGCCTGCAGTTGCAGATTGCCCTCCCGGTAGCGGCTGACTTCCAGCCGCAGAGAGGAAACTTCCTGCTCCTGCTGTTGCTTCCGCTGGTTGAGTTCCTGGCGGGCATTTGCCAGTTCGGCACTGATCTCCCCCTCACGGGATGTGGCAGCCTGCACCCGCTCTTCGAGCGCGGCAATCGTCGCCAGATTCTCTCCTTGCGCAGCGGCAACCGCCTGCTGCGCCTGCCCTTCCTTGGAAAACCATACCAAAAAGGCGCCAATGGCCAAACCCAACAAGAGGGTTACGAACGCGATCATCATTTCCATCATTCGGCTCCAGTGGTCCGCCGGGGCTGACGCGGGAGAAGCAGCTAAACCGTATCTCCACTGCCCGCCCGGGCCGGAATAAATGAAGGCAAAATTGTACGCGACGACAGACGCCAAAGCCGAAGCTCGGGCGAATCCACGCGCACTTTTGCCCATGTCCTGCTGCCGGGTGGCGAATTGTGGGGCATTCGGCTCCCCGCAATCACCCAGTGCCGCGCCTCGCGTATCGGCCCGGGCTTGCCATTCCCTAAGCGCAGGATTGTTCTCTACGGGTCATCTTGGATTGGCCCCTGGTGATTCGCCATTTGTTCTTCCCGAGCCCGCAATGGAACTACGCGGATTTCATCGCGTAAGGTTCTTTATTGAGAAACTCGGATCAGAATAGTGCGGCGAGTTGGACCGGGAACTCTCTGAGCCATTTAACCCGTACTTCTAGAGAATCCCATAAATTGCAAGCTGTCAATCCTTTAGATCTAACAGTTCGCGCATTTTCGAGGTGTGCGCAAAAGTTTACAAGTTTTTCTTATCGTACTAGTGGTTTTGCGCTAACGAAATCTACTAAGCGAATCTCGACAGCCGGACTGAAAAGTCTTTACGTAATTCGGAGGTTCCTGTACACTTTGGAGAAGCCGCTCCAAATTCGGCCGCGCGCGATAGGCGACAAACTACACCTTAAGAACGTTTTGAGGTAAAATCGGTATTTAAGGTCCTAATACCATGGTTAGGCTTGGCACCGCCAGGCCTCGCCTTCGCCCGAAACAAATCGATCCCAACCGCGATCGTACCGAGGTATTCATAAACAACATGACCACGATGGAAATTCCAACCAAACCCAAGACCGCGAACCAGAAACTAATTGCCTGGGTGGACGAACTGGTTGACTTGTGCAAACCAGAGAGCGTGCACTGGTGCGACGGCACACAGGAAGAGTATGACCGTCTCTGTCAGCAGATGGTGGATGCCGGCACTTTCATTAAGCTGAACGAGGCGAAGCGCCCGAACAGTTTCCTTTGCCGCTCTGACCCCGGCGACGTGGCGCGTGTGGAAGACCGCACGTATATCTGCAGCCGCCGCAGTGAGGATGCCGGGCCCACCAATAACTGGATGAACCCCGACGAAATGCGCGCGAAGTTGTTGAACTTGTTCGACGGCTGCATGCGCGGGCGAACGATGTATGTAATTCCGTTCAGCATGGGGCCCATTGGTTCGCATATCGCGCATATCGGCGTGGAGGTAACGGATTCCCCGTACGTTGCAGTGAACATGCGCATTATGACCCGCATGGGGCAGAAAGTGCTGGACACACTTGGCGCCAATGGCGAATTTGTTCCGTGTCTGCACTCGGTAGGCGCTCCGCTTGAACCGGGTCAAAAGGATGTACCGTGGCCCTGTAACGCGGACAACAAGTACATCGTGCATTTCCCGGAAACGCGAACCATCTGGAGCTTTGGTTCGGGCTACGGCGGAAACGCACTGCTCGGCAAGAAGTGCTTTGCGCTGCGCATTGCCTCCACCATGGCGCGCGACGAAGGCTGGATGGCGGAGCACATGCTGATTCTCGGCGTGGAAACCAAGGATGGCCACAAGACTTATGTGGCAGCGGCTTTCCCAAGCGCCTGTGGCAAGACCAACTTCGCGATGCTGATTCCACCGAAGGAACTCAGTGAAAACAAGATTTCCACGATTGGCGACGACATTGCGTGGATCAAGCCAGGGCCGGATGGTCGTCTCTATGCCATCAATCCGGAATATGGATTTTTTGGCGTGGCGCCGGGCACAAGCTACAAGTCGAACCCCAACGCGATGGAATCGTGCCGGGCAAATTCGATCTTCACCAACGTAGCCCTTACTGATGACGGCGACGTGTGGTGGGAGGAGATGACCGACACGCCTCCAGCACACCTGATTGACTGGAAGGGCCAGGACTGGACACCCGACTGCGGGCGGCCGTCTTCGCATCCGAACGCTCGCTTCACCGCGCCGGCCGGACAGTGCCCCACCATTGATCCTGCGTGGGAGGACCCCAACGGCGTGCCGATTAGCGCATTTATCTTCGGCGGTCGCCGCATGAGCAAGGTACCGCTGGTGTTCCAGGCGTTCAACTGGAGCCATGGCGTTTATATCGCGTCCACAATGGGTTCGGAGATGACGGCCGCGGCGGCGGGCACGGTGGGCAAGGTACGCCGTGATCCCTTCGCGATGCTTCCGTTCTGCGGATACCACATGGCGGAATACTTCAACCATTGGTTGAATATTGGCCGGCACATTCCAAATCCTCCGCGCATTTTCCATGTGAACTGGTTCCGCAAGAATGCCGACGGCAAGTTCTTGTGGCCCGGTTTCGGCGAGAACATGCGGGTACTGAAATGGATTGTGGACCGCGTACACGGTGGCGCTTACGCCGTCGAGAGTCCCGTGGGCTGGATGCCGCGCTATGAGGATCTCGACATGTCGGGCCTCGACTTCGGCTTCGAGAAATTCTCTGAGCTGATGGAAGTGGACCGCGAAGCCTGGAAGGAAGAGGTGCTGAGCCACGAGGAACTCTTCCTGAAGATGTACGACAAGCTACCAAAGGAGTTCCTGCACGAGTTCCACCTGTTGCTGAGCCGTCTAAACCGGTCGCCGATTCTATGGCAACAGCACGAGAAGATGCTCGATTAAGCTCCTCGCTGAAGCAGTGCGGGCAGGAAGACCCCTTTGATTTCCTGCCCGCCAGCTTCCTGCGATTTTCACAGGCAAGCGGCGATCGCGTGCTTGCCATCAAAGTTTGGCGGAGCGGCAAACGGGCCGCCTAGAGACCAGGCCCCTCCTCCGGCTTCCTTCGGGAAGCTGCCGCTCCGCCATCCCATTCGCTTCGGCAATTCAGAATCCCTGGCGAGCACCCGGCGTTCCCGGCAAGTCCCCCGACAGATCGTTCCATCTACTGACGGGACCGGAAACCACTAGTCATTGATTGCAGCTACTGGTTTTCCCGCCGTGAGCCAGTGAGTTCCTGGTCTGCTTTCGCGGGGTCGTAGTCCGGGTTCTTCGTTGGCATCTTTGCACCCACACGCTTACGCCATGATTCCAGCTTGGCCTGCAGTTCGCGCACCTTGCTGGTATTGCTGCGGGCCAGGTTGTTTTCTTCGCGAAGGTCAGTGCGCAGATTGTATAGCTCAACGGCGCCCGAATCAAAGTTCTCCACCAGCTTCCAATCTCCTGAGCGGATGGATCCCCCGGGGAAGCCTCCCTGGTTGGAATAGTGCGGGTAGTGCCAGCAGAGATCACGCTCGGCGATGCGGCGGTCGTCGCGCACCAGTTCCCTCAACGAGACGCCATCGATGCCTGAGGGAGGCCGCGCGCCCGTGTAGGCGGCGATGGTGGGCAACAAATCGGTACTGATGACAGGGGTATCGTCTACGCGGTGCTTGGCCTGAGGGTCATAGATCATGAAGGGAACACGCGTCCCTCCTTCGTAGAGGTGGCCCTTTCCCGCCCGAAGCGGACGGTTGTAGGTGGCTGGCACCTGGCTCTTGCCCTCGTAAAGAAGGCCGCCATTATCTGAAGTGACCAGGATGATGGTGTCCTTCTCGAGCCCCAACATGGCAAGTTTGGCACGCAGCCGGCCGATGCTATCGTCCAGACTTTCCACCATTGAGGCGTACACAGGATTGCGCTGATACTCCAAGAAGTTGGTTTTCTTTGCGTACTTGGCGATCACCGGCGCCTCGCCCTCAAGGGGAGTATGCACAGCGAACAGCGCATAGTACATGAAGAAGGGCCGCTCCCGGTTGGCCTCCATATAGTTTTCGGCTTCGTCGCACAATCGGCGGGTGAGGAACTCGCCCGGCGGCGAATTCTCAATGCCAGGGAGTGGCGCACGATAAGGAGCGAAGTAGCCCGGCGGCGAACCCTTGTCGGTACCGGCAATGTTTACGTCGAATCCCTGCGTGGTGGGGCCGTAGCCTTCTCCGCCCAGATGCCACTTGCCGATGTGGGCGGTGGCGTAGCCAAGAGGCTTAAGCATTTCCGCGATGGTCACTTCTTCGTGGGCGAGACGGTCGCTGTCTTCCGGAGTCACGATGGGCGAAAACTCATGCGGGCGGCGGCCGGGAATCCAGTCTGTGATGTTGACGCGCGGTGGCGCCTTGCCGGTCATCACGGCGGCTCGCGTAGGTGAGCACACCGGGCAGGATGCGTATCCATTGGTGAAGCGCACGCCGTCCCGCGCGAGCTTGTCGAGATGGGGCGTCTCGTAGAAGGTGCTGCCATAGGCGCCCATGTCGGCCCAGCCCCAGTCATCCACCAGAATCAGGAGAATGTTGGGGCGCCGGCTTTGCGATTGTTGCGCAAAGCTCACACCAAGCGCACCGGCGGATATGCCCGCGCCGACGCCTAGCGCGGACCGCAGAAAGCCGCGCCGGGATGGAGTGCTGGAAGGGGAACTGGACCGGGTAGATGACATGACCCTACGATCCTATGCGCTGCCGCCTAGCGTTGCAAGTACGATGGGAGGCACTGGAGGGCGCTATACAGGCTCAGGTCGTTTCCATGGCTTGCGATAGGGCCGGCGCAGCAGTTCCGTAGCCCGGCGGTCACCGGTTGCCACGCGCTTTACGGGGTCATAAACCACTGGCGTTTGGGTGGCCATGGAGACGTTGGCCAGAATGCAGCTTGCCGTGGAGATATGGCCATCTTCGATGTCGGCGACGGGGCGGCTCCGCTTCTCGATGGCAGCCAGAAAATCGAGCATGTGCAGGCGTGTGGCCGGCGCGGCATTCAGCTCAATGCGATCTTCGGTAAGGTCCTCAGGGAACTTCTGGCGTTCAAAGAAACAGTCGAAGTGGAGCGACTTCTGGTTCTTGTCATAGGGGACGAAATCGGCACGCATGGTGCTGGCCTTCAGCACGCCCTTTTCGCCGTACAGGAAGAGAGCCCAAGGGTAGTCGGGATCTGGCGGCACACCCCAGCTACGGTGCTGCCAGTTGCAGTGGAAATCAGGGTATTCAAACGTGGCGGACTGCGTATCGGCAATGTTGCTCTTACCCGCCTTTTGCACGTAGATGCCGCCGGTGGAAGTGATGCGCTTGGGCCAGCCGAGCTTCAGCATCCAACGCACCGTGTCGAACATGTGGACGCACATATCGCCCATGATTCCGTTGCCATATTCCATGAAGGTTCGCCACCAGCGAGTGTGGGGCAATCCGTCGTAAGGGCGCATCGGCGCGGGGCCGGTCCACATTTCGTAGTCAAACCATTCCGGCACGGACTCCACGGGCGGATTCCCGTTGGCGCGCATGTGAAAGTAGCAGCACATATCCACGTGGCCGATCGTGCCCAGCAGTCCCGCGTCCACTACCTGCTTCTTGGCGTCGATCAGATGAGGGGTGCTCTTGCGCTGAGTGCCGATCTGCACCACCCGGTTGTGTTTGCGCGCGGCGGCGAGAATTGCCTCGCCCTCCATCACGTCCACACTGATGGGCTTCTGCAAATAGACATCCGCCCCCGACTCAATGGCGGCGATCGCCTGCAAAGCGTGCCAGTGGTCTGGGCTGCCAATCAGCACGATATCGAGATCCTTTTCCTTCAACAACTCGCGGTAGTCAGTGTAGGTGCGCGGTGTCTTGTGGGAGCGCTGGCGTTCCGATGCCAATTTCGCCGCGCCCTCCAGCATGCGCTTGTCGGGATCGCAAATGGAGATGATGTCGACCGGCGCGACCTGCACCAAGCGCCAGAGGTCGCTCTTGCCATACCATCCGGCGCCGATCAATCCCACCCGCTTCGGCTTCTGGTTCACGAGGTCTGGCCCGTCCTGCCCTAGTGCCTGAAGAGCCATCATGGCGGGTACACTCTGCAGAAAGCGCCGGCGCGCGATGGAAAAGTGGGGTGTAGCGATTGCACTCATCATTGGCCTCTCCCAGTAGGCCTAAGGGAACTATGCTATCCCAAAAAGCGCAGCCAGTGGATGTGCGGTCAAGTCTGGGAGAAAGTGGGGCGTTGGGGTGGGAACGCTGATCGTTGTGGACGTGGCGCGCGCGCCAAAAAAATCGGGCGCGGTCCCCAGGGGAGGAAGTCCGCGCCCATTGCTCTCTTGCTCAACCTTGCTGTCGCAGCCAGCGGCCTTGCTCGTTGCGATTCATCGTTTGGACGAGTTCCTGGTTCGCGATCTTGAAGGCACCGGTGCGTTGCTGCGTCAGGCGGACATCTCCCGGCGCATCATGGCATCTTCACGTACGACGGGTTTCTGCGCCTTGCGCGTCCAGCGGCGCATGGTTCGCACAATCGTTTCCATTTCCAGCGGCTTCAGGATGCAGTCGTCCATGCCGGAAAGCAGGCAGTGCTCGCGTTCGCCATCCTTCATGCTGGGCAGCATCCCTACGATGGGGGTACGCTGCGCCTTGTTTTCGTGCTCTCGCAGTTCGCTCACGGCGGAGAAGCTATCCATGCCGTGCAACTTTGTGTCGACAAAGGCGAGATCGAAGCGACGGCGCTTCATCAGATTCAATGCTTCGGTGCCTGAGGCTGTGGCTTCTACTTCGTAGCCCATACGCTCCAACACAAGGCCCACAGCCCGCTGATGAATGGAGTTGGAGTCTGCCACCAACACGAGGCCGCGGCGGATGTTGGAATCGGTGAACTCGAAATCGAGCTTGCGGATCTCTTCGGTGTCGTAGTCCGAAGGATCCTTCCACAGACGATCCGGCACTTCCATGCGGAGCGCGTCCGTAAGCTTGATCACGAGGTCACCACGGCGCACAGGGCGCGGCAGAATCAGAACGCCCGCCAGCTGCTCAAGCTGGGGCAATGCTTCGCACTCCTGGCGCGATGCAATGGCCACAAACGGAATGCCGTCGAACTCCGGATGGTCGCGGACCGTGGCAACGAGTTCCACGGCATTGCGCTCGCCTACAAATGCAGGCGACAGAACCACGTCGAATCGGCGGTCGGCGGCAATCTCCTGCTTCATCACGTCAAGAGCGTCTTCGAAGCGCGGAGAGTAGACCACTTGCGCGCCCCAGGATTGCAAGTAATATTTCTGGATACGACGGCTGATCTCGCTGCCGCCGATCAGCAGCACGCGGCTTGTCTTGATCCGGCTGACATCGTCATCCCTTAATGCAAGTGCGTGGGTCTGCTTCTTCAACAGCAGCGAGAATGAGACCTGGGTGCCCGTTCCAGGAGTGCTCTCGGCGGAAATTTCGCCACCCATCCGGCTCACCAGCAGTTTGCAGAGCGGAAGACCGAGGCCACGGCCTTCTTCCTTGCCTTTCAGTTGAATGGCATACGGCTCGAAGATGGTCTTCATTTGCTTCTTGTCGATGCCGATGCCCGTATCGATGACAGTAAAGGTAACCGCGCCCGCCCCTGCATCCTCGCGGATGAGGCTCACGTGCAACAGCACGTCACCGGAGTGGGTGAACTTCATGGCATTGTGCAGGAGGTTCTGGAGCACCTGGCGGATGCGCGCCGGGTCGCCCACAAGAGCGCGGGGCACGTTGACGTCCACCTGCACGGATAGCTCGGCGTGGTGCTCACCCATCTGCTCGTAGACATTCTGCAGGGAGGTGTCGATGACCTCCATGAGATCGAAATCGCGGCTCTCGATCTGAAGCGCGCCTGTTTCGAGGTTGGCGAAGTCAGTGACATTGCCGATGCTTCCCATCAGGTTGTGAGTGGTTTCGCGAATCGCGTTCACATACTCCACCTGAGCGCTGCTGAGGTGCGTGGTACCGATAAGCCGGGAGATTTCGAGCACGGCGGTGAGGGGTGTGCGGAAATCCTGGCGGAAGTTAGCGAGCAGACTGGCACGCATTTGGCTGGCACGGGCAAGCGCCTCCTGGCTGGCCGCCAAATGCTGTTGCGCTTCGTCCACGGTCTCTTTGGCAGCCTTCACTTTGCTGCGCATGAGCGTATAGAGCCGAAATGCCGCCAAGCTTGCGATGAAAGCAATCAGTAGGCTGATGAAGGTTGGCCACTGGCTGAGGGCTGATGGAGCCGCTTCCGGTTCAAGCTCCGCGCTCCATGGCGATCCCGCGCTACGCAAGGCTGTCTGGACGCCGGTATAGTTGGCAGGCAGCGCCCAGGAGGCCGCTTGCGCGGCAGGCCGCGAAGGCTCGAGTTGGTAGAGCGCCTCCGCTACTTTCCGAGCCAGGGCGTCGTCTACAGCGCGGGTGCGAAGGAAAGCGTCGAGGGGAAGTGCGTCCGTGCTGCCACGCGTGACCGCGGCATCCATTGCCTCACTGGACTTAGCCAGCAGAACCCGGTAGGTGTCCGGTTTCGCGCGCCCATTACGAACCGCCGCAAGCAAGTCTGCATTGCTGAGTATCGCCGCGTCGATCATACCGGCATTCAGTGCATCGAGTACGGTGGCAGTGTCGGTGGCAAACCGGAGGTCAGCAAAGTCGATTTCCGGGTCAATCCCTGCTGCGAGCAACAGACCTAAGGGACCAATCCAGCCAGAGAGGGAACTGTTACCAAGGGCGATGATGCGCTTGTCTTTCAGCGAAGTAGCCGATTGCAGGTCGCCGCGGTCCTTCAGCACCAAGATGGAGCCGGGCACCATGGAGACCCGAGAGTCGCCGATCGCTGGAATAGAGGCTGTGGCAAGGACCGAAACACCGGCGTCCTTCAACAAAAGGGGCACTTTCGCTGGAGGCACAATTGCAAATTCTACTTCCCCACGCCGGATGGCCTTGGAAATCTCGTCCGCGGCAAGCGGGCTGAGGGTGAAATTGGCGCCCGAAATCGCGCTCTCAAGATACTTCACCAGCGGGGTCCACCGTTGGTTCGTCTCCGCGAATCCACCCTCAATAGGCACGGCGAGGCGCTGAGGACCCTGGGCGTGCGCCACGGAACTGGCGCTGAGGAGGACGAGACCGACAACAACGATGATGGCCAAGGACCGAGGAGTGAACCTGTTCAGGATCCTAAGAACTCATATTCTGCAATGGTCGCGTGAGTTGGCGATTTTCCGGGCGATTCTGGCGCTCAACAGGATCAAGCCAACAACTTAGTTATGACACAGATCGTGTCGAAGTACCACAAGTTTAACAAGTACTACAGGTTTTTTCTATCCGAATCTTGAGTTTTTTGTCTGAAACAAACATCCAAGGGCAGTTTTGTTCTGAAACAGCTGAAAATGCGCCGACTCGGGGGCGAAGACAAATTGAAATGGCAGAATTGCCGCCTCTACGTCCGAGCGGATGATATCGATCTTGTTGACTATACGTTCTCATTTTTAGCCGTCCGAGTTCCGGTCGGGTTGTGCTGTTGAGGGAGGGTACACTGCGCCCAGAAACGGCATCACCGAAGGCCTATCTACACTCTGGATGGCGTTAGGCTGGAAGGTGCAATGCCCAGTTCGTACCTGAGAAGTTGATTTGGCAATGGCTTCCGCCGTCTTCTACTCATCCACTGTTTACGGGGAAGAACCCGGAGCTGGGGCGCTAGGGCTTTGGCGGGCGAGCCAAGGGCCTTCGCTAGCCGGATCTGGGGCGTTTGCCGCGACTGCACGAAGCACGCAATTTCGGGCTGTTCTGGGCTATTCTGGGCGATTGAGCTTCGCACGTATTCTCTTACACGCTTTATTCGTTCTGGTGGGAGTGGGCACCACCATGTATGGACCGTTGCTGCCGAGTCTCAGCGAGCGATGGGGGATGCGCGACGGCAGGGCGGGCATGCTGATTGGCGCGGTGTTTTTGTGCGCCGTGATGGGGGCACTTGCTGTAACGCTGCTACTGCGGCGCTATCGGGGGTGGAGCCTGATGGTTTGGGGCTTTGTGATGGTGGGCCTGGGTGCACTGGGGCTAAGCAGTAGCCAGTGGCTAGCAGGTTTTTTGGGCAGTGGCATGCTGGGCTTTGGGCTGGGGCTGGTGAATCCTACGGCCAACCTGGCGGCCGCGGAGATGTCTCCCGGACGGACCGGATCTGCCCTCACGATGTTGAATGTGTTTTTTGGTGTGGGCGCGATGACCGCGCCACCGGCCATTGGCTACTGCATCGAGCATGGCTGGAGCGACTGGTTCCCAAGCGTTTTCGGCGCGTTGACACTTGGCGGCGCGCTGCTCGCGTCGCGGTTGCAGGTGGAGAAGCAGACCGAGGCCCCCAGATTGCCAGCGGGGGCTACGCATGGGGAGGCCGCCGACAACTCAGACGCCCTCACCCGACCCTCACTTATCCGCTTCACCATGGCTTCAATGCTGCTGCTGTTTCTGTACGTGGGCGTGGAAGTGAGCTTGGGTGGATGGAGCACTACCTATCTACTGCGCGCCACCGACGCGAGTGCGATGCTGGCCGCGAGTGCTCCCTCGGCTTTTTGGGGCGCGATTCTGCTGAGCCGCCTGATTACCATCGGCATCCTCCCGAGGGTGGGGATGATGGCCGTGCTTCTGGTGGGCAGCGCACTGAGTCTGGTGGGCAGCGCATGGCTGCTGGGGCCAGATAGCCCCCTGATGGTGCTCGTTGCGGTGGCGGTGGCGGGAATCGGGCTTGGCCCGGTGTTCCCCAACGGCGTTGGTTACTTTTTGGAGCACGGTGGACGAGCGGCAACCCGGCTGACGGGCTTGGTATTCGCATCGGGATCAGTAGGTGGGGCAGTATTGCCCATGCTGATTGGCCAGGTTTCAGAACGCAGCGGCAACCTGAGCCTGGCCATGGCCATGATCCCGTGCGGTGCGGCACTGATGCTGGCAGCGGTGGGCCTTGCTGCCTGGCTGCGACCCGACCGGCAGGCCGCCTGAGTGCGTAAGCTGGATATTACCTCGCCGCACTAGACCCGCTTTGCTTCATCCTGAATCCGCTGCCAGGCTAGAGCGACGTCCTGTCTGGTGGTGTGGATGTTTCCTATCGCAAACCGTAGGGTGTAAAGGTTGCCCAGGCGCGTTTGAGACAGGAAGGCCTCGCCACTTGCGTTCACCGCTTCGAGCAGTCGCACATTGGCTGCTTCCCCGCCCCGGAGCCGGAAACACACCGTGGAGAATGGCACCGGCGCGGTGACTTCGAACTCCGGGTGCTTACGGATGTTTTCGGCCAGTTCCTGCGCCATCAGAATATGCTGGCGGAGGTTGGCGGCGATGCGCTCGCGCCCGAAGGAACGCATCACAAACCAGAGCTTCAGCGAACGGAAGCGCCGCCCCAGGGGAATGCCGTAGTCCATCAGGTTCAACGCGCGAGGGTGGGAAGTGCTCTTCAGATACTCGGGTACCAGCGAGAGCGCGCGCTTCAGCACGTCGGCATCGCGGATATAGAAGACGCTGATGTCGATGGGCGTGAACAGCCACTTGTGCGGGTTCAGGACAATCGAATCTGCTTCCTCCCAGCCTGTGAAATAGTGCCGGTAATCCGGGCAGATGGCGACGGGACCCGCGTAGGCAGCGTCGACGTGTAGCCACAGGCCGTAGCGTTTCGCGATGACGGCGATCTCTGAAA
>JAHCHD010000048.1 GCA_026129915.1 Bryobacterales bacterium
TGACGTCGCCGCCCAGGCTAAACGCCTCCTTCACCATGCGGGAACTCACGAAACTGAAGGCCTCGCCCGCCATCAGGAAAACGGTTTCCAGTTCTGGACGCAGACGACGGTTCATCAACGCCATCTGCAATTCGTACTCGTAGTCTGAGATCGCGCGGATGCCCCGAATCAGCACCGTGGCTCGTTTCTGGGCTGCGTAATTCACCAGCAGTCCCTGAAAGGAATCTACTTCCACATTGGGGTAATTCACCGCAACTTCATTCAGCATTTCCATGCGCTCTGCCACGGTAAACAAAGGATGCTTGGCGGGATTGTGCACCACAGCCAGGATGAGGTTGTCGAAAAGGCGGGCGGCCCGCTCAATCAAGTCGATATGCCCGCTGGTGAGCGGATCAAAAGAACCGGGATAGATGGCGATCGCTTTTTGGTGGCGGTTGTTTTCCACGGCAGTCATCCGAAAACGCGCGACGACAGGGCAGCGCTGTCCGGCAAGCTAATTCTTCAGTGTAGCGTGAGGATGCGGGTGACCGGCAGTGTGGCCACTGGACTACGCGAGTCGATCCCCACTGGTATGCCGCGAAGGGATTTTCGAATCGGTGGCGGACCCTGTTTGGATTGAAGCCGGTTCACGGTTCGGCGGGCAACGCCGGGACGCCCGAAACCTGGCCTGCGGCCTCCACGCTAAGTTCGTTGTCGTTGAAATCTTCCTTCATGCGACCGAGGTTCTCCAACGCGGCTCGGGCCGCGCGCGACGCGTCCCCTTGCAGCGACCGCCCCAGCATCCGAGTGGCCTCAGCGTCCTCACCGGCCAGGTCTAGCACCTCACGGAAGCGTTCTGCGGCGTCCTCATAGCGCTCGCGTAGCCACAGTGCATGCCCCAGGTTAAACCGGTAGTCCGGATCTTCGGAATCCCGCTCAGCCGCGAACGTCAGCAGTTCCAGCACGCCCTCCTTCCGTTGACGGCCCAGCACCACCGCCAGGTTATTCGCCACTTCGGGCAGCGGCGCCGCCGCGTACAGCGCACGAAGCACTGCTTCGGCCGCCGCGTACCGGCCAAGCCTGGCTTCACATACCCCCAGCATGAACTGGGCCTCCCGCTTGCGCGGAAACTCTGCGGTGGCCTTTCGCAGCCAGTCCGCCGCGTGGCGACAATCTCGCTTCTGCCAATACAAGGAACCTAGCTGAAAGGCGGGAGCCGGATAGGCTTCGTCCAAGCGGGCGGCTTGTGTGAAATGGCGGTGACGCGCCTCTTCGGAGTCCGCCAACAAGCCACGAATGTAGTTTTCCCGCGCGTCAAGGCGAACCGGGGGGAATCGCGCCAGGAATGCAGCTTCCGAATCCGTGGCTTGGTCAGCCTGCACGGCCTTTAGAATCAGGTAGGCCGCACGGGTTTCCAACACGCAAAGATCTGACAGCTTGCCGTCGACACGCACCTCGGCCATCTTCCTCCACTTGCGCACATCCATGACAGTAATGGCGAGAGTCACCCGTCCATCACCCACGGGTTCCGCTTCGGCCACCTGGAATCCGCCTAACACGGCGAAATCGGCGTCAAGTTCCATCGCCACCTTGAGACTGGTGGCGAGGGTGCGAGTTGGGCTTTCTCGAATGCCAAGCGCACGATAGGCGCGAAGCCGGTCTTCTCGGTCAAGAATAAATATACTATTCTTTGCAAGAATATCCCCTATCCCCTCGGCGTTACTTTCACCAATCCATATATACTTGCCTGTATTATTCTGGGGAGTGAATGGGAGCACCAGCAGAGAAACGGAGGCCGCATAACTACCTAAGGATCCAACGAGCAGCGCGAGTACGAAAAGATAAGGCCGGGGCACGACTGCATCGTACCATCCGGCCTTTAAGGAGCACAAACAGCGAGGGCGGAAAAACGCCGCCAGAAATTCAGTTAAAGACGACTTTGGTGTTGGTACCACCCACGCGAATTTCACGGATCTTCATTTTGCCTTCAGCATCGGTGTAGCGAACCGACGTCTGGCCAAATCGCTCATTGCTTTCTTCAGTTTTGATGGCTGTTTCGACGGTTTCCTTGCCGTTGGTGATAGTGGCTTTGCTGTCGGTCAACTCCACCTTATAGTTCCCGGGTTTCAGTTCTTTGCCCTCAACCATTGAAGCCTGGTGCAGCTTCACCGTGAAGGTTTTCGCCGAGGCCACGGACACGGACAGAAGAAGAATAGCGGTAAGAAAAAGTACCTTTTTCAACATGGAAAACTCCTACTCAATTTGGGATTGCCAAATGGAATTACGCAGAGGAACCGAAAGGGTTGCTTTGTTTCCTCTCTTTCAGTCTAATACCAGAACAATTTTTTGTACAGGAGGCGCACCACTTTCCCGTGGGTGTCGGTGTTGTTTTCAGTACTAGGTATCCAATACACGCGCGGATCCCGGCGAAACCAAGTCCACTGTCGCTTTGCGTACCGCCGCGTATCCCGTTGCATTTCCTCAAGCGCGGCTTCGGGATCCAGACTACCCTGCACCACGCGGAGTGCCTGCTTGTAGCCGATCGCGCCAAACGGCTTGGCGGAGGGGGAATACCCCGCAGCCAGCAGTCCCCGCACTTCGTCAAGCAACCCACTTTGCCACATGGCTTCGCATCTCGCGTTCAATCGTCGGTAAAGGAGTTCGCGCGGCGGATCCAGACCAATCTGCAGGAAGCGCAGGCTGCCCGGCGCCTCCCGCGGTTGCTGGTAAACAGAAGATAGGGGCTGCCGCTGCTGCAGCATCACTTCGAGGGCGCGGATGAGCTTCTGAACGTCGTTCGGCTGGATGCGCATAGCGCTCAACGTGTCCCAGCGTCGCAAAAGCCGGTGCAGGCGGCCGGGCGCGCGCCGCTCCATCGCCTGAAGGCGCTGGCGAAGCGACAGGTCCCTGCGGGGTGCGGAAACCAACCCGTCAATGACCGCTTTCAAATAAAAACCCGTTCCTCCCGCAACCACGGGGAGCTTTCCGCGATCTGAAAGAGTATGAAGCAGTGGAAGCGCCACGCGCGCGTAGTCTCCGGCAGTGAAGTCATCTCCAGGCCCGGCGACGTCCAGCAAATGATGTGGCACTCTCGATTGGTCGGCCTCGGATGGCTTTGCCGTCCCAATATCGAAGCCACGGAAGAGCTGAAGAGAGTCGCAATTGACGATCTCGCCGTTCAGCGCCTCTGCGAGACTGAGAGCAAGCTGGGACTTCCCGGAGCCCGTAGGACCTACGATGCACACCACGTCGCGGAATCCATGCTCACTCTTGGAACGACCGAAGTGAGTGCTCACAAGCTTCCTTTCGCTGGACGGGCGTCCGCGTCAGCCGCCTCCGCCTCTGCGGGTGCATTACAGCATATAATGTGGAAAACCCAATCCGGCCCGCGTTCGGCCCAGCGAAGCTCTTTGTCAGGCGAAGAGTCGCAGTCACGGAAATCCATGGCATACACAAAGATTCTCTCATTCACGCTGCTTTGCCTATGGCTGGCCGCAGCGCCTGGAATGGCGCAACAAGACCGTCAGGCGTCGGCAGCACCGGCCCAGGCTGCAACGCAAACCTCCGAAACTGTGGAGGCAAGCAAGAAGGCGGACTCCTACTATAACTTTGCCATGGGGCACCTCTACTCCGAGTTGTCGAATGCCTACGGGAATCGCAGAGAGTTTGTCGACCAAGCGATTGAGTACTATCGCGAAGCCTTGAAGGCAGACCCCGACGCCACCTTCTGATAGCGCCTTAAGCGAGCTCTACCTCCGCGCAGGACGCGTAAGCAGAAGCTGTTACCGAGGCCGAGCGCCGCCTTGAAGCCAACCCGAACGATATCGAGGCCCGGCGCGTCCTGGGGCGCATCTACACAAGGCTGATTGGCGATCCCTCGGCCGCCGGCGGATCAAGGCGCGGTGATGGTGTGAATGAAGTGATGCTCCGCAAGGCCATCGAGCAGCACCAGGAGATCGTCAAGCAGGACGCGTCTGATGTCGACGCGCACTTGCTGCTGGGCCGCTTGTATCGCCTTGACCGTCGCAACGTGGACGCCGAAGATTCCTTCAAGAAAGTGCTGCAGCTGGAGCCGGAAAACGAACTGGCGATGAAGGAACTGGCGCTGGTGTACACCTCCCTTGGTGACAGCAACAAAGCCATTGAAATGCTCACCAAGGTGAATTCGCGCAATCCCACGCTGCGCACCATGCTTGAACTGGCCAACGCCTACGAACAGGTTCGCGATTTCGAGAACGCGTCGGACGTCTACAAGCGCGCGCTGGAAATGCGACCTGGCGAACTCGACATCCTGAAGCGGTATGCACAGGCGCTGCTTTTCAGCGATCAGATTGAACCGGCCCGCGTCGTACTGGAAGAGATCACCACCAAGGCGCCCGAAGATGTGGAAGCCTTTCTGCGGCTGTCCCAGATCTACCGGCAGCAGGGGGATTTCAACAAAGCGAGGGCGGCCAACAACCGGGCCAAAGAACTGGCCCCGGATAATCTCGAAATTCTCTACAACGATGTAAATCTGCTGGATGCCGAGGGTAAGACGGATGAGGCCATCGCGCAAGTGAAGGGGATGATCGCTGAGGCCGAAAAGACGCGCTACACCGATGCCGAGCGCACTACGCAAAGCGTACTCCTTGAGAGGCTGGGCCTGCTCGAACGCAGTGCGGAGCGTTACGACGATGCTGTAGTCAGCTTCCGTAAGCTGGCTACCGTGAATCCGGAATCCGCCGGACGCGCGCTTGCCCAAGTGGTGGAAACCTATCGCATGGCCAAGGACTTTCAGAAAGCGGAAGTGGAAGCCAATGCCGCCTATGCGCGCTTCCCCGAAGACCGCACGCTGGTGGTGGTGCGCGCTTCGTTGCTCGCCGATCTCGGCAAGGGCGACGAGGCTATTCGTGACATGAAGACCTTTCTGCAGGGTCGCGAAGACCACCAGAACTTCGTCACTTTGGCGCAAATCTATGAGAAGTCGAAACGTTTTCCAGAGATGGGAGACGCCCTGAACCGTGCCGAAGAGTTCGCGGACGGCGAGGATGAACGCCAGACTGTGGTCTTCTTGCGTGGCGCCATGTTCGAGCGTCAGAAGAACTTCGAGGCCGCGGAAGCAGAGTTCCGTAAGGTGCTGGCCAAGAACCCGGATAGCGCCTCCGCGCTGAACTATCTCGGCTATATGCTGGCTGACCGCAACGTACGCCTGGAAGAGGCATACGAGATGATCAAGAAGGCCGTCGACCTCGACCCAGGGAATGCCGCGTACCTTGACAGCCTGGGCTGGGTCTACTTCCGCATGGGTAAGCTCACTGAGGCTGAACTCGCGCTGAAGCAGGCGCTTCAGCGGTTTTCCAAGGACCCCACCATTCACGATCACTTGGGAGATGTGTACTTCGAGCAGGGGGACCTGAAACAGGCGGTTACCCAGTGGGACATTGCACTGAAAGAATGGCGCCGCAACGCGCCTAGCGACCGCGATGACGAGCAGATCAGCAAGCTGGCTGCAAAGCTGGAAAAGGGCAAGGTCAGCCTCGCGCAACAGGGCGCCGAGAAGCCAGGCAGGCCATAGCTACTGCCTGTGCGCAGTTTGGCTTGGGCAGAGTCTAGCCTGTGCACAGCCTCGGGCCGGCTCACCGGAAGGGCTGGCTGATCTGCTTCCACTCTAGGCCAAAGCGCTGGAGATATTTGCGCAGGCGGTCGGCATCGTTCACGCTCTTCTTGCGGGCGCGGCTGGAGGCAAACAAGCGGCGTCCGGCTTCTGATAAGCTGCGTGAACGCAAGCACACACGCAGAACTTCGATCAGCTGCGTCTTTTGGAACTGGTCCAGCTCGTACCGCATTTCATCCGGCACCACGCGCAACAGAGGATCGTCGCACACCTGTTCGGCCCACTCCTCGTTCAGGCGGTCAAACTCCATCTTCACGAGTTCCGTGGTGATGCCATCCTCACCGGCCTCAACCGCTAGACGGCCCAGGGAACGGTGAAGATCCTCCAGGCTGTACTCCCAGCTTGACTGGCCAGACATCGCCAGTTCCATATACTTGCGCTTCGCAGGCCCGCGAAAGCGCAGCGATGTCGAGAATTCCACGAACTGCTGTGCGATTTCGTCCTCAAAGTACGCCGGGAAATCTTCCATGCGCTCAGTAAGGGAAAGCAGAGAAAACTCCCAGGCAGCCAGCCTTTCCGCCAGCGGCACAAAGAACCGAAAGTGCTGGGTTAGGTCATTCAGGCCGATGCGCGAAGTGGCCACCAACTGAAACTCACACGGCAGTCCCGGCATGTCCCGAGACAGGACGCCAAACTGGAGGGTCTCTTCGAGGGTGACCTGATCCTCGGGCAGCAGGCATTCAATGTTTCGGAGCAGCAGAACGCCCGCGGTGCCCCCTCCCGGAGTCAGGCAAACGCCTGTCGGCAAGTCAGAACCCGCCAATGCAGTAAATTGCCGGAGCAACGCGGATATGCTCCCCGGTGGCAGTTGGGCGCAATCGGCTTCCACCAGTGGCCCATCCAGCAGGCTGCGATCCCGCTTGGCCTGATAGAAACGGCGGGCCAAGGTGGATTTGCCAGTGCCGCGTCTCCCGGTAAACAACAGCGCAAGATTGCGCCGCCCCAGAATTGCCGCAAGCCTGCGAACCACACCATTGAAGTGCGGGTTGCGGCAGTCTAACCCGCCACGCAGCGAGCGCTCCACGGAACTGCTGAGTGAACTCTCTCCCACCACGCGGTCCACCGCGGCCCCCGGGCGCACATCAATCAGTTCGTAGCTGCCGAGGATGTCCTCCGAACCCACCGGCATCCGCGACTGGATCAGCCGCGCAGGAGCCAACCCGTGGCTGGCAAGAAAGATCAGCGATAGCTGAGCCGGCACCGCCAAATTGCTTACATGCAGGAAATAGTCTTCCGCTTCCACAATGAAGCGATAGCTGGTTACGAAATCTCCCAGCGTCTTGAGAGACGAACTGAAGTCGCCCAGCGCCCCGTTAGCGAGTTCCCAGGTTCTCACTTCCGTCTCCGGGGACGCTGTTAGCAGATCTTCGACAATGTCAACAACTAAGCCCGCGTCGCGCTGCTCGTGGATAAGTTCGTAGCGGTGGATAGAGAAATCATGATGCTGAGAAACAGAGATCGCGGGCCGCCAGGCTCCCCACCGATCCTGTTTTCGCGAAGCGTCCTGGTTGGAGTCAACGAGACCAAGAACGACTTTACGTTTCATATTCCGATTTCACCTTACGGCATCCTTGCATTCAGATCAATAGCTTTTCTTATAAAAGCGCCTGACGAAAATGTTACATTTTGAAATTTCTGGCGGCCATCGCCCTACCTGGTGAGCGAAATCGACCAAAAACGATACAGTTTCACGCCGCCACAAACACCTTATCAAAACAACCTGAACAACCCAAACAACCGCCGCCTGACGACGGCATCCCAGTCCGTGGAACGCGAGCACGGGCGGCCACAATGCCGTCTATCTAAGGTCGATGGAGTCGGGCGCCCGCCAAAACCAACAGCGAAGGTCAGAATTCGCTTCCCGCCACCAGAGCTTCGTCCTCGTGGGCAGTGGAAATCACCCGGGCCGGGACAATGCCGCCCAAACGTTCCGGCTGGCCAGTGCTGGCAACAACGGCCATCCAGAGGTCGCCCTCTGGATTCAGGTACTTCTTGCTGCCAATGGCCAGTGCGATGGGTACATGCACAAAGTAGTTATGGATATACCCAATCAGCATGTCGGTTTTTCCCGCAACCGCGGCGTGGACTGCCATGCGCGCCATTTGATCGCACAGGATGCTGTCCGCGGAATTGGCGGGTACACTGCGGATGATGTAGCTGGGGTCGAAGTACTTGATGGCGATGGGAATGCCTTCTGCGGTGAAGTACTCGCCAATGCGATCGCGGAGGTAGATGCCGATGTCCCGCAGTTTGGCATTGCCTGAGGCATCGCGGTCTTTCGCCTCGTCTTCAAACAAGTGCTGGCCAGCGCCCTCGGCCACCACCAGAACGGCGTGTTTCTTGCGCAGGATACGAGCGCGCAGAAAAGAGAGCAAGCCATCATCGCCTTCCAGCTTGAACGCGATTTCCGGAATCAGGGTGCAGTTCACTTCCTGGCTGGCAATGGTAGCTCCGGCAGCGATGAATCCCGCATGGCGACCCATCAGTTTCACGATGGCAAGGCCGTTGGGAGCGCCTTTAGCCTCCACGTGTGCTCCGTCCAGCACCTCGCGGGCTTTCTCAAGTGCCGTGGCGTAGCCGAATGAGCGCTGGACAAAGTGGATGTCGTTGTCAATCGTCTTGGGGATCCCCACCACGGCAAGGGGCGCTTTCTGCCGCAGCGCTTCCTGCGCGATGCCATGAGCGCCACGTTGCGTGCCATCGCCGCCTACGCAAAACAGCATGTTGATGCCTAGAGAACAGAGGTACTTCACCATGACGGCCGGATCCTGCGGCCCGCGCGAACTGCTGAGCATGGTGCCGCCGAGCTTGTGGATATTGGAGACCATTTCTGGATCCAGCTCTACGGGTTCGAGGCCGTGCTCGGGATTCAGCCCCTGGTAGCCATTGCGGATGCCGAGGATATCCTTAACCCCGTAGTGGTAGTAGAGCTCGTTGTGGACCGAGCGAATGACATTGTTGATGCCCGGCTCAGTCCGCCGCAGGTGACGATGGCTGCGCGGCAATACTGCGGCCGGAAGTGAAGGAATTCGCGAGGGCCAGCCCGTTCGAAGGCGAGGTCATTGGCCAGAACTTCTGCTTCATCATGTTCAATATAGGCAAGGACACGCGAGCGGTCGTGGACGTAGTCCGCAATGCCATCCCCTTTTGCTTTCGAGAGCTCAACGGGGGATGGTATCTCGCGGGGGCCCAGTTCGGTCACTAACAATTGCTCGGGACTTATCATGGATTGCCGCTGCGCCTCCTATTCTCACGTTAGCATCCGCATGGGGGCGGGCCAGATTATGGAACCAACGCGTTGATGCCAGTTGCTGTGAAGGCGGGGTTTGCTCAACGAAACGGCGCAACTGTTTAACCTGCGCGTCCGCCGTGGATTGCCACCGTTGCACGCTCACCAGCACCAGCAACGCAAACCTGGTTGCGTCCCTGTCTCTTGGCCTGATACATGGCCGCATCCGCGCGAGCAACAAGGCTCTCCAGCGTGTCCTTCTGAACGATGGTGGCCGCGCCAATCGAACAGGTAACCGCAATGGTGTTACCGGCGATGCTGCACAGTGAACTTGCCACCAGCATCCGGCATCGTTCCGCAACGTCTATCATTTCCGCGGTGTCGACACCCGCAAGGTACACCACGAACTCTTCCCCGCCCCAACGGCCGATCAGGTCATCTCTGCGTAAGCCCTGGCGCAGGGTACGGGTTACGGTTCGCAGCACCTGGTCGCCCGCATTGTGCCCATACGTGTCGTTCACGTGCTTGAAATCATCGATGTCCACGAAGAGCAGTGCGCCGGGGCGTCCAGGACTACGGGCCAGTTCCAGCACCTGCTGCACGCGTATCTCTGCGAAGCGGCGGTTACCCACTTCGGTGAGCGAATCCAGATAGGCATCTCCGCCGGGACGTAACGCCTCTTCCATTGCGGAGACGGCGTAACTGTTGTCACGGAACACTTCGGCGACGCCAATCACCAGACCTTCCTCCTTGCGTACCAGAGACGCGCTAATAATCAAGGGGACACGCGAGCCGTTTCTGCAGCGCAGAAACACCTCACAGGTCTCTGGCTGGTTTCCCGTCAACACGGCTTCAAGCGGACATCCTTCGTGGCACAGCGCTTTGCCAGTTGCGTCGCAGTGCAGCAGCCGCCCTTCAGGGCATCGATGGCCAACGATCTCGACGGTTCTGTAACCGGAGATCGTTTCAGCGGCCGGATTCCAATCGCTGATTCGCCGATCCTTGTCGACGAAATGCACATCATTGCTGACGCTATCCAGCAATGACCGATAGAAGTCGTTCGAACCGCTGCCGTTACCGCTCATGCCTCTGCTTATCGGCGCGGGGAGCCACCTGAATAGGAGAAGCCAACACAATCGGGTTCCCGCAGATACACGGGGATCCCCCTGCACACTGAACCAGGTCAGAAGCCCTTCCGCGCGTTTCCTGGCCGGGAGACGCTAGCACCCTGGCTCAAGGCGCCTGCTCGATAAGCTTTTCCAGCGCTTCGGCGATACGCGGAGCAGTTTCAGGACCGGGGGAGTTGATCTCGCCGTACCAGGCCTTCTCCGCGTTCTGTAGATAGGGTGGCGCCTCGTCCCACTCCAGCTTGGGAATGATGTAGCCGATCTCGTCGTTGGCAAGCCCCACCACCATCTGGTATCGCGCCTTCATCATCTCGCGATAGGGCTTTTCGCGGCGGGCGTACGGAAAGTCAGCACCCGCCATCAGATCAATGCCGCCCACGCTAAGCTCCGGGTAGGCTTCGCCCGGAATCATGGCCGCGTCCAGCACCACTTCACCAGCAGCCCGCAAGCGGAGGAATCCAACCGGAGCTTCGAGGTTTCGCAAGTCGGTGAAGCGCTTGCGTTCGCCAAAAACGCCAGCCTGAGCAGCGGCAGCAAAGTTCTTGTTGCTCACCGGTATGCGGACCAGCAATTCGGTATAAGCGATCTGGTCGACGGCCACTTGCTGGCCCCGGGAAATGGCCTGCTCGGCAACCATGGCGACGCGCTCGCCGAGCACTTCGGCAAAACGGAAGCTGGGCTCGCGCAGCATCTCTCGGGTCGCGGGGTCAGGGATACTTCCGCCCAGGGGAGACTGCATCCCGCCAAGGGCGCCGTTCAGAAATACGACGGATGCCTCGTCCTGGTCTAGCTTGCGATAGAAACTGGCAAGGAAATCGGAGGTGATCTTTGTGTTCTTGGAACCAAGCGACTCAGGGTGGCTGTTCCAGTTCACCAGGGTACCCAGCACCTTACCATCGCCCGAGGTCAGATGCAGAACAGTAACGATGTCGTCGTGTACCACCGGGGGGCGCGTATCGTCGTAGGAAGCGGTTAGCACCTGATCACTGGCGTCCCCGACGGTGGCACTGGCAGGCTGCAGGCGCACCACGGCCTCGGCGGCGGTTTCCGCAATTTGCGTCCGAAGAAAGTCCATGTAGTCTTTGTTCAGGCCGCTCACACCCGTCTGGGGGCCCCAAAGTCCCATGGTGTCGGGCCCCTCGTGGTTGTGGGTAACGGCCACAATCAGGTCCATCGCAGAATTGTCAGCCTTGGCACGGGCGAGTTCCCGAATCTCCTGGACGTCGTCAAAGAAGAGCCCAATCACATCTACACTGCAAAGCACGGCGGGCTCTGCCTGCGCCTGCAGCGCCAGACAGCGGACAAAGAGGTCGTCATGTACTTCAGTGGCCACTCGATTGTTGGAAAAACCTGCAAGGTAGACTGGCGCGAATCGGCTGAGGTCCGGTGTAACAACCCGCCGCGCTGAACCCGCGCGCAGCGACTGCGCCTGCAAAGTGCCTGCGAGCATTAGGGCCAGGAATGTCGCGGTGACGGCCAGGCTCCAGCGGGCGGCGATAGTAGCGTATTGCATCGATCGATCATTCCTTCTGGCGTTCAGCAGTTTGTGTCCTCGCCAGGTTGCAGTGTTGCACAGGCAGGTTACCTGTGTCCGGGAGGAGGTGCGAACACCACCATCACCACCAAACGGCCCGGCCCTGTGTTCCGCAACCCGTGCTCGACACCCGCCGGCGCAAGCGCCAGATCACCCTCACGGAAGCTCGTGGTTACTGCGCCAATCATCAGTTCGCCCTCGCCCTGAAGCACGCAATACAGTTTGTCCTGGCCAGCGTGTACGTGGGCGCTATGCTCCTGGCCCGGCTCGAAGCAGTTCAGGCCGGCCGACAGCATCTCGCCACGGATGAGGTCGGCTTTGCCCATCTTGTCAGGACGGAACTGCGCCTCTCGAAGGATTTCTTTCACCACCATTGCTTCCATTCTGGCATTCGGTGGCCCTCAGTGACACGAAGTGACACTCCGCCCGGCGTCGGGTGGGAGGATACCGCGCACTGGCAGCGCCTAGGTTCGCTTCCCCCGTCTCGCCGGACGGAGCCATAGTATGAGGATGGTGGTGATGATCTTCCAGCCCGCGCGCAGGCTGGCCTGCCAGTTGCCGGAGATCTTGCTGGTGCCTACGCGGCGATGGTAGTGAACGGGAACCTCCTTCACACGGAGCCCGCGTTGCAGCGCCTTCACCTGCATCTCCACGGTCCAGCCGTAGGTGCGGTCGCGCATTTCGAGGAGGTCAATGGCATCGCGACGAATGGCGCGGAACGGACCGAGGTCGGTGTAGGCGTGGCCCCAGATCCAACGAATCATAGTGGTGGCAAGACGGTTACCCAGAATCTGATGGGGCTCAAGCGCACCCTCATCCGGCTGGCCAAGCGTACGCGAGCCGATCACGAGGTCAGCTTCGTTGCGGGCGATGTGCAGCAATAGTTGGTGGGCATCGGCGGGGTCCTCGCTGCAGTCTGCCTGCATGAACACTAAGGTGTCAATTTCCGGTGGAAGGGCCTGGATGGCGGCGAGGCAGGCGTTGCCGTAGCCTCTCTGGCGCTGCGTCACCACCATGGCCCCTCCACGGCGCGCGAGTTCCCGCGTCTCGTCAGTGGAACCGTTGTCGGCCACCACCACCAGATGGAAGAGGGAGGGCGGCAAGGAACGCAGCAGGCCCGGAATGCTCTCCGCCTCGTTGAGGGCCGGAATAATCAAGGCAGCATGCAAATCCAGATTCGAGTGCGCCGATAGTATCATGGAGAGACGCGCGCGGCACGGACGCCGCCATGCCCAATGATGACAGAGAACCACACTCCATTGCCGCCAGAGCCGCAGATGCCAGGGGAACCGCAATCCGCGGAGCCAGGCCCCCTGCACCGGGCGCGAGGCTTCGCCATCGCTGCGGCCCGCGATCTCGGCCTGTCGGTGCTGATTGCCATCCTGATTGTGGTGTTCTTGTTCCAGCCTGTGAAGGTGGAAGGCACCAGCATGATGCCATCGATTGGAGACCAGCAGCGGATCTTCGTGGACAAGTTTTTCTTCCAGGCGGGCATCAGTGAGATTCACCGGGGAGACGTGGTGGTATTTTGGTTTCCCCGCGACCAGCGGATTTCCTACATCAAGCGCGTGATTGGCGTTCCCGGAGATACCGTAGCCATCCACCATGGGCAGGTACTTCTGAATGGCGGGGTGATGGATGAGCCGTACGTGCCTGCGTCTTTCCGCGATGAAGCCGAGATGCCCGAGGTGCGCCTGCTTGACCAGGAGTACTTCGTAATGGGTGACCACCGCAATTCGTCCAACGACAGCCGGTCCTGGGGTCCGGTGTCGCGCGAATATATCTATGGCAAGGCGGTGTTCACCTACTGGCCACTGGGCGAGATGCGGGTAGTCCGATAGCTCGTCTGACGTCCGATGCGGAAAGCTGTCCTCAGGCTGGTGGCTTAGGGGGGCGGGCTGCATCTCCTTGCGCTTTGCCCGGCCAGGCTGGAACAATCAAGAGTTTGGGGCCTGCGTCCAGCCCGTCACAGGAACCGCCGGACCGCCTACACAGCATGAGCCAAACTACCAATTCCCACGAACCCGTTCGCACCGGTCTGGTGGGCTTCGGCTTCGGGGCACGCGTGTTCCATGCGCCGTTCCTGGCGGCAGTGCCGGAAATTCACCTCTCGCATATCGTGCAGCGTTCTAGCGATACCGCGCTTGTGGCCTACCCCGAAGCGCAAATCGTCAGGTCTATGGAGGAACTGCTGGAGGACGAAGCGGTGGAACTGGTGGTGATCACCACCCCAAACCACACACATTTTCCGCTTGCCAAGCAGGCCCTTGAGGCGGGAAAACACGTGGTGGTGGATAAGCCCATGTGCGAGACGTCCTCCGAAGCGGAGGAACTGCTCCTTGTGGCGCGGTCCACCGGCAAGGTGTTTTCGGTATTCCACAACCGGCGATGGGATGGCGATTACCTTACCGTTTGCGAGATCGTGCGGCAGGGACTGCTTGGCGCCGTGCACGAGTTCAATTCGCACTTTGACCGGTACAAGCCTCAGTTGAAACAAGGCTCCTGGAAAGAGGAACCCGGGCCTGGCACTGGCATGCTGTTTGACCTGGGTTCGCACCTGATTGACCAGGCGATCCACCTCTTTGGGCTGCCGCAACGGTTATTTGCCGACCTGCGGACCCAGCGCCCTGGAAGTCGCATCGAAGATCATTTCGACGTGACCCTCGACTACGGGCGGCTGAAGGCCAACCTGCGCTGCGGAACCCTAGTGCGGGAGAAGCCTCCACGCTTTCATGTGCTGGGTGAGTTGGGCGCGTTTGTGAAGTTCGGCATGGATCCGCAGGAAGCATCCCTGATGGCGATGGATGTACCTCGCTGGCACCCCAGGCACGGCTTGGATGAGGAAGCCACATGGGGTTTGCTGCATACCGACATCAATGGATTGACGGTGCGCGGCAAAGTGGAAACCAAGTTGGGAGACTATCGGAACTACTACCGCAACGTCGCAGCGGCCATCCGGGGCCAAGAAGCCTTGGTGGTGAAGCCTGAACAGGTAGTGAAGCTGATGAAGATTCTGGAACTGGCGCGCCAAAGCAATGAGGAAGCGCGCTGGCTCCCCGTTACCCTGTAGTTACCGCGCACTGCGCCCCGAAAGGCGGCCGCGAGATCGCGCGAGAAAAGAGAACCATGAGCAAGACACATTCCGATATCGGCCTGATTGGCCTGGCTGTGATGGGCCAGAACCTGGCTCTAAACGTTGCCGACCATGGCTTCCAGATCTCCGTCTACAATCGGACCACGGCAACCATGGAATCCTTCGTTGCCGCGAACCCCGATACTCCCGGCGGACTGGTGGGCTTCGCAACGCTGGAAGACTTCGTGCAAAGCCTTGCCAAGCCGCGAAAGATGATCATCCTGGTGAAGGCCGGCAAGCCCACAGACGCGGTGATCGATGGGCTTGTCCCGCTGCTCGAAGAGGGCGATATTATCATCGACGGCGGCAATGCCCATTGGCTGGATACTATTCGTCGCGAGAAAGACCTGGCGGAAAAGGGCATCCGCTTTGTGGGCAGCGGCGTGTCGGGTGGCGAGGAGGGTGCGCGCTTCGGCCCTTCGTTGATGCCCGGCGGTGCGCTGAGCGCCTACGAGGAAATTGAGCCAGTCTGGACCGCCATCGCCGCTAAGGTGGACGCCGAAACCGGCAAGCCGCTTTCGGGCGGCGCGCCGGGCAAACCGATCGTGGGCGGCGTCCCTTGCGCCACCTATATTGGAGCCAATGGCGCCGGGCACTACGTGAAGATGGTGCACAACGGCATCGAGTATGGCGACATGCAGATGATCTGCGAGGCCTACGCGCTGCTGACGGGCCTGCTGGGCCTGACACCGGGCGAGTGTGGCGAGATCTTCGCCGAGTGGAACCAGGGCGTCCTCGACAGCTTCCTCATCGAAATCACCGCCGACATCCTGAAGCAGGAGGACCCGGCAACCGGAAAACCCTTCGTCGACATTGTGCTCGATACCGCCGGGCAGAAGGGCACGGGCAAATGGACCTCGGTGAGCGCGCTGGACCTCGGCGTGCCCGCCCCCACCGTGGCCGAAGCAGTCTTCGCCAGGTTCATCAGTGCGGTGAAAGACGAGCGCGTGGCAGCATCGAAGATCCTCGCTGGCCCAAGCGCCAAGTTCGAAGGCGATCGAGACGCCTTCATCAGCGCCGTGCATGATGCACTGTATTGCTCGAAAATTTGCAGCTACGCGCAGGGCTTTCAACTGATGAGCGCCGCGGAAGCAGAGTATAACTGGACGCTGAACTTCGGCGAAATCGCCAAGATCTGGCGCGGGGGCTGCATCATCCGTGCTCGCTTCCTGCAGAAGATCACCGAAGCCTATACGCGCGAAGCACACCTCAAGAATCTGCTGCTCGACCCCTACTTCAAGGACGAAATCGACCGCACACAGAAGAATTGGCGTTCCGTAGTTGCGGCGGCGGCGCAATACGGCGTGCCCGCACCCACCTTCTATTCCGCATTGGCCTACTACGACAGTTACCGCGCGGCGCGACTGCCCGCTAACCTGCTGCAGGGCCAGCGCGATTTCTTCGGGGCGCACACCTATGAGCGCGTCGACCAGCCTCGCGGGAAGTACTTCCACCTGGACTGGCCGGAGCCCGGCCGGCCGCAATTGGAGATGTAGCCTGCGCCCTCGCTTCCCAGATGCCCGGCGCGTGCGGACGCAAGCCTGCGCCGGGCTTCTTTCATTCAGAGGCGTCTTGATGGAACGGGCGCCTTGGTACGTAGTCTCCTTGGTACGGGAGGCGCCATGATACAGTGGCGGCGAACAACATGAATACGCATGCTCACGAAGCAAACTCGATTGGATTGATTGAACTCAGCAGCATCGCCGCTGGCTTCCAGGCATGCGACGCAATGCTGAAGGCTGCCAGCGTGCAAGTGGTGCTGTCACGCTCCATTTGCTCTGGCAAGTACATGGTGATGGTGCGCGGAGACGTGGCGAAGGTACAGGCGGCAGTGGCTGCGGGCAAGCGGGCCGGGAACTTCTCCCTCATTGACTCCTTCGTGATCCCAAACCTGCACGATGCCGTATTCCCGGCCATCGCGGGCACAAACAAGCTGGAGCCCTTGGATGCCCTGGGCATCCTGGAATCCTTCTCTGTGGCTTCGCTCATTGAAGGGGCAGACGCTGCGGTGAAGGCAGCGGATGTGAAGCTGCTGGAGATTCGCCTGGCCATGGCCCTGGGCGGCAAGGCGTATGTGACGCTGACGGGTAGCGTGGCCGACGTGGAAACTGCCATCGAGGCAGGCGCCCGCGTGGTAGGCGCGCGCGGGTTGCTGGTGAACAAGGTAGTGATCCCTCACCCGCGCCCTGAACT
This sequence comes from Bryobacterales bacterium, assembly GCA_026129915.1. Classification (GTDB taxonomy): domain Bacteria; phylum Acidobacteriota; class Terriglobia; order Bryobacterales; family Bryobacteraceae; genus JACTMJ01. The sequence continues at coordinate 16,849 of JAHCHD010000048.1, forward strand.
GCTGAAGGAGATGATCTAGGCCTCCCGCTGTAGTTCTGTCTTCCAACCACTCGCCCCTCGGCGCACCACTCCCCACACCGGTGCGAAAAACGTCGGTCGCCTTCCATCGACTTCGATAAACTGAATGTCTCTATGGAACGACGCGATCTCCTTAAGGCACTTGCCTCCCTTCCGGCCCTCGTGCCGCTCACTGCCTGCCAGCTTGCCGGAGAAGCCGGCACCGAAGTCTGGCTGGGCCCCGAATACTGGGCCAACCCCATGCAGGACTGGCGCAAGCGCGGTGACCGCTTGGAATGCCACGTCTCCGGCGGCGACCGCAACGTGTACTGGCTCACCCGTGAGCTGAAGCCCGAAGCCGGTGATTTCACCATGAGCGTGCGCCTGGGTAAGCTCGATAAAGACGCACCGCTTTCGCCCGGCTGGGTGGGCTTCCGCTTTGGCATGCGCGGCCATTTCAACGACTATCGCGACAGCGCGGTACGCGGATTCGGCCTGGAAGCCGGCCTCACCCAAAGTGGCCAGCTCTTCATCATGCAGCCAGGGGACGGGCCGGAACTGGATTCCTGGGACGACGTCACCCTGCGCCTGGAAGTAACCGGAAACCGTGTGAAGCTGAGCGCAGGCAGGCTTTCCATGGAACGGGAAGTGCCCGCGGAATGGCTGGCCGGCGGCGTGGCGCTGGTCTGCCACAGCGGAGACCTGCCCGCTGGGCTTCCTGCCATGCGGGAACCCGTGCAGCCCAATACCGGCAAGCCCGACCAGACCCGCGGCGGTAGCATGACCTTCTGGTTTTCCAACTGGCAGTTGAGCGGACCAAAGGTAGCCACTTCGCCTGAGCGAGCCTGGGGACCAATCCTCTTCACGCAGTACACGCTGCATCGCGGACACCTGCGGCTTACCGCGCAGTTCGTGCCGGTTGAGAAAGACACCACTGCTGAGTTGCGCATCGACGGCAAGCAGGCAGCCACAGTGAACGTGGATGCGTTCTCCTCCACCGCGGCCTTTTCCGTGCCGCAACTCGATGACACACGCGACCACTCGTTCGAGGTGCGCTACCTGAACGACAGCTACACCGGAACCATCCGCAAGGATCCTCGCGACAAACAGAAGGTGGTGGCGGCTCCGTTGACCTGCCAGTGGGACCTCGGCTTCCCTCACCAGGAGATCGCGCAGAGCGTGAAGGCGGCAAACCCCGACGTGCTGTTCTTCACCGGCGACCAACTCTATGAGGCGAACGCGGGCTATGGCATCCAGCGGGAACCCCTGGAGGCCGCGCGGGTGGATTACCTCCGCAAGTGGTATCTCTTCGGCTGGGCCTGGGGCCAGCTCACCCGCGACATTCCCTGCGTGTGCCTGGCCGACGACCACGACGTGTATCACGGCAATCTGTGGGGCGCCGGTGGCAGGCAGGCGGTGTATCCTGACCTCGCACAGCAGGTTGGCTCTGAACGAATTGAGCCGGCCCAACGCCAGCAGCGCGCGCAGGATTCCGGCGGCTACCTGATGCAGGCCCGCTGGGTGCAGGCGGTCTACCAGACCCAGTCGAGCCATCTGCCGGTGTGGCAACAGGCTGGCACCATCTGGGAGAACGTGCCGGTGTGCTTCGGCCACCTTGTCGTCGGCGGCATCAGCTTCGCGCTGCTTGAAGACCGCAAGTTCAAGAGTGCGCCGGTGGACTTCCTGCCGGATGCGCAGATCATCAACGGCTGGCCGCAGAACCCGAACTGGGACTCGTCCAAATCCGGGGATGCGCCCGGCGCCCAGCTTCTGGGCGAGGAGCAGGAAAAGTTCCTCGCCGAATGGGTGCGCGACTGGGAAGGGGCCGAGATGAAGTGCGTCGTTTCCGGGTCCATTCTCTGCAACCTGGCGACGCTGCCCAAGAGCTTCATGAGCGATTCGGGCGTGCCAGGGCTGGAAGTGTACCCGCTGGGCGGCTATGCTCAGGACGACAAGGCCGTGCAGGATCACGACTCCAACGGCTGGCCGCAGACCGCGCGCAACCGTGCGCTGCGGATGATGCGCGCCGCGCTGGCCCCGCACCTTTCGGGCGACCAGCACCTGGGAAGCACCGTGCAGTATGGCGCGGATGCCTGGGACGACTCCGTGTATGGCCTATGTACGCCGGCCATCAGCAACCTGTTCCCCCGGCGCTGGTTCCCGCCCGTTGACGGCAGGAACCGCAAGCCTGGCCAGCCCCGCAACATGGGCGAGTTCGTAGATGGCTTCGGCAACAAGATCACCGTCCATGCCGTAGCGAACCCCTACCGTACGGGACGCGTCCCGGCGGCCCTCTTCGACCGGGTCACCGGCTACGGGTTGGTGGAGTTCGACAAAGCCACGCGTACCTACAAGCTGGAGAACTACCCGCGCTGGGTAGTCTACGGCACGCAGGGTGCGGAGCCATTCCCCGGCTGGCCCGTAACAGTCACGCAAGCCGACAACGGACTGCGAGCCTGCAGGTGGGAGCTGAAACTCACCACCCCCGCCACCGGCGTCGTGGACGTGCGCAACGCGGCAGGCGAGAGCGTGCTCTGCTACCGCCCCAAAGAACCCGTAAGCACGCTGCCGGTGTGGGCCGAAGGCGAGTACGATGTGCTGGTGGATGGCAACAGCACAGGCAAGCTAACCGCCACGGCACGACAGGGATAAGAACTGAACGGTGGGGCCACGCCGTTCGGCGTGTCCCCCGGAACCCTGCTTCATCTGCTACCAACGAAGCGGTCGCCGCACGGTGATCGCCCTTGGCATCTACTGGAACTGTCACCACAAACCGCATCACGCCACACATTCGTGAAAGCAGGAATATCCCAATCTTATGCGCATCGCGCGAATCGCCCAAGACGGTCTTTGCATTTGCGTAGTGGCTTCGTTCCTGCAGTCCCCCTATCCTAGGGCAGAACCTCCAGCCGCATAGATGCAGCGGCGGTTGGTAGGTCCTGTAAGTTCTGGAACTCGCTTCGATGACCCTATTCCTCTACGCTCTCCCGCTGTACCAACCAAAGCTCATTCGGCTCCACGAAGCTGTGGGCCTACCTGGGATGCGAACGACCTACACGGAGGATTATGAAAACTCACCTTGTTCAGATGAAGTATCTGCTGCTGACCGCGGTGCTTCTGGGAATCGCCGGAGTGGCACAGGCCGGAATGCTTGTGGATGTGCAAAGCGGAACTCTTTTCGCACGCGGCACCTTCACCAACTTCGGCTACACCGTCACCTTCAGCCAGGCTGTGCGTGTGGATGCGCTCGGCTTATGGGACTACCAGGGTAATGGGCTTACAGATGCCCATCCCGTGGGCTTGTGGGACATCAATGGGAATCTGCTCGCGTCGGCGACCGTTGACAACAACAGTACGGTGGTAGCGAGCGTGAATTCCAACCACGCCTGGCTCTTCACCTCAATCAGCCCGGTGCATCTGTCTGCGGGAAGCTACGTTCTCGGGGCCTATTACCCGACGGCCGCAGACTTCTTCATCTCCAGCCTCGATGTGGCGCCAGCCGAAATTCTGGTGAATCCTTTGGCGACCTACGGTGGAAGCCGCTACATCAGTTCCATCGAATCGCTCACCTTCCCGTCATCCGTTTCGCCAGCGGATTGGGATCCGGGATTCTTCGGACCAAACGCGCTCGTCACCGCGGTGCCGGAACCGGGAACCCTGGGCCTGATTGGAGCCGGTCTGCTCTTTGGATACCTGCGCCTTCGACGCCGAACCATTGCAGATAGCGCTCCGGTGTAGGGGCACGCGATCAAGCGGATCACCGCCACACCCTACGGAAAATCGGGTGCCTCCTCTGAGGCGCCCGAACCCACTTCCGTCCCGTCGTCTGAAAATGCTCATCCCGCGAAAGCACCCGGTACGCCATCGCCACCCTCCCGTTCCGAGCTACCGCGTCGCCCCATTCCCCCGTATTCGCCCGCCGCACCCTACAGAAAATCGGCTGCATCGGAACCCACACTGTCGTTGTCATACCTCAGGTCGGCCCTTGACCCGGCACGGCACGACACGAGGAGGACCCTCGGATCGCCTTACCAGAAACCGCCCGACGCTCGCGCTCTTCGCCTGACTCTGGACGTTGCGGGTCGATATCTGGAACGGGCCGGGCCTTGTCGAAGCCAACCAAAATCGTGACCGCGCTTGCGGATGAACTACCACCTGCAATGGCGAACAGGAACGCCAACAGTGCGTATCTCATGTTTCTCCCTCGCGCGTATGCATACTTTCCCCTGGCCAGAGATGTTGAACAGAAGGCAATTCCCAGCCCGAGGGGTACCACCCGAGAATGCGAAGTGTGTCAACCAAATCAGGCTCGACTTCCGGAATCTGTCCTTGCATCTCCGCTCACCCTGCGGTAATTTGCTTGCAGGAGAATTTGTGACATCCTACGTGCGGGTGATCTGCGCTCTGCTCTTCGTATTCCTTTTGAGTTGGACGCCGAGTGTTGCGCAGGAGGAAAGCAGTCCTCCGAGTTCCCCACCTCCACCTGCCCAGACACCCCCGCCTGCACCCGCACCGGGTTGGACGCCGCCACCGCCCTTCGAGGACACCCGCAACGTGGAACAACGGTCGCCCTACTTCGCAACTGGCCCTTCCAGCGTCACCGGCACCCTGAAGCGTGCGGACAACAAGCCGTTTCCCGACGATGCCGTGGTAGAGGCAGTCTGCCAGGGACAGGTGGTGGCTGCCACTCAGAGTCGCCGCCACTTTCAGCTTTTGCTGCAACGTCCAGGAGGGGACGGAGGATCGCCGGGTCTGCAGCTCGAAAGGGGACTGGCGGGCTGTGAGATTCACGCACGGCTCTCGGGTTTCCAGCCGGCGAAGGTAGCTCTGGGATCGCTGTCCCCGGGCCAGATGAACGTCGGTTTGATGGTGCTGCATCCGCTGGGAGATGCTTCGGGTTTTTCTTATACCGGCACCACGATCATGGCGCCAAAGAACGCCCGGAAGGACTGGGAAAAGGGCCGAGCCCTGCTCGCAAAGGGAGATTCCAAAGAGGCGGTTCGACTACTTCGGCAAGCCACCTCGGCCTACCCTCGCTTTGCCATGGCGTGGTTTGAGCTGGGCATTGCGTATCACCAAATGGCGGAGACGGAGGAGGCCCGGAAGGCCTATGCTGCTGCCATCGATGCCGACAACCTGTTTCTTCCGCCCTATGTGCAATTGGCCATGCTGGCCGCCGGCCATCGCGCCTGGCCGGTGGTGGAAGGTCTCACCGCTGAGGTGATCCGGCGCAACCCGTATGAGTTTCCGCAAGCCTTCCTGTACCATTCGGCTGCAAGCTACAACCTGGGCAAGCTGGAAGCGGCGGAGCGTTCCGCGCGGAGGGCCATTGAACTGGACAGACTGGAACGGCTACCGCGTGCGCATTTGCTGCTAGCCCGCATCCTCACCGAAACGAATCGCACAGCGGAAGCGGCCCCTGTGATTGCCCGATATCTTGAGATGACCGAAGGCAAACCCGACGCTGAAGAGGCCCAGGCCCTGCTACGAGCCGAACCGGTGAAGCCGGAACCGTTTCTGCCTGCGCGTGCCGCGAATTAGCGGGCAGTTCCTGGTAGATTCCTGGAACCAGGAGGCACGTTGGGTTTCCGGGTTTCTGCCCAAGGTTGTTCGCAGAAACTACGAAACGCAAACCCGTCGCTTTCCCGCCAAAGCTCCCGTCGCCGCGTGCCAAACGACGTTCTGATTTCTGACAACTGACCACCAGCCTGTCCTGCATGGGCAGGCGCCGGGTCTGCGGACCGCTCTGGCAGGCCTTTTGCCGGCGCAGCAAATGGCGGGACTGCGGGGGTGTCGTGCTATTCTCTTTCTACGGATGATCCTTGCGACTTCCCTCCGGATTCTTGCGGTGCTGATGCTGCTGCTGGTTGGCGGCGAGATGATGGCCTGCGAGTATGCCGACTTCAGCGAATTCGGTCATTCGCACGGCACGTCGCCGGAGCCCTGCGGCGGTGGCGAGCATCAGTGTTTCTGCTCGTGTTCCCACGTTCTGGTGACGGAGTTCGCGGAATCCAGCAGCGTGGAGCCGGTGACGTCACTGCCTCCGGCGCGTGTGTGCCGAGGCATCACCATGCCGCCGCGCTCGATCTACCACCCACCCCGGTCCTAACTCTCCCCAATCCCTGTTCGTGATGCACGCAGTGCCCGTGTGCCTGTTGCCAGCGGTGTTGCTGACAGAGGTTGCAGGGCACGGCCCAACTGCATCACACTCCGCATCTCGTTTCCCTGCTTATGGCCTGCCGCGACATCGCGCAACTGCGCCGCTAGCGTTGCGTGGATAGCTCCGTGCATGGGCTGGCTGTGTTTCCGGCTTCAGGAGGACTTTGTGCTTGCTTATTGGCTTATTGCTGCACTGGTGCTGGGGGCTTTGTTGCCCTGCCGGGCCCAGGGCCCGCCTGTTGGGTGGCGCGAGTTGTACCAGCATGCCGCGGCGAACGACCAGAGACTGATGGCGCTTCAGGAAGAAGTGAGCCAGGCCAGGGGCGTATTGCGACAGGCGGGTTTGCGCCCCGCCACGGAGTTCTCTGTCTCGGGTGCCACAGGACGTCCGCTGGGCACCCTGGGAGAGGAGCAGTTCGGCGCCGCTGTTTCGCGTGCCCTTGAGGCAAGCGGCAAGCGGAGTGGCCGGCTAGCCGTGGCGGAGTATGGGGTGGCCCTGGCGGAAGCTAACTACCAGGAAGGCTTGCGACAACTGCGCTACGCTCTGCGATTGCAGTACAGCCTCTACGGAACTGCAACCCATCGGCTGCAGATTGCCGAAGAGGTGATGCAGTCGTGGCAGCGCTCACTGGATCTGGTAGCGCAGCGCGTGGAGCAGGGCGATGCGTCGTCACTTGAGCGCAACCTTATCCGTGTGGAACTCGCACGCGCCAAGGCGGAGTGCGCGCGGCTCCGGGGCACCTTGGAGAAGACCAGGGTGGAGCTTGCGCTCCTGAGCACCTACGACGACCCGCGCGGCATCCCGGACCCGGAAATAAGTGTTCCTGAATTGCTTGATATCAGCCTGAATGAGTTGCGATCGCAAGCCTTACAGCAGCGCCCAGACCTGCATTACACGGCGCTTTCCGAACGGCAGGCCGAATCCGGTGTCTCACTCGCCAAGGCTGAGGGTAAGCCTGACTGGACCCTGAGTGCCGGATACACCAACGTCTATTCCCGCTTTGACAACCAGCTCGGCCTGGACCGGGCGGGCGGCCTGGCTACTCTTCGTGATCGCGACGATCTGCTGGTGCTTGGCGTCACCGTACCCATCCTGGGAGCAAGGCGTAACCAGGGAAATCTGGAAGCAGCCAGCGCACGTATGCGAGGTGCGCAGCATCGAAGCCGGGCGCTTTCGCGATCCATTCCGCTGCAGGTGGATGCTGCGTGGGGCCAATACACGGGCGCGCGAGAGTCCTACGAGACGCTGACCAACGAGGTGCTGGTACCGGCAAGTGAAAACCTGCAGGTGATCCGGCAGGCGTATGAACTGGGCCACCTGGAAATGCTGGATCTCCTGAACGAGCAGAGGCGTTTCTATAGCCTTCGGATGGAAGCCGTGGACCTGCAGCTCAGCATTGGGCAGGCAATGGCCGAGTTGGAATTTGCGCTTGGAGGAGAGTTGCCATGACAGGGATTGGGATGACCCGCACACTGGGATTGGTTACGGCAGTTATCATGCTGTGCGCATGCGGCGGCACGGATGGAGGGCGCTCGCAGCCAGCGGAAGTGGGCCAAGGGCAGCAACAGTTAAGCGGCAACGATCATGACCACGATCACGATCATGATCATGATCATGAAGGCGAGGCCGGTGGTGGCCCAGTGACCATGAGTCCGGAGGGGCAGACCCGCGCGGGCATTGTGGCGCGGACGCTGGAGCGTGGATCGTTGGATGCCGCCGACCGCTTCGTAGGCGTCGTAAAGCCGGTAGACCAGCGAGTGTCGCACTTGCAGGCGTTGGGTCGCGGCGTGGTGGTGGAGGTAGGTGCCGCGGTTGGAGATCGCGTGGCGAAGGGTCAGCGGCTGGCGGTGTACGACAACATTGAGGCGGGGGAGCTCTCCAGCAGACTCGAGGGCGCCAGGGCGGAAGTGGCCCGGCTGACGGTGCAGCTTGTGCAGGCGCGACGGCAGGAGGAACGTAGCCGGGCGCTATTCGATGTGGGAGCCATTCCGGCTAGAATTCGCGAGAATGCAGAGGCGGACGCGCAGGCACTGGAGGAAGCAGCACGCGCGGCGCAGAGCGTGGTGCATGGACTGGAAACGCAGCTCCGGCGCTTTGGCGCGGCAGCCGATGGCGGCCCGTTTCACTCGGAGATCGTGGCGCCGTTCGCGGGCGTTGTTGTCGCGAGTGAGGCGGCCGTGGGCGAAGCAGTAGGGCCGGGAACTACCGTCTTTTCCATTGCCGACCTCAGCCGCGTGTTCGTGGATGCACAAGTGTACGAGAAGGATCTTGGACGGATACGCGCGGGCCTTCCGGTGCGAATCCGTGTGGACGCCTATCCGGAGAAGGTGTTCGGGGGACGGGTAGCTGCAATCAAACACGTGCTCGACACCAGTACCCGCACCGCCACCGCGCGCTGCGAAGTTGAGAACGCTGAGGGATTGCTGAAGCTGGAGATGTTCGCATCCGTGTCCATTCCCGGGCAGGGATCCACCCAGGCGCTGCTGTTGCCTGGTGGGGCGGTGCAGTACATCGAAGGACGTCCGCTGGTGTTCGTGAAGTCCAGCGCGGACAAGTTCGAAGCACGCGAGGTGTCAGTGCGGGGCACGGGCGATCCGGTGGAACTGGTCTCCGGCATCAAGGACAGCGACCAGGTGGTGGTGAGCGGTGCGTTCCAACTGAAGTCCGTGATGCTAGCAAACAAACTCGAATCGGGGCACAGCCATGATTGATCGCGTGATTCGCTGGAGCGTCACAAATCGAATGGTGGTGCTGGTGATGGCTGTCATCTTGGCCATCGCCGGTGTGTATGCGGCGCTCGATCTGCCAATCGATGCGGTGCCTGACATGACCACCAACCAGGTGCAGATCAATGCCCGAGCCGCGGCGTTCGACCCGGAGTCGATGGAGCAATACGTAACGCAGCCCATTGAACTGGCGATGAGCAACCTGCCTCGGCGTACAGCGCTGCGGTCAATTTCGCAGTTCGGCTTGTCACAGGTAACCGTGGTTTTTGAAGACGAAGTGGAGACCTATCAAGCGCGCCAGTGGGTGATGGAGCGCCTTCTGGAAGTGCGGGAACAGCTACCGGCAGGGGTGACTCCGGAACTGGCGCCCGTGAGCACGGGTCTCGGAGAGATCGTCCAGTTCGCCCTGCATGTTTCGCCCGATGCGAAGGAGAGCTACAGCCTTACCGAGTTGCGTACGCTTCTGGACTGGTATATCAAGCCGTACCTGCGCAATGTGCCGGGGGTGGTTGAGGTGAACTCCTACGGCGGCTCTGCCAAACAGTACGAAGTGATGGTGGACCCAGAGAAACTGGTGGCGTATCGCCTGACCTTGGGCCAGGTGGTGGAAGCGCTGCGGAGCAACAACGCGGACGTTGGCGGCGCCTATCTCGAAGAGGGCGGCGAACAGAGGATCATCCGCGGCACGGCGATGATTGGGTCTCTGCGCGACATCGAAAACATTGTTGTTGCGTCCACAAAGGGAACCCCCGTCTATATCCGTTCCATCGGGACCGTAGGTTTCGGCGAGCAAATCCGTCACGGCGCTGCCACCCGCGACGGCAAGGGGGAAACCGTAATCGGCGTGGTGATGATGCTGAAGGGTGAGAATAGCCTGCAGGTGTCGGAACGCGTTGTGAAACGGCTGGAGGAACTGAATTCCACCATGCCCAAGGGCGTCTCGATTGACGTCTTCTATGACCGTCGCGACCTTGTATACCGCACCCTTCGTACGGCGCTGACAAACCTCACCGAAGGCGGACTGGTGGTGGCAGCAGTGCTGTTTCTGTTCCTGCTGCAATGGCGGGCGGGGCTGATTGTGTCGGCGGCTATTCCGCTTTCGATGTTGGTGGCCCTGATTGGCATGAAGTACTTCAACGTGTCCGCCAACTTGATGAGTCTTGGTGCGATTGACTTCGGGCTGATTGTCGATGCAGCCGTGATCATCGTGGAGAACTGCGTCCGGCGGCTGTCGGAAGAAAGGCGGCGGCGCGGCAGGGCTCTCAGCAAAGACGAGAGGCGAGCGATCGTTACGGCCGCGAGCCTGGAAGTGCGCAAGGCCAGCCAGTTCGGCGAGATCCTGATTATCGCCGCATACCTTCCCGTTCTAGCCCTCGCGGGACTGGAAGGCAAGATGTTCCGGCCCATGGGCTTCACTGTGGTGCTTGCGCTGTGCGGCGCGCTGGTTCTGAGCCTCACTTTGATTCCGGCGCTATGCGCCCTCTTCTTGAAAGAGAGGGAGCCTGGAAAGGAAGAACCTGGCACGGGCGCGCGTGCTGCGACTCATAGCGAAGAACACCCTGTATTGCGAGCCATCCAGCGCAAATACATCCCGGTGCTTGCGTATGGGCAGAAGCATCTCTGGGCCCCAGTCGGCGGGGCGCTGCTGTGTATTGGCGTTGCGCTGTGGATGTTCCCGCGGCTGGGTTCTGAGTTCCTGCCCAAACTGGAGGAGGGGACTCTGGCGATCCACGCCGTACGGCTACCGGGAGTCTCCCTGAATGAATCCGTCGCGATGAACACCGCCATGGAGAAGGCGGTGATGGAGTTTCCCGAAGTGACCGGAGTCGTCTCGCGCATAGGCCGCGCGGAGATCGCGACAGACCCCATGGGCATCCACCTTAGCGACAATTACGTGTTCCTGAAGCCCATCCATGAGTGGACGAACGCGGGCTCGCGAGAGGAACTGATAGAGCAATTGGAGCGGAAGATGTCGGAGATTACCTCCATGGCCTACACCTTTTCGCAGCCCATCGAGTTCCGCATGCTGGAACTGGTGGAGGGTGTGGGTTCCCGCTCAGACGTGGTGGTGAAGATCTTCGGTGAGGATCTGGACGAGCTGCGGGCAAAGGCAGAGCATGTGGCCAGGGTCCTCCGCGAAATCCCCGGCGCGGCGGACCTAAAGGTACAGCAGGTAACCGGCCAACCTCTGGTGACCGTGAAGGCCGACCGGGCAGCGATTGCCCGCTATGGGATGAACGTCAACAGCGTGCAGGATGTGGTGCAGGCCGCCATCGCGGGGATCAATGCGGGTACGGTACTGGAAGGGTTCAAGCGTTTCGAGCTGGTACTTCGGTTTCGTCCGGAAGCGCGGCGCAATCTAGCTGACTTCGGCAACCTGCCCGTGAGCACACCCGAAGGCACACACGTTCCGCTGGCACAGGTCGCCTCAATCCGCACCCAATCCGGCCCACTCGAGCTTAGCCGGGAGGACGGCCAGCGGCGGATTACCGTGGAGGCGAATGTCCGCGGGCGGGACATTGGCGGCTTCGTGGAAGACGCGCAGCGCCGTGTGAACCAGGAGGTCTCGCTGCAACCCGGCTATCTGATGGTGTGGGGAGGCGTGTGGGAACACCTCATCTCCGGGCGGGAGAGGCTGCTGATTGCCGGTGCATTTACGTTCTTGCTGCTCTTCTCACTGCTGGTGCTGAGCTTTCGCTCTGTAGGGCAGGCGGCGCTGATATTTACCGGCATTCCCTTTGCCGTCTCAGGAGGGATCCTGGCGCTGTGGCTGCGCGATATTCACTTTTCAATGAGTGCGGGGATAGGCTTCATCGCGGTATCCGGCGTGTCTGTTCTGAACGGAGTGGTGATGCTCTCGTTCATGAACCAGCACCACGCGGAAGGGATGCCGTGGGTTGAAGCGGTGCGCACCGGGGCAATTTCGCGCTTACGGCCCGTACTGATGACGGCGGCCGTGGCCAGCTTCGGATTCCTGCCCATGGCGTTCTCCACCGGTGCTGGAGCAGAAGTGCAGCGACCGCTGGCCACCGTGGTGATCGGCGGACTGATCACTGCCACGCTGTTGACCCTTGTGGTGCTGCCATCACTGGCCCTATTGGGCCAACGGAAAGGGTTGATCTCGCGGCAGCCTTACTGAGGATACTTCTGCTGGATCAAGAATCGTGAAGCCTCGATTCTGCGGGGGCTTGCGCGGACATAGCACTCAACCTCGAAACTTTTGTGAGTCGAGTATCCCCGTCAGCGGACTACACCCATCACTGGACGCATTGGCAGAGTGGTAGCGATCGGTTGCCTGCATCACGTGACGCAGTGCGGTAATTTCCGGCGGGAAGTCTTCTTCGGCGATGAGGGCCGGCTCCATGAGGGCCGCGGTGTAATCATGTCTTGGTACCGTACCAGCCAAAGATCATGAAGCATTGGAGGAAACGAACCGGTTGCATGCCGCATTCGCGAATATGGTTCTCGACTTCACTCGGGGGAAGCACGGCCAGGGGTGACCGAAGCATGTCGGACAGGTTGGCAAGAGACTCCGCTGATGCGCCCATCAGGGATTGCACCTGCTTCCAGTTTTCAAGCATCTGCGGAAACTCGGGGGAGTCCAAGTCAAAGCTGATCTCACAATTGACAACACAACCTCCCGACTTCAAGCGGCTAACCATGCTGCGATAGAACTCATGCCGCTGCCCAAGTTCCACGAAGTGGCCCACCATGACGCTGAGGACCGCATCAAAGGCCTCGTCGCCAGGGACATCGTTCGCATAGCCGTGAATCAGTTCGCATCGGTCCATGATGCCTTCCGCTTCCAGCCTCTTCCTGCACACGTCGAGCATCGGCTCGGACGGATCGACTCCCAAAAAGGTGAACCCCGGGTAAGCTTTCGCCAACGACAGAATCTCTGCCCCGGTACCGGCCCCGATGCACAGCACGCGGGCGTCGACGGGCAGTTGCTTCAATACGAGACTGATCAGGAAATGTGCGTTCTCCACGATGGGTGACAGGTTGGCGTTCCGCTCGTCGTATGATTCTGAGAGTTCTTTCGTGAAAAAGTCTGTTGCCATGTATTGTCAGCGTACCCCAGGTCAGAAGCCCATCAGTCCGACCACGATCGAACGGATGCGTTGGGGACCTTGGGGCCGCTTCCTCTTCAACCTCCGACGATTCCGTTTGGGCAATTGGTGACGGCAAGTGGTTCGCGGTAGAGATGCGAGTCACCCCGCACCCCCCGCGCACATCCGTACGGGCGCTACTAACGCATACGGCTCCTAGCTTGGATGT
>JAHCHD010000049.1 GCA_026129915.1 Bryobacterales bacterium
TTTCGTCAGCGGCCGTCAAGGACATTGTTGCCAGTCTATTGGATTTGGCGCGAGCTGCGTCGATTTGGCGGGCAGCGGCGGGTGAGGCGCACCGTCAACCGTCAAGCTCTGCCCGCCTATTCCACAGCGCGATCCATGAAGGCGTAGGCGATCATGTGGAGCATCATCATGTGGGCATCTTCAATGCGTCCCATGTGCTGCTGGGGAACGTGCAGATTCAGGTCGCCCAGCGGCGCGAGTTTGCCCCCATCGCGCCCCGTGAATGCAATCGTGCGGCAGGGCACCGTACGGGCGTATTCGAGGGCCTTCACGACGTTGGGAGAGTTACCGCTTCCGCTGACGGCCACCACCAGATCCTTGGGAGTAGCGAAGTTCCGAAGCTGTTCCACGAACACCTCACTGAAGCCAACATCGTTGGCATACGCGGTGATGGTGGCCAGGTTGTCAGTGAGCGCCACGATGCGGAACTTCTTGTCGCGCTGGTAACTGCAGCCCTTGATGATGTCGCAGGTGATGTGCGACACGCTGGAGGCGCTGCCGCCATTGCCGCAAAGGTAGACCGCGCCGCCGGCGTCGCGGGTTTCGCGGAACCACTCGATGGCCTGGTCCACCTTGGGCAAATCCAGGGAAGCTAGCGTCTTCTGAAGGTCAGTGAGATAAGAAACTGCGAAGCTCATTACTTTTCCAATTCATCCACCAGGGCAAGGGCGCCGTAAAGCACACTGTCGTCGGCCAGACAGGCTGTGACAACGTCGATGCGGGCGGCGCTCCAACTGGTGATCTGCTGGCGCAACTCCGCCTTCAGCGGGTCAATCAATTTCTTGCCGGCCTTGCTGATACCCCCGCCCACTACAATGCGCGCGGGGTTCAGGAACAGGATGCAGGCCTTCAGTCCAAGGGCGAGGTCCACCACATACTTCTGCACGAAGCGGTGGTCCTGCATCAGGTCTTTGGGTGGCTTGCCATGGTCCTTTTCGAGCCACAGGCCAGAGCACATCCGCTCCAGGCAGCCGTTTGAGCCGCAGAGGCACCTGGGGCCTTCGGGGCGAATCGTGATGTGGCCAATCTCGCCGGCAAAGGAATCGGCGCCACGGAAAAGCGAGCCGTTGATGATAATCCCGCCGCCGATGCCTGTGGAGAGGGTGATATAGAACATGGGGTCAGCGTGGGCGCCCGCGCCGAAGCTGTATTCACCCAGCGCGCCAACGTTGGCGTCGTTGTCGATGATGGAGGGAATACCCAGTTCGCGTTGGATGAAGGCTGGAAAGTCAAAGTCGTTCCATCCGCCAACGTGGGTGCTCTTGTCGACACGCTGCTTTGAGTAGTTCACCGGGCCGCCAAAGCCAATGCCGCATCGGTCAAGCGGAAGCCGGGACGTCCATGCCTTTGCAATGCTGGCGATCTTGTCCAACATCCAGTCGCGCCCCCCTTCCTTATCAGTCAGGTGGGTCTCGCGCAGAATCATGCGGCCATCTTCGAAGACACCCATGGTGAGCTTCGTGCCGCCTACATCAATGGCCAGTACGTTCATTGAACTAATTGCTCCGCCGCGCGAAGAATTTCTTCTGGCGAGGCTGTCCCGGTCCCCTTCTTCATGATCGTAACCGAGGCGACCGCATTTCCAAAACGGGCGGAGAGGACCGGATCCCCCGTCACACTCAGCGCCATCGCCGCGCCGGCCGAGAAACTGTCTCCCGCTCCGCAAATGTCCACAGGTTCATCCACGGGTTCAGTGCGCACGCGTTCACGACCCTTTGGATGGATCACCTCCACGCCTTCGCCTCCAAACGTCACCATCATCACTGGCGACTGAGCGTGATTGCGCAGTTGCTCGTAGTCGGTAGCGCCCAATGAACGCGCACAGGCAGCGTCGGCTTCCTGCTGGTTCATCTTCACGATCACGTGGCGAAAGTGCTCGGCGCGCATGCGGGAGTCCACCCAAATCACTTTGGCGGGAAACTCGCTGGCCAGTTGGGAGAGGGCCGCGCGAACAGCCTCGGTAACGACTCCACCCTGGGCTGTCTCGGCTTGGTCAGAAACCAGAATCACGTCCGCGGCGGGGGCAGCCGCCCGCAGATTCTGGATCACCTTCTCTTCGGTTGCTGAGGCCCAGGCGCGCGTGTTCACAAAATCGGTACGCGGAATGTCCTCGGCACTGCTGGTGAGGTTGAGGTACTTCGTGTACGTAAACGTCTGGGCTTCTGGGTCAGTAACCATCCACTTGCCGTCGATGCCCCGGCTGGCAAGGGCCTTCCCCAGCTCGTAGGCAGATCCGTCGTTTCCCTGAACGCCAAGCACGCTGACCTTCGCAACACCCATTGCCACTAGATTGTTCGCAACGGTGCCGCCCGCGCCAGGGGTGGACTCAAAGCCCACCACGGCCACGCGAGGGATCCCGGTTTCCCGCGATGCCTCGGCAAGTGACGGGTCGTAAATGCACCAGCGATCCAGACAGATATCTCCTACCACCAGCGCGCGCTGGTGAACAATCCGGTCCAGTATCTGCTTTACGTGCATGAATTCCTCAATGGGAGGCGGCTGTCCACGTGAGTGGGTTTGGCCAGTCGGGTGATTTCGTCCGATAGTTGGCCACGGCGCAAGGCGCACATGGGTTCCAGGGCGCCGCCGTCCGGGCTAATCGAACAGGGCGTGGAACAGTTCCTCCAGGCCGAGGTAGTTCGGCACAATGTAGTCCGCCCCCACTTTCACCAGGCGCTCGCGCTTCCACTCGTCCACCTTCAGGCATTCCGGTTCGTCAGACGCAACTCCTACGGTGACGCCGCCAACCTGATGGACATTCTCGATCTCCACGTATCCGTCGCCGAAGCCTAGAAACTGCTCACCGGCGAACTCCGCGCGCTGGATGATCTGCTCAATCAGAATCTTCTTGGAGAAGCTCTTGTAGTCATCCAAAGCGCCAAAGACGCCGCCATCGAAATACTTGCTGAAGTCCAGCAGGTCGGCCTCATGGCGCATGTACTCCTGGTCAGTCCCGCTGGCCAGGTACATCTTGAATCCACGCTCTTTCAAGCCATCCAACAGTTGCCGGGAACCATGGACCGCGAAGTCATCTGGTGCAGCCTTGCCCGTTTCGAGCGCTGTGAGGCGATGCTGAATCCGGTCTTGCAGCAAATCAAGGTAGCGCTTCTTGTAAAAAAGAGGATCCTCGGGGCTCCCCCCGCGCTTCGAGATCTCTTCAGTGAGCGCGATCATTTGGTAAATCGTCTGTTTGCCAGTAAGCTCGCCAACAAAATCCATCACCACTTCGGTGATGGCCTCCTCGGATTCGCCAGACTTGGTGGCTAGCAACGCCTCCACCATCATCGGCACCATCACGTCTACCCATCCTGCACGAATCAACGACAGGGTTCCATCAAAATCAAACAGCGCAACGCGGGTCTGGCGCGCGCTCTTGGGTCTTATGATTTCAAGCACTGCCCTTCATTGTCGCATGGGCACAAGGCTGTAAGGTGCGCTGATGAGGAGTTGGCGACGGCGGAAATGCATCGAAGCACAAACGGAAGGAGGTTGAGGACAGGGACGGGGAGGAGAGGAACAGGACTGCCGGGAGTGACTGGCCCGGCAACCCGCAGGCTGCCGGGCCTTTGGGTTTAGTAAACGGAGGGCATCCGAAGGTCTGACTTGGCCAGGGAGCGGTCAAGCAGCGCGACTGCCTTAATCTCATCGAGACTCTTGGCGACACTGACTTCGGCTACGAGCATCTGCCGTGCCTTTTCCAGCATCTTCTTTTCGCGGAATGACAACGGTTTGTCGGCCTGTAATTTCACGAGGGCCTTAAACACCTCCGCGATATCGCCCAAACTGCCCGTGCGCATCCGGACGGAATTTTCCTTGAAACGATTCTTCCAATCGCTGTTGCAGGGGCAATCCCCGCAGGCGAGGAATTCGAGGACCCGGTCCACTTCCTGAAGCTTTGTGATCGGGCGCAAGCCAATGTTGCCAACATGGCTGAAGGGGACCATTACGGTCATCGTGCTGTACATGAGCCGGAGTAAGTAGAATCGCTCGAAACTGGAACCGAACGAGCGGGAGGATATGTTCTCCACCGTGGCGACCCCGTGATTGGGATAGACCACTTTTTCACCAACCCGAAACATCATCATAGGTTGACACCGCCTGGGGATTAAGGTTTTGGATTACCTACATCAAAATTATTGTTTCGCTTGGGGCCTTGTCAACCCGTTGAAACACGATTTTTGTGGGAACCGAATCGCAAATGATCCGTCAAAGACGTTTATCTCGCTTCCTTTGACGCACTTGCTGCAGTTTCAACGGTAAGGGGTACGCTTAGCATTTTTTCGAAAAATGCGTAGTGCCATAAGGAAAAGAAATGACACACCACGCTAAAGTGGTGAATCCTTTGTTGAGTTGATTGGGCGGGTTCCTCTCGCCCGCACACTGCCGAAAGTACCGGATAGCGGGTGGTCTCGCTCGGCGGTTCTTCCGGCGCGTCGCGGTGCAGAATGGAAAAAGGGGAGCATTGCGCCCCCCTTTCCTGGTTCGATTTAAGCAGGATCTAGCGCGAACTCAGCACTGCCCGCGCGATGACTATCTGGTCGCCTTCCTCGAGTGGGCCAGCAACCGCGGCCAAGGACGCATTCGTTAACTCCACCTGGACCGGGACTCGGTCAGTCCCCTTGCCGGCCTTTCGGATGACGTATGCCTGGTCACCGTCATACTGGATCGCATTACGCGGAACCAGCAGGGCGTTCTCTTTGGATCGCACTTCCACATCCGCGAAGGCGGAAAGGTCGGGAATCACGCGGGCGTCAGGCTTTTCAATCACCACCCGAATGGGAATGCTGCGAATGTAGTAATTCTCCCGCCAACCGCCGCTGGCCAGGGCGCCTAGTGCTGAGACGGAACCCTTCATCTTCATATCAGGGAAGGCATCGAAACCGATGTCAGCATGCTGGCCAAGGGCGAAACTCTCGCTTTCTGACTGGTTCACAACCGCTTCCACCACCATCACCGAGGGGTCCACGATCTTCATGAAACCGCGACCAGGGCGGACCTGCTCGCCTTCGCTCACCTGCCGCATTTCCCCACCGGTGAAGTTTGATTGCAGCACTACCAGGCCGTCCCGTGGGGCGCGAACGGTGAAGCGGGCCATGTTGTTCTCGAGGTCCACAAGATCCTGCCTGGCATCAGCTACTTCCAGTTCCAGCAGGCGGATGTCAGCCTGCTGTGAGGCCCGCCGGAGCGCGATATCCTTTTGCAACTGCTTGTTGCGGGCGTCGGTTTCTTCGGCGGTGAGCTTTAAAATCTCGGCTTCGATCTCGCTCCTAACCTCGGTGGTCTTCAGGTCGAGGGCGGCCTTGTCGAAATTGGCCTTCGCCACAAGCAAGGTCTGTTGGAAGGTCTCCCACTCCACCTCAAGGTCGGCCTTCTTCTTCGCGAGGTTAGCCTCTGCCACTTCCACGACTGCGCGCTGGTCGTCGAGGCTGTCTTGCAGCGTCGTTGCGTCGAACTCCGCAATCACGTCGCCCCGCTTCACCGTGACGCCGGCAGGAGCCAGTTTGATGATGGTGAGGGAACGGTCGCCGCCACGCCCGCGAACTTCAGGAGCGCTAATGTTGGCGAAGTTCACGGCGGCTGTCTGACCGCCTGCCCGGATCGTCTTCACCAGCTTGCCGCGCACAACCGGTGCTGTCTCGACGCTCGCCAGCCCGGCAGCGGGGTCAGTTGCGGAGGCCGATTGGCGCATCGCCACCCATGCAATAGCCGCACCCACCACAATAACTGTCGCCAGAACCCCAATCCACCTGCGGTTGGGCTTCTCGGGCGGCGCCGGTGGGGCGGCGATGACAGGCTGAGGGCCTGGTTGCTTTCCGGGCTGAGGACTGGGCTGTGAAATTGCGGACATAAAGGATGCTCCAGGTTCTTGTTGAACTTACCGGCGTTATCTAATTATGGCGCGCCAAAGCCCCAACGGGTTACCATGGCGTTTCCGGCGGCCACTTTGATGCGGATTGTCCTCTATTATTACGGAAAAGTGCGCGATCGCAACGCCAGCGCGATCTGTGAGGAGTACGTCAAACGCTGCCAGCGTTACGGGCGCGTCGAACTGGTGGAACTGAAGCCCCGGCAGGAAACCTGGGATCAGCCAGGCGCTACCGTGGTGATGCTGAGCCCCGACGGGGACTTGCTGGACACACCCGATTTTGCCGCAATCGTTGGCGCGGCCCGCCTCGCTGCTCGCGACCTGCATTTTGTGATCGGTCCTACCGATGGACACCCGGATGCCTGGAAGCAACGTGCTGGTCGCCTGATTTCGCTTTCCCGGCTCACATTTCCCCACGAACTTGCGAGGGCCATGGTCTGCGAGCAGATCTATCGCGCGCTCACATTGATCGCCGGGCACCCCTACCCGCGCTAGCCACCGCTTAGAAAGTATAGGTGGCCTCGATGTAGCCGAACTGGGCGTTCTTGTTGTCGGGGTAGATTGCACGGGTGACCCCGCGGCCTTGTGCCCTGCCGTAGTAGAAGTTCATCGCCAGCCCTTTGCTCACCCGGACATCGACACTCATGTCGTAGAGGTTCGCCAGTCCGCGCTGGCCGGAACTGGGGCGCCCGACGTAGCCAAAGGTCCATGGCTGAAAGACACCGCCACCCAGGTACCAGAGGTCGTTCCGGGAACTTAGGTTCAGCACATGCGCTTCGCTACTGATGTTCACCCGGGTGTGGGGGCGCAGTACGACGCCGGCCATGATGTCCTCGCTGTTAATCCAGTCAAAAAATGGGAAGCGCGCGTAAGGACGAGGCGTGGGCATCAGTTGGAAGAAGCTGGTGTGCTTGCCGTCAGTTGGATTGTTGTCGCCGGTGGAGCGGAAGTAACCGCCACGCAGCCAAGGCTTCAGCGCGGGAAGCCCCTTCGGCTGCCAGCCGGACTCGACGGAGATTGCACCAGCCAGGTGAGACTGCCGTCCCCAGGACCCCGACTGCGCGATTCCCCACAACAGAAAGTCCACCGTACCGGCTGCCGTTTCGCGGGCGTGCAGGAAGTGCCCGCCATAGCTGCCAATCTGGATGCGCTCGCGATCCGCGCTGCGGTCTGCGAGCGGACGGTTGTCAGTCTTCAGGACATTGCGCCAGTCAGTGTAGTACATGCTCAGCAGGCGCAGTTCCGAGGCCTTTGCGGAGGTGCCGTACTGACGGGTATAAGCGCCATAACCAAACGCGACCTGGTTCCAGCCCCAGCCGTCCGTCTGGAAGACGCCGCGGGTGGGAGTGGCACCAATCAGGGTGACGTTAGCGTTGGGCGCGTCGTAGGTGTAGTAGGCGCCATCGAAACTGCGGCCGACGTGCGTCCAGGCAAAGGAACCGAGGATTCGTTGCAGGACGCGCGTCCTCTTTAGGCCGGCAAGCGTCGCATTCTTGGGCATCATCTCCGTGCCATCAATAAAGTCAAAGCGGCCGATGCGGATGCCGTGCCGCTCGCTCGCCCCCAGATGGTGAAGGTGCAGGTACGCTTGCTTGGCAAACAGCATGCTGGCGTTGCGAGTCCTGCCGTTGGCCGCGTAGTAGGTAGCGCCCAGCCCCAGTTGCCCGCGGGCGCCGGGCTGCTGCGCATCTTCGGGCAAACCTAGCAATGTGGGCGCTGCCAGTTCCGCCATCCATCCCACGTGCTTGTTGGTCTGCCGGAAATTTAGCTTCAGAATATTGCCGGAGAAGGCATAGCGGCTTTCCGGGCCGTGGCCGAACCAGTCCCACATCTCCAGGCGGGTCCGGATGCTGCCGTGGATCTCGACAGGCGACTTCTTCGCTGGCTCCGCGGCGGTGGTGGCATCACCAGGAGGCGCGGCCTGTCCGAATGAATCAGTGGGCAGCAGGAGGAAAGCAATCAAGGCTGCAAGGGTTAGTAGCAGCTTCTGGACCGTTCGGTAGCGTCTCATAGGGGTTTGGCGCCGGGTGCATGTTACGGACAAGCCGCATGGCCTTTCGTCCGAAACCATAGTATTCCCTAACACGGAATGGCCGTGCTGTGACCGGCGTCACATTTGTACTATTCGGAGGTGGAACTCTGTAGTCCCAGCGCCATGGCATTCGGGCGGAAGCGATTTCTGTCCTCTGTGACCGAAGTCACAACGCTACCAAGACTCGGTCACCTACACTGGAGGCAGCCGATATCCCGGCTCGATCCGACGAAATCGCCTTCGGTTTACCTTGCAGTGAAGGTGCAAGTGCGATACAAACGCTAGAAACTCCATGGCCGAGCTCGAACCACCAACAACAAGCACCCACGTTCTCGGCATCAGCCCGATTTGGTGGACCGCTTTGGCAATGGGCGTGGGTCTCACCATGGGTGTGGGGCTCTTCACATTTGGCTACGCGCAAGGCGCGTCGTACATGACCAACAATCCGGACGCCTGTGCGAATTGCCACGTGATGCGGGAGCAACATAGCGGCTGGATGAAGAGCAGCCATGGCAATGTGGCTGTGTGTAACGATTGCCATAGCCCGGCCGGATTCGTGCCGAAATACTATACGAAGGCCCGCAATGGCTTCTTCCATTCGCTGGCATTCACAACGGGCTGGTTTCCGGATAACATCCGCATCAACAACTTCAACTATGAAGTTACGAACAACGCGTGTGTGAAGTGCCACCAGCCGATGGTGGCCGCCATGGAGGGGGTCCATGGCGAGGGAGTTGACTGCATCCAGTGCCACAACCAGGTGGGCCACCAATAACGGACTAGGGCCTCCGCGCAGACACCTTTAGGAGCAAGTGCATGAGCGAACGAAAAGATAAGACGGGCAAGACCGGCAGCCTAAGCCGGATGCTGATTACTACTGTGGCGCTCACCGCCTTGGTTACGCTCGCACTCAGCGCCCTGTTGGTGAATATCTTCGAACGCAAGCAGGAGGCGCGGAACACCTTCGTCCGTGTGGTGGATATTGACGATAACACCGGCGACCCCGCCGTGTGGGGCAAGAATTTCCCGCTGCATTATGACGCCTACAAGCGCACGGTAGATATGGAGCGCACACGCTACGGCGGCTCCGAAGCAATGCACGTGGCTCCGACGCAGGCCGGAGATCAGGTGGTGATGACACAGAGCAAGATTGAGGAGGACCCGCGCCTTGCCGCCATTTGGGCAGGCTATGCCTTCAGTGTGGATTTTCGCGAGGAGCGCGGCCACGCCTATATGCTTAGCGTCCAGCGTAACACGCGCCGCGTCACGGAGTTCAACCAGCCGGGTACTTGCCTGAACTGCCATGCGTCCACCTACTTGATTTACAAGAACCTGGGCCAGGGAGACATCATGAAGGGCTTCGACGAGATGAACAAACTGCCCTATGCGGAAGCAACCAAGCTGGCGGAACATCCCGTATCCTGCATCGATTGCCACGACTCCCAGACCATGGCCCTGCGCATTACCCGCCCTGCCTTCATCGAAGGCCTGGCAAACTACAAGGCCAGCCAGGGCATCAAGGATTACGACGTCAACAAGATGGCCAGCGCCCAGGAAATGCGTACGTACGTCTGCGGCCAGTGTCATGTGGAGTATTACTTCAAGGGGACCGAGAAGCGCCTTACCTACCCCTGGCACAAGGGCCTAAAGGTAGAGAACATGCTGGCCTACTACGACGAGGTGGACTTCAAGGACTGGACCCACAAAGAGACGGGAGCCCCCACACTCAAAGCGCAGCATCCGGAATTTGAGATGTACAGCCAGGGCGTTCACGCGCGCAGTGGCGTCTCCTGCGCCGACTGTCACATGCCCTACAAGCGGGAAGGCGGCATGAAGATTTCTGACCACCACGTGCGCAGCCCGATGCTGAACATCAACCGCGCCTGCCAGGGTTGCCACCGCTTCCCGGAGCAGGAAATCAAAGACCGCGTGGAGGAGATTCAGACACGCTTCTTTAACGCGCGAAACATGGCGATGGATGCCCTGATGGACTTGATCGCCGACATCAAGGCAGCTCAAAGCGCGGGGGCCTCCGACGCCGCGCTGAAGGCAGCGCGCGACTTCCAGCGCAAGGCCCAATTTTACTTGGACTTTGTAG
This sequence comes from Bryobacterales bacterium, assembly GCA_026129915.1. Lineage (GTDB taxonomy): Bacteria > Acidobacteriota > Terriglobia > Bryobacterales > Bryobacteraceae > JACTMJ01. Next base: position 10,036 of record JAHCHD010000049.1, read on the forward strand.
AGGCAGAAAACAGCACCGGGTTCCACGCCCCCCAGGAAGCGATGCGCATCCTGGCGGAGAGCGTGGACTTCTCGCGCAAGGGCCAGAATTCGCTGCGTAGCGTTGCAGCACAGCAGGTTGCCGCGGCGGAAGCGGCGCCGGTAACCAAGGTATCCGCTGGCCGTTAGCGGCAAGCACCAACAAAAGGGGCGCCCCGCATAGCCGCGAAGCGCCCCTTTTGTGTTTGTCCTGTCTCGTCGCCGGACTTCAGTGGATGCCATGCGCGCCTAGCCAGCGCTCTGCTTCGATGGCGGCCATGCATCCAGCGCCCGCGGCGGTGATCGCCTGCCGGTAGATCTTGTCCTGCACATCACCAGCGTGGAAGACGCCATCGATGCTGGTGCGCGCGCCCCCGTGGGACACGATGTAGCCATCGTTGTCGAGTTCCAATTGCCCGTTGAAGACCTTGGTGTTGGGGATGTGGCCGATGGCCACGAACAGTCCGTCGACTTCCGAATCGGTGGTTTCGCCTGTCACTACGTTGCGCAGAGTCACCCCGGTGACGTGGCCCTTCTCGACGTCATGGACGGTCGCCACCACATGGTTGGTGATGATCTCGATCTTGGGGTTGTCCATGACCCGCTGGAGCATAATCTTCGAAGCGCGGAACTCCTCCCGGCGATGAACCAGACGCACCCGCCGGCCAAACTTCGTCAGAAAGTTCGCCTCCTCCATGGCGGAATCGCCGCCACCGATCACCATGATCTCCTTGTCGCGATAGAAGAACCCGTCGCAGGTGGCGCAGGAACTAAGTCCGTGGCCGATGAGCTTCTTCTCTTCCGGCAGGTCAAGCCAGCGAGCGGAGGCGCCTGTTGCCACAATCAAGGACTGCGTCTCAATCCACTCTCCATCGACATTCAGGCGGAATGGGCGCTGGCTGAGGTCGGCTTCGGTCACCGTTCCGGAACGGTAAGTGGCGCCGAAGCGTTCGGCCTGTTTGCGCATGTTTTCTACCAGCTCCGGGCCCATGATGCCTTCCACGAAGCCGGGGAAATTCTCCACTTCGGTGGTGAGCGAAAGCTGTCCGCCGGGTTCATGGCCGGAAATGACGAGGGGTTGCAGATTGGCGCGAGATGAATAGATGGCGGCGGTGTGGCCTGCACAACCGGATCCAAGTATGACAACGTGATGCATATCCTTATGGGATGCTAACATGACGCCTCGGGACTCCGCGCGGACGCGGCGCTGGCGAAACGGCTCGCGCGACTTTGGGGGATTGCTAGCTGGACCCTGCGGACCTAACCTGACGACCGCCGGATGCGCCGGTTCAGCGGAAATTCACATCAACGGGTCTGTTGTGTGCGTTTCCGGGCTGGCTGCGTCACAATAGAAGGTGATGTGCGTGCCCGGCAGCGGCGCCCTTTGGATGTGTGCCCGACCCTGAATTTGCCGGAATGCCACGCAAGATCCCTGGAGGATATCGCCCATGAGCACAATAGTAGAGATTATCGGACGGGAAATTCTGGATTCCCGCGGAAACCCCACCGTCGAAGCAGATGTAATTCTGGAAGACGGCACGCTGGGCCGTGCCGCGGTCCCATCCGGCGCATCCACTGGCGAACATGAAGCCGTGGAGTTGCGCGATGGCGACAAGAGCCGCTATCTCGGAAAAGGCGTGCTGAACGCCGTGAAGGCCGTCAACACCGAAATCGCCGATGCCTTGGCGGGGATGGACGCGCTCGAACAGCAGATCGTTGACCGCGCGATGCTGGAACTGGATGGCACACCCAATAAAGGCAAACTGGGCGCCAACGCCATCCTGGCTGTCTCGATGGCCACTGCTCGCGCCGCCGCCAGCTACCTGCAGATTCCGCTGTACCGGTACCTGGGTGGCGTTTCCGCATGCGTATTGCCCGTACCGATGATGAACATCCTGAACGGCGGCGCGCACGCCGACAATTCCGTGGATCCGCAGGAGTTCATGATTGCCCCGCATGGCGCCGAAACCTTCCGCGACGCCTTGCGCATGGGCGCTGAAGTCTTCCACTCCCTGAAGGGCGTGCTGAAGGCCAAGGGCTACTCGACGGCCGTGGGCGATGAGGGCGGCTTTGCCCCCAACCTCAAGAGCAATGAGGAAGCCATCCAGGTGATTCTCGAAGCCATCGAGAAGGCCGGTTACAAGGCGGGCGAACAGATCAGCCTTGCGCTTGACCCCGCTGCCAGCGAGTTCTACGACAAGGAAAAGAAGGGCTACGTCTTCAAAAAGAGCGACAAGAGCTTCCGTACCTCGGAACAGATGGTGGAGTTCTGGGCCGGCTGGTGTGCGCAGTACCCCATCATCTCCATCGAAGATGGCATGGACGAGAACGACTGGGACGGCTGGAAGCTGATGACCGACACCCTGGGTTCCAAAATCCAGTTGGTGGGTGACGACCTGTTCGTAACGAACGTAGAACGCCTGTCGATGGGCATCGAAAAGGGTGTGGCAAACTCGATTCTGGTGAAGGTGAACCAGATTGGCTCCCTTACCGAAACGCTGGATACGATGTCGATGGCAGCCGGCGCGGGTTACACCTCGATGGTGTCGCACCGCTCGGGCGAAACCGAAGATACCTTTATCGCCGACCTCGCCGTCGCCACCGGCGCGGGCCAGATCAAGACCGGTTCGGCCAGCCGCACGGATCGCATTGCCAAGTACAACCAGCTTCTGCGCATTGAAGAGGAACTGGGCAGCACTGCCAAGTATGCTGGCAAGAAGGCCTTTAAGCAGAAGTTCTAGGAAGCATCAATCGTTCTATCGCGAGGCAGGCGAGGCGCTTTGGCGCCTCGCCTGCCTCGCTTGTGTTTTGTCTGGTCAGCGAAGCCTACTTAAGCGAGAAATTGACATCGATAGTGGCAAGGACTTCCACCGGTTTTCCATTGAGCAGGGTGGGTTCGTAAACCCACTGCTTGACGGCGTTCACGGCCGCCGTACTCAACCGTGCGTCCGGGCTTTGCTCCACTTCCGTCTCCGCAACCGCGCCCTCCTTGTTGATGCGAACCTTGATCCGCACAAGGCCCTTCACGCCTTCGGCCTTCGCTTCCGCGGGATAGCGTGGGTTCACTTTCTTAATCAGCTTCCGCGCTTGGACACTTCCACTCACATCGATGACGCCCGGTTCTTCACCAGATTGCGCAGCCGGCTGCGCTACCGCGGCAGGAGTTGCATCTGATCGCGGCGTCGGGTTCGCAGCGGCGGCGCTCTGCAATGCCGAAAGCGGCAGCAGAAGCAATGCTAGAACGATTGTGTACATCATGACCGTAGTCCTCCTAAAGACTTGTCGAGGTTTTGACTCATTCAGAATCGCTTCAATACGCAGTTCCAGACGAGTCGGCGACGCCATGGGGATCACAGTTGCCCGCACACTCCATGCCATCGACTTCTTGGCGAACTCAACCAGATCGCTCGCGTACTGTGAGGGTTTGCCGCCCGCCGCGAGTACTGCATCGTCACAGGCAAGCTCTCGCTCGGTGGCGAACTCCCGCATCACCACCCACACCAGCGGATGGAACCAGTACAGGCTTGCGGTAACCGAAGCAAGCAGCTTCCACAGCGGATCCTTCCGGCGAATGTGCTCAGCCTCGTGAATCAGCACCCGGCGCAGCAACTGGGCATCCCAGCGCACTGCAGTGGACGGCAGTACAACCGTCGGGCGCAGGATGCCCACCGCCATTGGCACCGGCGCCGTGGGCGACACCAGGATGGGAGCCCGTCCGCGCCACCAGGACTCTCCAATCACGAGGGGCTTGGATCCGCGCAGATAGCGGTATGCGAATGCGTATCCCAACAGCAGACGAACCAGCGTAGCCACCACACCCAGCATCCAGATCATCCAAACCCATCGCATACCGGCGACCGCGGAATCTCCGTTCCCCGCTAGCACCGTCACCATCAGATATCCGTCTGCCATCATCAGGGCCTGTTGGGCCACGCTGCCCTCACCGGCAAGGGCCAGGGGAACTCTGCTCCACAGAACTGAGAGCACTGGCAGCGCGAGCAATGCCACGATCACCGCAGCCCAAACGGCATGCCGCTCAGCTGCTGAAGCGCTGCGTCCCATTCGCAATAGCGCTGCTCCCAGCGCCACCACCAGCGCTGCCTTCCATGCGCAAGATACAAGCAGCCACATCGCATCCATTTCAGCGGCCCTCCTTTCGGGCCTTCTCCACCATCGCGGAGATCCGGTCCAGGTCTCCCTCACTGAGCTTTGCTGAAGGAACCTCCAGCAGTGCCGAAATGGCCAGCCCGGCGGAATTGTCAAAAAAGGTCCTTAGCACATGCTGCAGCGCCGAGCGCTTGGCGCGCTCATGCGATACAGCCGGCAAGTAAACATATCGCTGCCCATCCTGCTCGTGCGTCGCGTGACCCTTCGCCTCCAGAATGCGAAGCATAGCCCGCACAGCGGAATAGCTTGGAGCCTCGCTCAGGGCCTCCTGCACCTCGGACGCCGTCGCGCGGCCGTGGCGATACAGGATGTGGAGAATCTCCCGCTCCCGGCGCGACAACTTGTCACCAGCGGCGCTTTTCTGTTCGCTTGCTAATTTTTTAGCACTCATCCTGCTAGAAAATTAGCACCTGTTGCAGACGAATGCAAGCGAAATCTTGTATCTTCGCGAACAGTCTTCTATACGTTCAACTTGGTACAGCATGAGTGGCCTCACCCCCACTCGACACGCGACGTCGCAATTGGGAACAGGAAGCCTGTAACTGGCGCGGGGATGGAGCGGCCGGAGGATTCGCGGCGATGGATGCATTCAGCGATTCTGCTGAAGACTGCGAGGCGTGCCAAGTACGCAACGTGTGCGCGCTCAACGCCAAGCGGGAAGAGAACTGCACGGCAAACCAGACTCTGACGAGGCCTCGTACCGCAAGGCAGAGATTGCAAACACCGCCTCAACCGGAGCGGAGGCGCAGCCCCGAGGAATATTTCTGCGCTTCTCGTCGACAGCCATTCCTACACGCTCAGGTGGCTGGTTCAACCCGCGCCCTGTGAAGCATTGGAGGATTCCGGCGGGTGCATGCTCGATTCCTGGTCTGAGCCGTGCGACTCCGTCTGGCTTGCAAGGGCGCGGGTATCCGGGTGGTACTTGCCCTTCAGGTCGTCGTGAATGGTTTCCTTCCAAACCGGTACGCCCGCTACGTAGGCCGCCCTGCCAATCATGTGCGCCGCCACCGGCGCGGTGAGGAATACAAACAGCACCACCGCGGCCACCCGGCTTAGCGTCCCCAGGTCGTTCAACGATAGCGGCACCGCCACCACCAGAAACACCAGCCCCAGCGTGGATGCCTTGCTGGCAACGGACAGGCGCAGGTAGACGTCCGGCATTCGCACCACGCCAAATGCCGCCACCAGCATCAGCAACGTGCCAAAGCTCAACAGAGCCATCGAAATCATGTCAGCGATTGTCACGACCGTGATTCTCCACGTAGAAGGCAAACGCAATCGTTCCCAAAAATGAGATCAACGCGAGCACAATAGCCACATCCAGAAACCCTGCTTGCCCCCGCGCGATGGCGTACACGCAGATAATGCCAGCCGTTAGCGACGCCAGCAGTTCCAGCACTACCACTCTGTCTGGCAACGTCGGCCCTAACACCATCCGCACGCATCCCACAAGAAAGGCCACCATCAGCAAAGGCAGAATCCCGTAGAGAGCAAAGACTTGCAGAGTCATTCGAAGACCTCCCGCACCTTGCGCTCAAATCCGCGCCGGGTATCATTGCGGAAATCCTCCACCTCACGCACATCCATCACGTGAACGTAGAGTGACTTTCGGTCATCGGAAACATCCAGGCTCAGCGTCCCTGGCGTAAGCGTGATCAGGTTAGCCAGCATCGTGATTTCTTCCTCGGTTTCGAGCTTCAACGGGAACGCGATAATGGCAGGTCTGAGCTTGCCGCGCAGGTCCCCCCGCAGGCTAAGCACAATGCGCAGCACGCGCATGTTGGCGATAATCAGCTCCTTCCAGAAAAATAGGATGAAGCTCACCATCTGCTTTGCCTTCCGTGCGTAGGCTGGTTCTTCAGCACCTACAACCAAGGCCAGCAACACGTACCCCAGAGCGAAGCCGAAGGCCAGGTTGAATGCCGTGAACTCATCGGTGAGCATCGCCCACGCGAACGCCAGCAGGATGTTTATCAGCAGCATCGCTAAAGCGCCCCTCCCAGGACGGCGCGGATATACTCCTGCCGGTCAATCAACTGGAAGGCCGCCCGGTTCGCCAACTGGAACAGCGGGTCAACGCCAAAACTGATGCCAAGCGTGAGGATGCCCATGGCAACCATCGGGCCCCACATCACCAGCGGAGCCTTAGCCACAACCGGATGGTCCACCGGCCTGTCTTTCCAGAACACTTCCGCCCATACGTTCAGCATGTAGTAGAGAGTAAACAGCCCCACTGCCAGCGCGGCCACCACCATCACATACTGCTCCGCTTCCAGTGAAGCCTTCACCACCGCAAATTTCGCCCAGAATCCAGAGAGTGGCGGTATGCCGGCCAGGCTCAGTGCCGGAACGAGGAACACAACCGACAGCAGCGGACTCTCTTTGTAGAAGCCTCCCAGTTCCTTTAGTTCCGACGTGCCCGATATCCGCTGGGTAACCCCACTGAGCAGCAGCAAAGCCGTCTTCGCAATAATCACATGGCCCATGAAATACACCACCGCGGCCAGGGAAAAGTGCGTCAGCAACCCAAGCCCCAGCAGCAGATAGCCAATCTGGCTGATGATGTGAAACGACAACAGGCGGCGGAACTCCGTCTGCGCCACTGCTCCCAGCACGCCGGTAATCATCGTCAGGCCCGCCAGCACCAGAAGTACCGTGTGCGTCAGCCCCGTGTCCCCCACAAAAATCAGTGTGAAGAACCGGATCAGCGCATACACGCCCACCTTGGTGAGCAGCGCGGCAAACAGCGTTGTGATGGCCACGTTCGGCGTGTGATAGGAGGCAGGCAGCCAGAAGAAGAGAGGGAACACCGCTGCCTTGATTCCGAAGCCCACCATAAACAGCATCGCGATGGAGTTCACCAATGTCTGTCGGGGTTCATTGGCCAGCACGGTGGCCAGGTCGGCCATATTCAGCGTGCCCGCCACGCCATACAGTAGGCCGATTGCGGCCAGAAAAATCGCTGACGCCATCAGGTTCAGCGTCACGTACTTGATGGCGCCCTCGATCTGCTGCCGTTCGCCGCCCATGGCCATCAGCACGAACGACGATACCAGCGTCACCTCAAAACAGACGTAGAGGTTGAACACATCACCCGTCAAAAACGCGCCGCAAATACCCGCTACCATCACATGAATGAGGGGATAGTATCCCACCGCCTCCAGCGCCCGCCCCACGCTCCCCAGCGAATACACGGTTACCGCCAGCAGACTCGTGGCCGCCAGCACCACCATCACTGCTCCGAAAAGGTCGGCCACCAGCGTAATGCCAAACGGAGCCTGCCAGTTGCTCACCTGCACACACTGAATTCCACGGTCAGAGATGGTGAGCAGCAGTGTGACAGCCGCCACCATCAGGCAACTGGCGCCAACCACCGCAATCCCTCGCTGCACGTTGATGTGCCGCCAGCAAAGCAACGCAAGGATGGCGGTGAAGAGCGGGATGATCACCGGCAATACAAGCAGCAGGCTCATTGTCTGGGGATCCTCATGTCTCGGTGGTCCTCATATCGTCGAGGTCGTCGGTGCGCATCAGCGTGTAGCCTCTCTTCAGCAGTACAAGCAGAAAGGCCTGCACGCCGAAGCCAATCACAATGGCGGTCAGCACCAGAGCCTGTGGCAGAGGGTCGGCGGAACCATCAGGCGGGGCAATGGCGCCGTTGGCAACCAGCGGAGGCACGCCACGCACCAGCCGCCCCCCCACAAAAATCAGCAGGTTCGCGGCATGGGCCAGCAAGGCCAGTCCCAGCACCAGCTTCACCATGCTCCGACGCATCATCAGGTACAGGCCCGTTCCGTAGAGGCCGCCAATTACAATTGCGAGGATTGTTTCCATAACTCTTCCGTGTCAGCCTATTTTTCCTGTCAGCCTATTCCTCACTCAGTGCGAAGATCATCGTCAACACCACGCCCACCACCAGCACGTAAACGCCCAGGTCAAACAGCACCGGGGTTCCCGCCTTCAGCAGAACGGGAATCTTCTGGTCCCACCACAAGGCAGTGAGGAATGGCATTCCAGCCACCAGCGGCAGCAGTCCGCTGGCAAACGCAAACAGGAGCCCCGTGCCCACCAGGGTTATCGGGTCAAAGCGCAGGGCAGCGCGGGCGCGTTCCAGTCCGGATGAAAACTTGATGAGCGCGATTGCTGATGCCGCCACCAATCCACCCACAAACCCGCCCCCCGGTTCGTTGTGTCCGCGAATCAACAGGAACACCGAATACAGCAACATCAGCGGCAGCAATAGACGCGTGGCCGTGGAGAGAATCAGCGAATTCATCGGGATCCTCCTTCTCCCTTGCGCATCTTCAGCAGGGCGTAGACGCCAATCGCGGCCACCGCCAGCACGGTAATCTCGCCCATCGTGTCGAATGCACGGTAGTCCACCAGAATCACATTCACCACGTTGCGGCCGTTGGCCAGCGGGGCGCTATTCTCATTGAAGTAGCCGGAGAGCCTGGATTGAAAGGGTTCCGACAGCACAATCAGCAGGAAGAGCGTCATCAATCCGCCAGCCGTGGCCGCCACCAGCGCGTCTCGAATCCGCGTGGAGCGGCTTGAGAGGCTCTTCGCCTCCGGAAGGCTTCGCAGCACCAGAACAAACAGAATTACGCTCAGCGTTTCCACGGAAAGCTGCGTCATCGCAAGGTCAGGGGCGCTGAACAGGTAGAACATCAGCGCCACTCCGTAGCCCACCACACCAAGGGCGGCAACCGCTGCCAAGCTCGCGCCGATGCGGGCCATCATCAGGGCCGCACCCAGAATCACCACCGCCAGCAGCACTTCGTGCAGGCGCACATCCAGCGCCGGCACCACAATCGATTGCACCTTGTCCCACGTAACGGAAAGGCCCACCATCACAACGCTGGTAAGCACCACCACCATCACGTAGCTGCGCAGATAGCCAGACTGCAACAGGTTCGTCTGAAAGCGCGCATAGGCAAGCGATTTCTGAATGCTTAGCTCGTACAGGCGCTTGGGACCATAGCGGCCCATCCCCGCCAATCGGCCTAGGTTCGCCACCACCCGCTCGCGACCGGTATACAATGCGGCGCCCAGCGCAAACGTCAACAAGCTAAGTGCAAACGCCGGGTTAATTCCGTGCCACAGGGCCAAATGGTAATGCGAGGCGTCAAAAGCCATGGCCGTTAGCGCTGCACCCGTGAGCGGCTCAATCAGCAAACCTGGAAACAAACCGGCAACCAGGCCCAAACCCGCCAGCAGCAGAGGACCCGCCGACATCGCGAAATTGGGGTCGTGCGGATGCGGGTCAGGGTGGGCGGGCTTTCCGAAAAACACGCCATAGGCCACGACACCCGCCAGTGCAAAGCCCAGCCCGTTCGCCACCACGCTGGCCGCTACCAGCGGGATCCCGCCCAGTGCGAGCTGCAAGCTGGACTCATACCATAGCTCTTTGCTGATGAAGCCCAGCATAGGTGGAACCCCAGCCATCGACAACGCCGCAATCGAAGCAATGGCGGCCGTCAGGGGCATCGCTCTGCGAAGCCCGCCCAGCTCTCCAATCTCGCGCGTGCCCGCGCCATGCTCCACGGAGCCGGTCACCAAAAACAGCGTCCCCTTGTAGAGCGAATGCACAATAAGCAGTACCATGGCCGCGGCCATCGACTCCTGGGTATTGATGCCTACCAGCATCACCAGCGCGCCCAGCATGCTGACGGTGGTGTAAGCCAGAATCTGCTTCAGGTCAGTAAGAAAGAACGCCATCACCGCGCCAATCAGCATCGTCAGTGCGCCAATCGGAGCGATAATGCCCACCCATTCCGGCGTCATCCCCAGCACTGGACTAAGCCTCGCCAGTAGGTAAACGCCTGCCTTCACCATCGTGGCCGAGTGCAAATAAGCGCTCACCGGCGACGGTGCGGCCATCGCGCCGGGCAGCCAGAAATGGAAGGGGAATTGCGCTGATTTCGTGAATGCCCCCATCAGCACCAGCAGCAGCGCAGCCAGGTAGTGCGGATGTGCCCGAATCGCATCGGCTTGGCCAATCAGCGCCACAATGCTGGTGTTGCCGCCGATGTTGCTGAGCAGAATCACGCCGGCAAGCAAGCAGAGTCCACCCAGCCCGTTCACCAGCATCGCCTGCAGCGCGGATCCGCGCGACTTGTCCTCGTGGTGCTTGAAGCCGATCAGCAAATAGGAAGTGAAGGCTGTCAATTCCCAAAACACAAACAGCGCCAGCAAGTTATCTGACAGCACAAGGCCAAGCATCGACGCCATGAACGCCAGCAGGTAAGCCTGCAAGCGCCCCAGCTGCTCATGAGACGCCAGATAGGCTCCCGTGTAGGCAATCACCGCTGTGCCCACCCCGGTAATCAGCAGGCAGAAAATCAGGCTAAGGCCATCCACCCGGAACGAGAGATCCACGCCAAGGGTAGGCACCCAGCGGGTGATTTCGCTAATGGGTCCAGCGCCCGTAACAGGTTGCACCAGGCCAAGGAAATAGGCGAACAGTACCGCGGGCAGCATCGCCAGCAGGTTGCCGCCATGCTTACCCGCAATCCGGCTTAGCCACGGCGCAGCCACGGCCAGAGCAAACCCCGAAATCACAACAAGTAAAAGCACAATGCTCTAGATTACCCGGAAACGCCGCTGCCTCGCCGCCTCCATTGCCAGTTAACCCACCGTCTGACCGTCCAATGCAGCTCATCTGCATCCGTCCCGCGAGGCCGTCGCGCCTCGCGGTCGAAGCAATCGCACCCGTCGAGCCACCTGGGGGAGTTCGCGAACCGCAGACAGAATTTGACCTCAGTTTCGCCTTCCACGGTCACGCCCCAACAGCCCGCCCCTAAGGCCAGCACGATAAGCCAGCGACAGAAAATAGAGTGTCGTTAACAAATGCAATCGAATTCGGGGAAGCGATGACTGTCGCCAGATCGGCACCGGCACAGTTCAACTGGACGCAAATCTCCGCCAGAGTTGCTTTCCCTTGCTTCCTGCAAGTGTGACTGCAAGTGTGAAAAGCCAGCTTTCACAGTGAATTCACGTTGAAAGCAGACACCTCAGTAGACATACTCAGAAGATCTACCTTGTTGGGGGTCTTATGATGCGTCTTCTTCGCCACATCCTGCTAGCCGCCCTTGCTGCCGTACTGGCCTTTGGCCAAACAGATACCGGCACCGTTACAGGGTTTGTGAGTGACCCTTCCGGTGCAGCCGTCGCCGCCGCTGCCGTCACCCTGCGCAACCCGGCTACTGGCGCCACCTACCGCGCCCAGTCCTCTGAGACCGGCAACTACGTGATTGCCGCCGTAGTTCCCGGTACGTATGAGCTATCCGTCGAGGCTGCCGGGTTTGCTCGCTCTTTGCGCACGAATCTGGCGGTCAATGTCCAGGCGCGCCTTCAGGCGGATTTCGTCCTGAGGCTGGGTGACGTCGCCGAGACCGTGGAGGTAAGTGATACCACCCCTCTGTTGGAATCGCAGAATACCTCCGTCGGCCAGGTAGTCGAGAACAAAGTTATCGTGACCCTGCCGCTGAATGGCCGAAACTACTCCCAGTTGGCGACACTGATGCCCGGCGCCACTCCAAACGTTGGCTCGCGGGCCGCGGACGGATTCACCCTCAATGGCCACCGCACCTTTCAAAATGTCTACCTCGTGGATGGCCTCGACAATAACAACTACATCCTGGGTACCGACACGAACTCCGCCCAGGCCATTCGTCCTTCGATTGACGCCATCCAGGAATTCAAGGTGGAATCCGCGAACTACGGCGCCGAGTTCGGCCGCGCCGCGGGGGGCGTCATCAGCGTGGCAATCAAGAGCGGCACCAACCGCTTCAGCGGCAGCGCTTTCGAGTTTGTACGCAACGACAAGTTCGACGCGAACAACTTCTTCAGCAACCGCGCCGGGCTGGACCGTCCTCCTCTGCGCCGAAACCAGTTCGGCGGCACCTTTGGAGGACCCATCGTGAAGGACCGGACTTTCTTCTTCACCAGCTACCAGGCAACTATCGAACGCGGCGCCAGCACCACGGTCACCACCGTGCCGCAGCCCGCCATGGTTGGCGGAGACTTCGGCTCAGTGAACGTGTTTGACCCATCGACCTTCGCCAGCGGGCAGCGTCAGCAGTTTGCCAGCAATCGCATTCCCGTCTCGAGATTCGACCCCGTAGCCCAACGGCTCGCCGCTCTCTATGTGGCGCCGAACCAACCAGGGCTTGTGAACAACTTCACGTCAAACGTCGGCCGGACGGACGACGATCATCAGTTCGATACCCGCGTGGATCATCGCTTTAGCGACAAGGACAGCATGTTTGTGCGCGGCAGCATCAATCGCCGCGAGATCTCGCGCGGAAGCGTGTTTGCCTCCCCGGGCAATGGAGGTTCCGGCTTCGACCAGTTCCCCCTCCAACAGTTGCCCGAAGCGTGGTCGCTTGTGGGCAACTACACCCGTCTGGTGTCTAGCGCGGCCGTGAACGAGTTCCGGCTCGGCTTCAGCCGCAACGAGTCAGATCAATTGTCCCCCGCGGAAAGGTCCCTCTATGACGATTTCGGTATTCGCGGAGTGCCGGCGCGTGAGGGACTCACGGGCCTGCCCACTTTCACCGTCGCTGGCTTTTCCGCACTGGGCGACCGTACCTTTGCCCCCAACCCCAAGCGAACCGGAGTCCTGCAGATCGTGGATAACGCCAGTTGGGTGAAGGGAAACCATACCATCAAGTTCGGCGGAGATTACCGCCGCACGGGAAATTTCGCGGCCACTTCCAGCAGCGCGCGCGGCACATTTGGCTTCAATGGCCAGTTCACCGCCCGCGTTCCGGGGCAGGGAATCGGCTCCGGTATGGCGGACCTCCTGCTGGGCCTCACCAACACAGCCACCCTTACCTCCCTCCTGTTCGGTGACCTTCGCAACGACTACTACGGCGTCTTTGTCCAGGACACCTGGAAAGTCACCAGAAAACTCACTCTCAACTACGGCTTGCGGTATGAACTGCAAACGCCGATGTGGGAAAAAGAGAACCTGCAAGGGAACTTCGATCTCAATCCCGCCAGCCCAACCTTTGGCAGCATCGCGCCAGCCACCGGCGACAGTATCCTCAGCCGGACATTCTCAAAGCTCGACCGCAACAACTTTGCGCCACGCCTGGGCTTCGCCTACCAGGCCACCGACAGTACGGTGATCCGCGTTGCCACCGGGATCTTCTACGGCGGTCTCGGCTGGCAAGCCATCGGCAACATGGCGCCCAACAACCCCCCGTATTTCATCGGGGTTACCTTCCCCACCGCCAACACGGCGAACACCTCTCAACTGGTGCTAGCCAATGGATTCCCGTCCGACACGCTTGATCCCTCCCGTGTGCAAAATCCCAACGGCGTCGCCGTCCTCGAGCGCTTTCCCATGAGCACCGTGTATCAGTGGAATGCCTCGGTGCAGCAGCAACTGCCCGGCCAGATGGCAGTTACTGTCAGCTACGTTGGGTCAGGCAGCAACTATCTCGGAGGCTTTTCCCAAGCCAACGACCCGCTCCCCGGCCCTGGCGCCATCAACCCGCGGCGGCCCTTCCCCACCTTCGGCGGCATCACTTTGAATTCCGCATTTGCCCACTCCACCTACCACTCGCTGCAGTCCAAGCTCGAGCGGCGTTTCAGCCAGGGCTTCTCCATCCTGAGTTCCTATACTTGGAGCCACGGCATCGATAATTCAGTGAATGGTGAGGATACTGGCAACGGTCCGGTGCAGCCGCAGAACCCATACAACATCGCGGCCGAGAAAGGCCCCAGCGGCACCGACGTCCGCCACCGCTCCGTCACCAGCGCCATCTGGGATCTGCCGATGGGCCGGGATAACGGGTTCCTCGGCGGCAATCCGGTAGCCCGCGCCATCCTCGGCGGATGGCAGTTGGCTGGCATCTTCAGCGCGCAAACTGGCCTTCCCTTTTCGCCCACCCTGGCGCCGAACCCAGCCAACACCACCGGACCGCCGCGTCCCGATCGCCTGCGCGATGGCAACCTGTCTGGCAGCGAACGAAATATCGACCGCTGGTTCGACGTCGGCGCGTTTGCTCCGGCGGCGCCCTTCACCTTCGGCAATTCCGGACGGAACGTACTGCGGGGTCCCGGTCTGACAAGCATGGACGGTATGGTCAGCCGGAACTTCCGCATGGGCGAGCAGCGCAATCTTGAGTTCCGCTGGGAAATGTTCAACCTCACTAACTCGGCACAGTTCGCACGCCCCAACAACAACATCTCCGTGCCGCAGGCAGCCCGCATCACGGCTACCCAGATTCCCGCGCGCCAGATGCAGTTTGGCTTGCGGTTCACTTTCTGATTCCCGGGGAGCATGCGCTCCCCGGCACACCAGCTTGGAACGCCTCGGGTCTGGTTTCAGCACGCGTCCTCGCATGTTGGAACCAGCCCTCCCCCTCAGTTCCAGTGCGAAATCAGGTCATCCCAGCCAATTCGCTGCTATGCTTGGGGCGGGAGGATATATGCAAACTGTTTGCATTGTCCTAATCCTGCATTGCCTCGGGATGCTGTTGCCGCTGTCCCATGCAGCACAACCTTCGGCCCCCGCCGCCACCGCCAAGTACCAGGGAACGCACAATGCGAAACTGGCGCCCGCGTTTCGATTGCCGTCACGCGACGGTGGCTTGCGCACCCTCGACAACTACCGGGGCCAACTGCTGCTGTTGAATTTCTGGGCAACCTGGTGCGGACCCTGCCGGGCAGAAATTGCAGTGCTTGCGCGCGCCCAGAAGCGGTGGGGTCCGCACGGTGTTCGGATTGTGGGTGTCGCCATGGATAGCCAAGGATGGCGCACCGTCACACCGTTTCTTCAGGTTCAGCCAGCAGATTATGACGTAGTGCTTGGCAACCCCCGGATAGCCAGAGCCTATGGTGCGGGTCGCGTCTACCCCACTACCGTCGTGGTCGACAGGCAGGGCAGAATCGTGGGCCATATTCGCACGGCCTTGGACGACGACGATCTGAATCGTCTGCTGTTTTCGCTCACCAGCCTCCCGGAGTAGCAAGGCCCGTGTCCGGAGCGAGGGGATGGCGCCGCCTTCGTCTATCGTTGCCACCGCTGCTACCCTCTTGGCCTGGCGCACTGCCTTCGGCCCCTTCCCTCGATGCAAATCATCTGCAATAAGCTCTTGACTTGGATCTCGGACCGATTTAGTCTTGAAGAGTAATGAATCGGATACTCTTGTTTGTTGCTCTGCTGCCATTCCTTCTGTCTTGCCTCCTGCCCGCGGCGCCGTCCTCCGAGGCCGACAGCCGCCCGCCCGCGGTGTTAGTAGTCCAAGTGAGTGACGCCTCGGGAACGGCCCTGCCGGGCAGCATCGTTGGGGTATCTCCCGGAACCCTCCGGATAATGACCAACCAGCAGGGCAGTGCCAGCCTATCCATCGCACATGCGGGGCAGTACCGGATACGCGCGGAAGCGGATAACTTCCACCCTCATCTGACGGCAGCGATTACGTTGTACGCGGGCGAGGTGACGGAACTCCAGATCACCCTGCAGCCGAGGACCGTGGTGGAAGAAGCGATCGTTGTCACTGCCACAGGCAGGGAGAGTCTATCCTCGGAGGCTGCGCTGCGCACGAATCTGATTTCGGCCAGGCTCGTGGATGCGCAGGCCAAAACCAACTTGGCGGAGGCGCTGCAGGCTACCATCGTTGGGGTTCGCACGGAAATGAACTGCCAGAACTGCGGCTTCGTGCAACTGCGAATGAATGGACTCGAAGGCCCATATACCCAGGTTCTGGAGGACGGGCTGCCCACCTATTCCGGAGTCGCCGCCGTCTATGGTTTGGAACAGATTCCCGCCGCGTTCATTGAGCAGGTGGAAGTCGTAAAAGGCGGCAATTCCGCACTTTACGGTCCCAACGCAGTGGCCGGCGTCATCAATCTGATCCGCCGTGAGCCCGTGGAGAATCGATTCCGGCTGGACACCATGACAGGCTGGCACGGCGGGCGCCCGGAGCAGCAGTATGGCGCTTCCGCCCAGCTTGTCACCCTTCCTGGGAGCCTTAGCGCAGACCTCTACTACCGCGGAGTCCAGCGAACTCACATCGACCGCGATCGCGATGGATTTACTGACCTCGGCCGCCGGGAACTGCAATCGGGCGGCGCATCGGTCTACCGGAGCTTCCTCGACGGGCTTGGCAAACTTTCAGGGAACTACACGGTGATGGACGAGTTCCGGCGGGGCGGCGACCAGTTCCACCTGCCCCCCGAGCAGACTTACATCACCGAGATGGCGAACAGCCGCCGCCACTCGGCCACCGCTCGTTGGAATCAGACCCTAAACGCCAACACCTATTACAGCGTCCGCGGCTCGTTTGCAAACCTCACGCGCCACACCTACTATGGCTCTGGCATGGATCCGAACGCATACGGATTCACCGACAACCCTTTGTGGGTGAGCGATGGCCAAGTGGGCCGGCAGCAAGGGGAACACTCCATCCTGGGCGGCTACCAGATCTCGAACGAGGAAGTGAACGACATCGCGCCCGCATACAACCGGCGGCTGGGCGGAACCTTTCGTAACCAGGGTTTGTACGTCCAGGACGAATGGCGGGTGAAGCCGGGTTTGACTCTGATCGGCGGCATCCGCGCCGACATGGCCAACACCGTCGATCGGATGATCCTCAGCCCGCGCGCGGGCTTCCGCCTGGGCATGGGGGAGCGCCTCACATGGCGAGCGTCGGTATCCACGGGCTTCCGCGCGCCGGGCATTTTCGACGAGGATCTCCATATTGCGCAGGTTGGCGGAGAGGGCTTCCTGATTCAGAATGGCGCCGGGTTGCGCGAGGAACGGTCAGTGAGTTACTCGTCCGGTCTGGACTACACCGCGCGCATCGGGCAACGATCCGCACGCCTTGGGGTCTCTTGGTTCCGAACCAGCCTCAGGGGCGTATTTGCACTAGAGGAGACCACCGAAGCAGATTCCGGCTTCCGCCAGCTACTCCGTATGAATGCGGGGGACGCCGCCGTTTCCGGTCTCGAGATGGACGGCGAATCTCGCCTTCACCGCCGCCTTGGCCTCCGCGGGGGATTCACCTGGCAGACCGCCCGGTTCCATGACCCGGAGCCTCAATTCGGTTCGCGGGATTTCTTCCGGACTCCGCGTCAACACGGGTTCCTGAGTGCGGACTGGTCACTCCCAGCCGGTTTGGAGGCAGTGGTTACCAGCGACTACACCGGATCAATGCGGGTTCCACACTACGCCGGGTACATTGATGAGGATCGACTGGAGCGAAGCCGGTCCTTCATGGTGTTCAACCTGGTGCTCAGCCGCACCTTCCGTTTGGGCGAACGCACGCTGCTGCGCTGTTTCGCCAATGCCCAGAATGTAGGAGACCGCTACCAACCCGACCTCGACCGGGGACCGCTACGGGACTCGGCCTACGTCTACGGTCCGGTAGAAATGAGGCGCGTCGTGATCGGCGCCACCTGGGACTTCTAGCGCACCCCGTCGGCCTCAACCGACGGGTGGCCCAATCTTCCGCACTCGCTACGCCGCACACGCCATCTTCGCCATCGGGGGCGATCGGGCCAGCCTCAACCTCGAAACGCACCTTCGAGGGGGCCAACTCCTGTTGGAATGCCAACGCGGCATTTCCCACCAGCGCACCAATCCATTCGGCAACACCTCCTGGCCAATCGCGAACCCCGCCGAAGCAATCGCCCAGCCTGCCCCATCCCTGGCGCATCCGAACGTCGCGTCAGCGACCGATAGTGCCTAGCCAGGTGTTTCATACGCAATGAACCCGTGCTGTCACCGTAACTCCGTTCCTTCTGGCCTTCGTAACGCGCCTGCTTCCGTGACCATCCAGAAACCCTCCGCAACAGAGCCCTTCTACCACGCTTCAATGTCTGGTGACAGATTTTATCGGACATTGTAAACCCCTCAAACCTAAACCTTTGAGCCTGTTGACTGCCTCAATTCGGAGTGCCCTGTGGCCCGCCCCCAGGGTCCTTCTGTCACAACTTGACACAATGTGCTACACGGGTTAGGTTTGGGTATGGGTACAAACCGCACTACCGTCAACGTCTCTCTCACCCCTGAACTCGATGCCTTCCTCCAGAGCCGCGTCAAGTCCGGGCGCTACCAGACGACGAGCGAAGTTGTGCGCGAAGCCCTTCGTCTGCTCGAACGCCAGGAGCGCGAACGCGATGAAGCCTTCCAGCAGTTGAAGGCGAAACTTGAGCGCGGTGCCGCTCAGGCCGAGCGTGGCGAATTGCTCGACGGTGATGAGGTATTCGATGAGCTTCGCGACATGATCGAAGAGCGCCGACGCAACAAGGCTGTTAATCAGTGAGATGGCTCTTCCTTCTCACGCCAGAGGCGAAAAGTGACCTCAAACAGATACTTCTCGACATCGCCGAGGATAGCCCGGACACCGCAGAGCGTCTCCGCCTGGAGTTTTACGAGGGACTTCAGAGCTTAGGAAGGTCTCCCGGCATCGGCCACTATCACGACGAACTCTTGAGCCGGAAGTACCGCTTCTGGAACTTTTACTCATACGTTGTTGCGTATGTCTGGGAAGCCAGGCCCATTGAGGTGATTAGCGTCGTCCATGGAGCGCGGAATCTCGCAGTATTCTTCAGCCTCCGTGCTGGACAGGACTCCTGAACATGGATGTGAATGTTATCGTGTCCGAATCGGTAGCCTGCTGACCCCATGAACAAACCTGTCCAAGAGAGAGCAATTTTGCCACCAGCCAAGCCGGTGCGCGACACCATCCTCGTTGGCCAGGTGAATCCGGAGAACAACGAGTTCACGCTCTGGCTCGGCTTACAACTCGCCAACCACGGGTACAAGGTCTGGTCGGACGTTACGAAGCTACTGGGAGGATAAGTCTTCTGGGATGATATCGAAGCTGTGTTGCGACAGAGCGCCGCCAAATTCCTCTATGTCCTGGCTCGTTCCTCAAACTCGAAAGATGGACCTCTAAGAGAGCTCCACCTCGCTCAGGGGCTCGCTCAATTGCAGCCCTCCGCACAAAACTAATCCCTAATCCCTAATCCCCAACCCCCGCCCCCACCGCCAACGGTCATCTGCTGACTTCTCCGGGACTCTCATCCCGGAGATCTCCCCAGGTAAGGTGCAAGATCGTTCCCCTCACGCCGCCCGACTTTACCCCATACGTCTCGGATGACGATTGGACTTCGCTGTTGCTAGCCAGCTTGTCGCCCGCACAAGGCCTCACTGCCGATTCGTGTTCCTGCGGCCAAGGGTTTGCTAAACGCTTCTTTCCGCTTCCCCTCACGGTTAGGCGTTGCGCTTCGCTACGGTTGTCGTCACCTCCTCCGGCTGGCACTTCTCAGCCAACTCGATCGTGCCCATGCTGGGCACACTAGCCAGCCGGTTCACCCGGCTGGATCCCTTTCCTTCCCAAACCGA
Organism: Bryobacterales bacterium; assembly: GCA_026129915.1. Taxonomy (GTDB): domain Bacteria; phylum Acidobacteriota; class Terriglobia; order Bryobacterales; family Bryobacteraceae; genus JACTMJ01. Next base: position 29,590 of record JAHCHD010000049.1, read on the forward strand.
GGCACCGCGTCAGCGGTGCAACCCACCAGCCCGCACTCTCGCCGTGGAAACAGAACCCATGCCCA
>JAHCHD010000005.1 GCA_026129915.1 Bryobacterales bacterium
TCTGGATGGGGTCATCGGCGGACATCAGAGACTTTGCCGTGACGCCCGGCATCACCTCGTACGCAGTGGGGTAGTTCTGTGGACCTTTCACGGCGGGGTTCATGAACATCCACATGGATGGCCGTTCGAGCTGGATATTCATGATGGCATCCTGCTCCCGCTGCGCCAGGAACGGCTTCGCCACCCAGATGGACTTTCGCATCGGGTCGCCGACGAGCTTCTTTTCCACCATGCGATGCACCATGAAGCTGTTGGCCGGGCCGTCCACATCCAGATCTAGACGGTACGAGAAAAAGTGATCGTGGTTTACCCCCAACGTATTCTCGCCGACGAATTGTCCGGTCTCTTCCAGGCTGTGGTCCGCGTGGTCTGCCGCCTTCGCTTCCCTCGTGGACCGGGTCTCAATGATGCCAGTGGCGCCCACGGCCACTTCGATGGTCCCGTCCGGATCAAAGCGCCAGTCCATGATGTAGTCATAGTTGCCCACGACGGCGGCGGAGCGCAGCACCAGTTGGCGCGTGGGACGGCCATAGATCTGATCTCCTTCGGTGTGCCGCCAGGCAGGGCCTTCGACATTCCGCTCAAAGAGGCAAACCATGTTGTCGCGGATGACCGGAGACCCTCGTTCGGTGGAGAAGACTCCGGGGAACCAAGACGCATTGGTGGGGCAATCAAGGCCGGGCCGGAGAGGTTGCACGAAGCCCACGGACGCATAGAACTCACCGGCGTCGATAAACGCGCGGTTGTTCCAACCGGTGACGGTATCCATGTAGGGGACGAAGAGCTCGCTCACGCTGCCTTCATACATGATCGATCGTTGACGACCCGCGTCGAGGTAACGCACAAGGTTCACAACAACGCCTATACGCTGATCGATGCGGAAGCGGAAGTGCCAGTTCTGCCATTGCACTTCGCCATCCTTGACGTGGAAGGCGGCACCCATCGGGTGTTCCGTACGCATCGGTGCGGAGTGCGGCCTATGGTTCTCAGGAATCTCCTCATAACGCGTGTCCGATGTGGCAACCGGGATCACTTCGTTGTCCTCGAAACGGACGACAGTCTTGCCGGTGACATCGAATAGAATCGTCAATCCCTCAATCGACCGGCCCCATCCGTGATAGACACCGTTTTTGGTGGAGCACGAAACCAGGCCGATGCGCTGATCTTTCTGTTCCGGGAAAGCGTGGTAACTGAGTGGGACAGCAAAGCAATCAATCATCCGGAGGTCAGTGATGCCACGCTTCCGCATTGCCTCCACGAAGCGTTCATCCTTGACGAGCACTTCGGTGGCTGAGGAACCTTCGCTGCTTACAAAGGGTGCCTTCCCCGAGACCTCACCAATTTGCATGACACGCTTTCCGGCAACATCGATGGTGGCGCTGACGGTCTTACCCTCTCGGTTCAGCACAACATCCGCGTGGCGGGCAACGGGGTCTCCCGGCTTCCAGGAAAGTACCGATGCCTTGTCGGGCGTACGCAAAAGGACGCTGGCAAAGTGCGTCTCCGGAGTGACGTGTCCCTCCGAACGGAGAGTCTCGTAGACCGTCCAGTATTCGGAAGTGGTGAGTCCGTCGAGGGGATGCAACGCTGACTGCGCTGCCACCTGGGCCAGGGCGAGAAAGAGGACTGCAAGGAGTCTCATGGGATGGGTAAGTGTAGCATGGAAATTCGAGGGTGGTTCGTGTAAGTCACAGAAATTCCAAAGCACGCCAACTGCTCCATTTGGGCTGGGCCGGGTCTCACACGATTCCGGTGGCCCCGGAGGCTAGTGAAGCAGGCACAATTTGGCAGCCGCTCCTTGGACGCTTCGCGTCGTTTGGTTTGGCCGGGCGCTGACGCACCCGGCTGGCCAATTGCGCCGTTTCGGGCTTCCTCATGGCTAAGGCTGCGGCGGAAGCGCAGGGGCGGGCCGCCATTCGCGCTCAAACTGGCCGGCTAGAGATGCCAGTGCGTCCATGCTGGACACGCTCTCATGCGCGCTGGCAGCGGCTACAATCTCCGCCATCTCGGGCGGCGCCTCGATGTCGAGATCCGACACCAGGCATTGCCAGCCGTAACCCCAGGTATAGAAGCGGTTGTACAGTGCGAGAGCCTGTTCGTCGATGACTTCTGGGGATTCGCCGACAGTGCCCAGTGCGCGGATATCGGCAGCGATGCGGCGAGCGGCACTGCGCATCGGCTCGATCGCATTGTGGGACGCAGGCCGGACCATGGGCAGGGCCTCGATGGCACTATGGGCGAGTTTGGGGTCGGCGTCACCGAACAGGGCTACGAACTCTGAACTGCGGTCAGCCAATACACGGGCTACATTGGCATGCATTTGCTGGGTAACCATATAGGTGTGGTCGTCGGGCTGCCGCCGAAACTCCAGCCACTCGCGGAGGGGTGCTTCCGGAGTGAGTGCCTCGAATCGCCGTTGGATCTCAGCGCGGCGCGCGCTCTCGGCCTCTTTGCGCTGGGCCTGCCACTGTCCCGTACGCAGAAGGCGGTAGCGGTAGTCGAAGCCGCCGGTTTCCGGGCTGGGTCCGTTGCGCGGTAGCCAATCGGACCACGCTTCGTCAGACGCTTTGGGACGTCCGCCAAACGGCAAGAGGAAGCTCACAACCTGCTTTCCTCCAAAGGTGAATTCGAGCACCCACTTGGGGCTGGAGCGGAAAAGGAAGAGCGTACACTGCACGATAGGGCGCCCATCCCTTTCGTGCATCTCATCCCAATCGGGCGCGCAGTACTCGGCGCGACCACCCACGTTTCGGAAGTCGACGGAGCGCAGGAAGACCCAGGTCTCTCCCTTGCGATCCTTGGCAGACGGACTCCAGCCCGCCGGTGCGCGCAGTTCCACCTGGACGTGCAGCGTGTCACCCCCCAGCTTGGGAGGAACATCTCCGAAAAACCACGCCAAAGCCAGGGCGGTGCATGCGCAGCCAAAGACGATGGCAAGCGGGACGCCGAAGGCTTTGCCCGGACCACCACCCTGCGCCAGGACCACTCCGGCAGCCACCACGCCGATGCCCAGTCCGGCCACCAGCCCGCCCAAGGCCAGGAACACCACGTAGTAGCCAGCGCCGCCTTCAAAGGCGGAGATGTGATACCACGAGACGCAAAGGTCTGCGATGAAGCCCGCCAGCACGCAACCCAACACGGCGCACAGCAACCCCGCCGCGCCCGCAAGCACAATCTTCATGGATTTCCGCCCCCAGGAGACAAAGCGAAAATGCGGGGGGCATTGGCGCAGTAGCTGGTGTACTGGTGAAGCATCGAACGACAGAGCGCGGAACCAGGCAGGTTTGCCCAAAGAACTGAGGATTGCTCAACGGCTGAGGGGGTAGCGGTTAGCGAGCCACGCGAGGGCATCTTCGCGTGTGGCGAGGCGCCCTTCGAGTTGCTGATCCTCGAGGGCGGTGAGGATCTCGCGGAACTGCGGACCAGGCCGGTAACCCAAAGCAATGAGGTCAGCGCCCCGCAACAGCGGCTGGGGGCGCAGGTCCTCGGCGGGTAGCGCCTCAAGCAGTTCCCGTGCATATTCGTAGTTGCCAAGCTTGCGGTGGCTCGACAGGCAGTCTACTCGGTGGAGTTCCAGGTGTTCGTGGAAGCGGGGCAGACGCAGGAACCGTTTGCGCGTGCTATCTCGCATTTCATGCAGGTGCATGAATTTCATGTGGTTGGCCACTAAGGCCTGCACCTGTTCAGACTGCTCTCGGGAGTAGCGTAGCCGATCCATCACACGGCGGGCGATGCGCTCCCCCGCCTCAACGTGGCCATGGAAACGAATTCGGTCGGTGACGGTTTGCGTTTCGGGCTTCCCGATGTCGTGGAAGAGGACGCCCAGGGCCAAGGTGATGGATGGCCGGTGCAGGGCCTCGAGCATCAGCAGCGTATGGATCCAGACATCGCCTTCGGGGTGGTAGTCAGGTGGCTGCTGGACGCCCTGCATGGCCTTAGCTTCAGGCAGACTCTCAGCAAGCAATCCAAGACCATCCAGCAGTTCGAGGCCGCGGCGGGCACCGCCTTCGGTGAGGATGCGCGTGAGTTCATCGCGAACGCGCTCCTGCGAAATCCGATGGATTTGCGAGGCGTTGACGCGTATGGCCGTCGCCGTCTGCTCTTCTACACTGAAGCCCAGGCGGGCCGCGAATCGCACCGCGCGCAGCATACGGAGGTGGTCTTCGGCAAAACGGCGGGCGGGGTTACCCACAGCACGGATGACGCCAGCGCGAAGATCCTGCTGGCCCCCGAAAAAATCGAGCAATTCACCAGTGGCAGGGTTCTCGAACAACGCGTTGATGGTGAAGTCGCGGCGAGCGGCGTCCTGGGCGGGTTCATCGACGAAAGCCAGTTCAGAGGGACGGCGGCCATCCTCGTAAACGCCTTCCCTGCGGAATGTGGCCAGTTGCACTTCGGCTTCACCGCGGCGAAGCAGCACCACGCCAAAAATGACGCCCACTTCCTGGGCGTCGGGAAAAAGCTGAAGCAGTTGCGGAGGCCGGGCGCTGGTGGCGATGTCGTAGTCAGCAGGAACTGTACCCAGCAGCCGGTCGCGCACGCATCCACCCACCATGAAGGCAGCATGGCCCTGGGCCTGCAATAGATTCACGCAATCAATAGCGAGACGCGCCGATGAGCCGGAATCGTACACAGCCGGAAAGGAAACAGAAGGAACAAGCAACACTGTCCGGGCGCATGACGCCTAATCTTCGTCCGCCACGTCAGGGAAGTCTTCGGTTTCTTCCTCCTCTTCCTCTTCTTCCTCGGTTTCGGCTGCGTCGCCATCGTCCGCGCTGGTGCGCAGTTTAGCCTTCTCGTTCTCTTCGTCGATCTGCTTCTTGGTGGGTTTCTTGGGTTCGGGCTGTTCGAAGCGGAAGTCGTGGTCGTGGTAACACGAACAGCATCGCACCTTGGCAGGATTGTCACCCACCACGGAAACGATATGATGGTTCGTTAGCCTCTTACACTTAACGCAGAAATCGTCGATCGTGTCGCCCAATCGAAAGCTCATGTCCGGGATCCTGTCGCAACTTTCAACCTTAACCCGAGCACGGCGGAATGGCAAGACAAAACCGCCGAGGGTCTGGAGTGGCGGCTACATTCTGGGGGATATGCCTGACTGCATTCGAGTTAAGGAGATCAGCTAATGCGCCGGTGGCTGGCATTCGGATTGATTCTGGTGGCGGTGGGCGTTGGCGCCTACTGGGCGGGACAGAATACAGCAGGCCGCAACGCCGGGTCGGCCATACCGAATTCGCCGGATGCCCCAGCCAGCGCGGAGCGCATCATGCTATCAGGCGTGGTACGCACGGCGAATTCCGTGGAAGTGCTGCCGGACACGAGCGGCACGCTGCAGAGCTTGCACGTGCGCAAGGGTGACCTGGTGAAGGAAGGCGACCTGCTGGCGATTGTGCGTAACGACGCCTTTGAGGCCATCGAGCAGCGCCTGGCCCGCGAACACCAGTCTCTCCTTGCCCGCCTTGAGGATACCGAGAAATCACTGGCAAGGGCGCGACTGGAGGCGGTGCGACTGAAGAGCGATGTGGAAAGCTCCGCAAGCCGGTTGCGACTGGTGCAACAGGAAGCGGAACGGCAGCGCTTGTTGCATGAGCAGGGGGCCACTGCCCGCCAGAAGTACGAGCAGGCCCAGGTGGATCGCGAGACGGCGGAACGGCAGCACCTTGCGCTGGAGCAGGTGCTGCAGACAGCGGAATCTCAGGTACTCACCCAAGAGCAGAGCCTCGGGATCGACCGCTTTGCGCTCACAGATAAGAAAGCAGAGTGGGAGGCCGCGAAGGGCGATGTGGGGCTAGGGGAGGTGTTTGCGCCGGTGGAGGGCGTGGTGACGGAGATCCGCGCCGCGGAAGGCGCTGACGTGGGTCCAAACGCGGAGCCATTGATGGAGATCGCGCCCGTCGATGCCGTGCGCTACGCCGTGGTGGAACCCAACGAGGCGCAGATGCGGCGCATTCGAGTGGGGCAATCGGCGCAGGTTCGGCCGCAGACGCTAACGGATTTGCGGGAACTTCCGGGCACGGTGACAGGCTTCCGCGGAGCAGAGGTTCTAGTGGAGTTCATTGACGAGGGCAACCGGGTGCCGCCAGGATCTCAGGTGCAGGTGGAAATCGACACCACTGGCGAGGAAATGGCGTTGCGGCGACCATAGCGAGATGGCTTGGCCGCCGCGTTCAGCGAGAACTGGCCTAAGCACTGAGCTTGGCGATTACGTCCTCAATCAGCCGCGGGACGTATGCGCGCAGGCGCTGTTCCAAGCCTTCCTTTTCGCGAGGCAGAGCACGCAAGCGGGCCAGCCCGGGCTTGGCTCGCTGGTCCATCTGGTCGATGGCGTTCACCGCCGCAAGAGCCACGTACAGGCTGTTCAAGGAAAGATCAGCCTGTTGCAGCAGCACATCCAGCGCAGCATTCGCATCGGTGTCATTGCCATGACGTCCGAGGGCTTCGGCAGCAGCGATACGGACGCTGGGAGCAGAATCCTGTAGCGCCTTGCGAAGAGCGGGGGCATTGGCATTCACGGCATCCTTGCCACGCATCAGCAGCCCAAGGATGGTCCAGTAACGAACGGCGCTATCGGCATCTACAAGCCCTTCGAGATCCATGGGTGGCTGGGCGCCGGCGCCGTAGCCCTGCGAGGCGGCTTCGGCCACAGCCAGCACGCGTTCCATGGGGTACTTGCCCTCCTGGCGCGCCATGTCATAGGGGGTAGTCCCCTCCGAGCGGGAGTGGATTTCGGCCTCCGGCAGCAGACCCACATCACGGATGCGGATCATCCAGTCGTGGGTTGCCTGTCGCATCTCTTCGAGTTTGGCCTGCTGCTCTGGCGTACGCTGTTGGGCGGGAAGCACCGCAAGGTTCTTCACCTCATCCGGGTCAGACTGCAGGTCGTAGAGCTCCTCAAACGGCTTGGTCTCCCAGAAGTAGGTTTGTGGCGGCTGCAACTTGCCCTCGTCGTAGAGGCGCTTCCAGACCTGCGTGGTGGGAGTCTCAAACATGTAGGCGATGTGCTGGCCGTAGATGCGGTGGGGCATGAACTGCCGCAGGTATTGATAGCGGCTGTCGCGGCAAGCGCGAACGCAATCGTAGCGTTCGTCCATCCGACCGCGGAAGCCAAACTGGTACTTCGGGGCTTGCGTAACCGCAGCGCCCGCAAAGGCATCGCCCTGCATCCAGGCAGGAGGTTTGGCTCCCGCAAGGCTCAACAATGTGGGGGCGAGATCCACAAATCCTACGGGACGGTCTGACGTGCCTCCCGCCTGGTAATCGGCCGGCGCAAGGTGTTTGAATTTGTCGGGCACATGCAGGAGCATCGCAACTTGCAGACCGGAATTGTAAGGCCATCGCTTGCTGCGCGGCATGCCGGAGCCGTGATCGCCATAGAAGAAGACGATCGTATCGTCCACCAGCCCGTCCGCTTCGAGTTCCGCTAGCACCTTGGCAGCCTGAGCGTCCATGGTGGTGATGTTGTCGTAATACTGTGCCCAGTCGCGCCGCACCTCAGGGGTGTCCGGGTGGTAAGCAGGGATGGGCGCCTTGGCGGGATCGTGAACTGCCTCATGCGGACGGCGGCGAATTTGGCTTTCGTGCGTGGTGGTGAAGTTGAAGATGGCAAAGAAGGGCTGGCCGTCGGCTCGATTGCGCCAGTGGGCTGCCTTGCTGGACTCACTCCACACTTCGACGGGTTCGAGGAGGTTGTAGTCCTTCTTCTGATTGTTGGCGACGTAGTAGCCCTGCTCACGGAGCAGCTCCGGATACATCTTCATGCTGGCAGGTAGCGGCAGGACGCTCCGCATGTGTTCGGCGCCCAAGCTCGGCGGGAACACACCGCTGATGATGGTGGTTCGCGCCGGGGCGCAGACCGGGGCGTTGGAACTGGCGTTCAGATAGCGCAAGCTGCGTGATGCCAGATTGTCGATGTTGGGAGTATCCGCGTAGGAATCGCCATAGCAGCCAAGTTCCGGTCCAATATCTTCACAGGTAATCCAAAGGATATTGGGCTTCGATGCCGGCTGCGCGCAAGAGATGGCACCAGCCATCGCTGCGGCACCAAAGGCGGTACTCACAAAATGACGCCGAGAAAAAGTAGGACCTGAAACGCAGGGGCGCTGGGTATTGGTTTGCATGGCTAAGACTCCCCCAATAGTCTATGCCATGTAGCGGGCCACTCGACACGCAAGGTAGCTCGCGAGTGCTGGCGGAGCGATGATGCGCGGGAGCCGGAGATGGAACACAGTGCTCCAACGCCGACTCTTGACGGATTCTCAACGGCGCTTACCGCGCGAGCGCTACCTGCTGCCTCCAGATCCGAACTTCTCATTGAGTTTCCGGAAGTACTCAGCCACCGCATCGCCGTAGCCCTCGGGAACGCGCGCATTGCTCTCGCTGCGCACTACGCCTCCGCTGCGCTGCAGTTCCTTGAGGCGCAACTGCGCTTCGAGAGCCGTGAGTGCCGGAAGCATCGTGTTCTGGATGCGGTCAGTGAGCGTGTCACTGGAGAAGCGCGACGGATCAATGCGCTGCATCTGCGCGATGATCTCACGTACTTCCTGCGCCAATTCCGGGTTGTCGTTTGACGACCTGGCGATTTGTTCGAGTTCACGCAAAGTGCGGCGGTAATCCTGCACTACCTGATCAGGCGTCCGGGAAGGTCCTCGCGTGGGCGCCATGGAGCGCGTGCCATCGTTCATTGCCGAGTACGAGGCCCCATCCCGTCCGGAAGCGCGATTACCCTGATTCATCCGGGGATCGTTGTTTCCGGGTTGCCCCGCCATCTGTCCTTCCGATCCGGGCTGGCCTTGCTGGCCCTGTGGTGACCCGCCTTGCTGTCCACCCTGGCCTTGCTGACCTTGTTGCTGGCCCTGCTGACCTTGCTGGCCCTGCTGACCCTGCTGGCCTTGCTGACCTTGCTGGCCCTGCTGACCTTGTTGGCCCTGCTGACCCTGCTGGCCTTGCTGGCCTTGTTGGCCCTGCTGACCTTGTTGGCCTTGCTGACCCTGCTGGCCCTGCTGACCCTGCTGTTGAGCACGCTGCGCTTGGCGCATCTGTTCCGCCATCGCAGCCTCTTCCGCCGATCGGCGTAACTGCTCCACGCTGCGCAGAGCACTTGCCATATCGGGGGCACGTTCCCCGCCACCGCGAAGGGAGTCCCGGGCCTCCATCAATTTTTCCTGCAAGCGCCGGAGGCCATCCGTTACGGGAGCCTCGCGCAAGTAGGCGTAGGAGCCCATGCCGCGGCGGATGAGTTCGGCGCTGTACTTCATGCGCATACCCAACTCTTCCTGTTGCAGGTTTTTTACCCCCTCGCGCACCTTGTCCGCCGCTCCGCGCTGGGTGTTGGCAAGCCGCCGGGCTGCTTCCTGCATTTCGCTTTGCAGCCGTTCGATCTGCTCGGCCAATTCGCGCTTCTCTTCCGACAAGGCTTCCGCTTCCGCTCGCTGCTTCGGATCGAGCCGCGGATTGCGCATCGCCTGTCGTGACGGCGTCCCACTCTCAGCCCCGAAAGTTTCCCGCACCTTGTTCGCGGAGCGCTGCTGCCGATTGGCCAAATCGCCCGCGCGCTCAGCCAGCCGGTCGAGCATCTCTTCGTTGCCTGATGACCTCATGCCCCGGAGTGCACTCTCCGCCTCCTGCAACGATCTTGCCGCTGCTTCGATGGACTGGTCGCGTTGGCCCTTCCCGTTGCCGTTCTCGGCACTGGCACGCTCCATCTCACGGGTTGCCCGCTCCAGGCGGTTCATCGCCTGCTGCAGCCGAGGGTCTACACCCTGCTGTTGCATGCGCTGCAGGCGCTCACGCATCTGCTGGTCCTGCTGCTGTTGCTGGCTCTGCTGGCCTTGTCGCCCTGCCTGCGCCTGTTGCTGGCCTTGTTGCCCTTGCTGGCCCTGCTGGCCTTGCTGCCCTTGTTGGCCCTGCTGGCCTTGTTGCCCTTGTTGGCCCTGCTGCCCTTGCTGACCCTGCTGGCCTTGTTGCGCTTGCTGGCTCTGCTGGCCTTGCTGACCCTGTTGCCCCTGTTGCTGCGCCATCTGCTCCATGCGCTGCTTCAGTTCCTCAGCCTCGCGTCGAAGCATTTCCTGCTGCCAGCGCGAAGCTGCCTGCTGCTGGTTGCGCTTGGCCTGGTCAGCAAGTTCCTGCTGGCGGCGTGCCAGTTCTTCCAGACGCCGCATCATCTCTTCCAGTTCGCGGTCTTTTTGCTGTTGCTGCCCGCCGGCGCTGCTCATGCTGTCGCCGGTTTCGTACTGGTTCTTCTCAGTATCCAGTTCGAGATCAAGCAAACTTTCGAGGTCACGCGCGGCGCCACCTCCACCGCCTCCGCCGCCGCCCTGCTGCTGCGCGATCTGGATATCACGGAACACGCTCTGCGCCCGCAATAGCGATTGAAGCGCTCGCTGCTCGGGTTGAATGGAATCCTTCCATCCGGCCTTCTTCAAATCGGCAACCGCTCGTTCCATCTCGGCGGCCGCTTTATCCATTTCCTCGGCGAAGCGCTTGAACGAGTCACCGCTCTGGGTAATCATTCGCGCCCTCATGCGTTGTGCCAGTGTTTGCGCCTGGTCCTTCAGCTTGTCCTGGATATTAGCCAGGAAGGTAGCGGTCTCCTGACGGGCCGCGCCCTCCGGAGGCGTTCTGATTTGATTCCAGGTTGCCGCGATGATCTCCTTCTGGCGCTGGGCGATATCGTCCTGCTCATTCCCTTCGCCGCCGCCCTCTCCGCCCGATACCTGGCTTTGGCTAAAGTTCTTTTCAAAGGGCTGAGCTTCGGCAAAATAGATGTCCGTGCGCACGGTATTCCGCGCATCCTTGGCGCTGACGTAGTACGAGACTATATCGCCCGGAACGAGGTTGTAGTCCTCAAGGTAGAGGAGGACGTCGGTCTCGACGTTCTTCGTCTGCTTGGCGAAGGAGAGCGGCTTCTGCTTTTCGTCTCCGCCGTTCACGGAATAGTGCAGAGTCAATGCTTCCAGGCCATAGTCATCTTCTGCATTCACCGCGATGCTGAGTTCTTCAATTGGGCTTACCCGGGCATCTTTACCGGGCCGCGCGATGCGCAGAACCGGTGGTGTCTCCGGCCGCACCCGGATGAAGTAATCCTCTGTCATGCGGATGGTGCCGTCTGTTTCCTTGCTAGCTATGAAATAGGAAGTGCGCTTGGACTTTTCATCGAGCGTAAAGGTCGCCCGGGCAGTGCGCCCTTCAGAGCGGAACTCCACCTGCGTGCCGTCGTCAAATACCATCAGGCCATTGGCCAGCGGGACGTCGGTGTCCAGCACAATTGTCGCCTTGGTGCCTCCTACGCCCTCCACATCACCTAAGTCTTCCTGCACTGAGGTGGGGATCGCCATCCATTGCGGAAATTCGTACTCTACACGGAGCTTCTGGATTTCCGGCAGCGCGATGGTCTTCAGGCGATACACCAGCGAGCGCGCACCGTCAGCCTCCACGTAATACTCCATCGGCTTACCAACGGAAGCGAGCAGGAACTCGTAGGTCGCCAGATTCGCCTGCTGCGCCATGGGAATCGTATCCCATTCGTCGCGATCTTCGGGGCGCACGAAGAGCCTCACCCGGCTCGCATCAAAGCCATGCGTGGTAGCAGTAATCCATTGGTCAGCGCCCTTGCGGATGGCCGCATCGCCGGGCTTCACTTCCACGCGGGCAAGCAGACTCTCGCGGGCGGATTCGGAGCCGGCCCACAACAATGCAGCGCCAGCGCCGAAAGGTGGCGGGGCCAGAAAAATCATCCAAAGCAGCACCAGCAGGCCCAGCACTCCTCCACCGGCGAAAGCGGCGATGCGCTTGCCGGGCACGACATCCTCGGGTGTCTGGTGGCGGGCATGCTCCAGCGCATCCCGCGCCAGCAATTCATGGAAGGGGTTGGGGCCCGCGGCTTCCTGTTCAGATAGCGTCAACAAGCGCTGTTGCAGTTCCGGGTTGCGACGCTCCATTTCGCCCACGGTTCGACGTCGCGTCCAGGTAAGCAAGGGAAGCAACAGAAAGTAGCCAACGGCCAAACCCAGAGTCAGAAAGAGGCCGAACTGCAACGCACGTACCGCGCCCAGGCCCATGGGCATCGACAGCAGCAGCATGACGGCCACCACCGTACCCACCAGAGCCGCTGCCAGTACCAGCGCCCCACCGCGTGCCAGCGACAGCTTGCGAAAGCGGCTCTCTACCTCATCGAGATACCCATACAACTGTTCTCGTGCGCTCATACCGGTTCCTCCGCGGAGCTTCGCCAATAGCGGTTGGCCACCACACTCTCAGCCAGCAAAATGCCGGCCAAAATCAAAAACCCATACCAGCCGAAGGGCACTCGCCTTTCGTTCTCAGTGCTCGCACCCGCAGCGCTGGTTGCCGCCGGAGCATCTTCGCCACTAGCCTTCCAAACCGACCGCTGCGTCTCATCCATCACCGCCAGGTTCGACTCGCGCGGGCTCACATTCGCCGCCACCAGATCTTCCCTGCCCCCGGCGCGCTCAAGCCTGTAGAAGCCAGCTTCCGACAGCAGCACCCCATCGGAGGAGAGGCTTTCCGCGCGGCTCACGGCGCGGTTTCCATCTGGACCCGTGACCTCAAAACCAGCGGCCACCGCGCTCACGCCTGGGATGCGGACTTCATAGAAATCATCCACGCGGCGGCTGAGTTCGCGCGCCGTGAGTCCGCTGAGATAGCGCGAAAGCCGCTCCACCAATGGAATGAATACAGGCTGAAACGGAATATCGTTCGACGCCGAATCGAGTGTACTCGTCATCAGCAGCACCCGTCCGTCCTCCAGCCGTTTCTCAGCGAGAATGGGCGTGTTGTCACCCAGCCTAGCCAGAATGGTAAGGCCGTCCTCTTCCAGATTCCATGCGCTTAGGAATCGAATGCCCCGCAGGCCATCGAGACCCTGCAACACGGGGTGCCCGGGGTCCATCTGATCAATGCGGAGGTCGCCCCGCTCGGTCCCCTGGCTTGCCGTTCGGAGCGTGGTCTCCGCTACGGCCACCGGCATCCCGGGAGTTGCCGTTCGCGGTAGCAATACCAACAGCGCCCCGCCGGAGCGTACGAACCGTAGCAGGTCAACACCCGTCTGCTGCAGTACTCCAGGCGATGCCTCAATCACCACAAAGGCGAAGCTTCGGACATTCTGCTCGGTGAGTTGCGCCGGAGCCAGTTGCTGGAAGCGGAACAGCGTGTTCGGGATCGCCGCCAGCGCCGTTTCCATATAGCGCGAGGACAGATTCACTGAAGCTCCGCTCACGAAGGCCACGGTCTGAAGGTCTGTCTTTTCAATCGCGAAGTAGTAGCGGTTATCGCCTGGCAGCGCGTCCTCCTGCTCGATGCGCAACTCCGCGCGCGTCCAGCGTGGTCCTGGTTCCAGATTCGTGAACTCCGCCTGTGCACGGCCACCAGCGGCCACTTCCACATTTGCCGACGCTACCTTGCGGTCACCAAAGTAGACGGCCAGAGGCAGCGTCTTTGCGGACTGAGCATAACTCGAAACCGAGGCGCGCACGTCCACCTTGCCCGTGGGCGCCACACGGGCTGGAGCCACCACGGAATCGATGCCCCAATTGTCCGCGGGCCCCCCCACGACGTGTTCAGTGAGCTTTGTACCCGGCGGCAGTTTCGATTCCTCAAAGGTTGCGGGCATCGCCGCAGCCTGGAAATCCGAAACTACATGCAAATCGAGCGGCTTCTTCTCATTCGCGTGAATGCTGGTGGCCGCCTGCGCCAGTTCCGCCAGAGACCCCGCCGAAGCGCCGGGTTTCCAAGCGCGTACCGCATCCCGCAGGACATCGCTCTTGGTGGTTACTTCCGTAAGCAGCGCCGCCCCGCGCGCATAGCTAAGCACCTGCATGGGCTTGCCACTGTTGCCATTCACCACGCGCAGCGCGGCTTCACGGGCGGCATCGGACACGCCGTCGCGCGCCATACTCAGCGAACTATCCAGGGCGAGAACGGTAAGCCTGTCCGCCTGCACCGACGCCGCCGGCTGCCGGTAAAACGGCTGGGCAAAGATGAACGCCAGCAGCAGCACAAGCAGGGTGCGCAGGCTAAACAAGAGGATATACCGGAGTTGCCGCTGCCGCGTCTTCGTTTCCTCGGTCTTCTCGAGGAACATGAGGGTGCTGAACAGGGTGGTTTCCTGCTGCTGCTTGCGTAACAGATGCAGGTAAATCGGTAAGCCGACGGCAAGGAGACCGGCAAGCAAGGCAGGTGCAAGGAAGCCCATCTACAGCCTCCCCTGCCGAATCGTGAGATACTCCCGCAACCCTGCGTCGAGTGGCTTGTCGGTAGGCATCAACATGTAGTCAAGGCCTGAGCGCCGGCATTCCGCCGCAATCGAATCGAGGTGCGTCTGCATGCGCCGCATGTAAGGTCCGCGCAGGTACTCAGGCGACACCTCCAGTTTGCGCTCGGTTTCCATATCCACGAACAACTGGATGTCCTTGAAGTTTGGGCTGATCTCCCTCGGGTCGAGGATATGGAAAAGCACCACGTCGTTGCCGCGGTAACGAATTGGCTCCACCATCTTTACGAGCGCCGCGGGGTCAACATAGAAGTCACTGAGGATGGCCACGATTCCCCGTCGCCGCGTAAACTGCCTAAAGTGCAGCAGGGGGGCCTCGAAATCAGTTTGCGTGCCTTCCACCGCCCGGTCCATCGCATGAAGCATGTTGGGCAACTGGCCAAAGCGCGAACTGGCTGGGATGTACTCACGGATGCCTTCGTCGAAAAGCAGCAAACCGAAGGCGTCCCGCTGCTGATTAGCGAGGTATGCCAACGACGCTCCCAGGAACCGCGCATAATCGAGTTTGCTGAGGTTCGTGGTGGAGTAACGCATGGAAGCGCTGGTATCCATGAGAATCGACAACAGGGTATTCGTCTCGCCGTGATAGCGCTTCAGATAGGTGCGCTCCGTCCGCGCGAACACGTTCCAGTCGATGTGCCTTGGATCGTCACCGGGAGTGTACGGGCGATACTCCGCGAACTCCTGGCTGAAGCCGAAGTCGGGCGAACGGTGCAAGCCCGAAACGAAACCATCCACCACCGTGCGCGCAACAAGGTCCAGGGTCGAGATGCCGGCCAGCACCTGAGGGTCAAGGAATCGCTGTGGCTGTGGCTTCACTGCGTGCTACCGCTTTGCTTTCATGGTCAATCGTTCTTAGGTACCGGGATCGATTCGATCATCTTGCCGAGGATGAAGTCGGAATCCAACCTGTCGCTCTCGGCATGGAAATTCAAAAGGACGCGATGGCGCAGAACTGGAATCGCCAGAGTACGCACATCCTCATAGGTAACGTGATAGCGGCCGTGAATGAGTGCTCTGGTTTTCGCCGCCAGCACCAGGAACTGCGCGCCGCGCACGGATGCGCCGAAGTTTACGTACTTCTTTACGATGTCCCCCGCAAACTCGTCAGTGGGCCGTGTTCCGCGCACGACTGCCAAGGCGTAGCGGGCCACCGATTCCGCAATCGGCACCATCCGCACGAGCTTCTGGAAACCCAAAATCTCTTCGGCGTTCGTCACCGGCTTCACAGGGTCGGAATAGTTGGTCGTGGTTAGCCCAAGCACCTGCAGTTCCTGGTTCGCGGAAAGGTAATCGAGCTTGGTGTTGAACAGGAAACGGTCAAGCTGCGCTTCGGGCAGGGGGTAGGTGCCTTCGAGTTCGATAGGGTTCTGTGTGGCCAGCACGAAGAAGGGCGCGGGAAGCATGTAGATGTTGCCACGAACGGTACAACTGCGTTCCTGCATTGCTTCGAGTAGCGCCGACTGCGTCTTGGGCGGAGTCCGGTTGATTTCGTCCGCAAGCACCACGTTGCCGAAGATGGGGCCTTGTACGAATGTCCAGGTGCGGCGTCCAGTGACGGGATCTTCCGCAATGATGTCAGTACCCGTAATGTCGGAGGGCATCAGGTCTGGCGTGAACTGAATGCGCCTAAACTCCAGGCCCAGCGTGCTGGCGATGGTCCGCACGAGCAGTGTCTTTGCCGTACCCGGAAGACCGGTAATCAAGCAGTGGCCGCCCACAAACAGTGCAATCAGCACCTGTTCCAGCACATCGTTTTGGCCCACAATCACCCGGCGCACTTCGTGCACAATGTCACCGTGTGCAGCGCGAAAACGCTCCACGTGCTGTTGCACTTCCGCCGAGTCCATCGTTTCAATCATCAAGTCCGCCATTGCCTCTCTCGTTTCCGCCGCAGGGCCAACGCCCAACAGCCCTTCACTGCACCGCCATCTACCACGTCGAGGGTGCCCGAGCCACGCCGCCTGGCCTAGTTAGCCAGTTCCAGCAGCAATTGCTGCGCCTCCTTATATCCCGGCGCCAGTTCCAGCGCCAGATATACCTGGTCCAATGCCTTGTCATTCTGATTACTGACTTTGTAGGCTCGGGCGAGCCGGAAATGCGCCCCTGCAAGATCGACGGGCTTCATGGCCACCAGGGCACGATACTCGGTGATTGCCCCCTGCTTGTTTCCAAGTTTCGCATAGAGGTCGCCCAGTTGCGCATGCAGTTCCGCGTCCAGCGGATAGATGTAGTTCAAGCGTTCCAGCGCATCCGCCGCTTCTTTGAGCTGATTCCGTGCAGCCAGCAATCCGCCTAGTTTCTTGATGGTCTCCGGTTGACGTCCGCCTTTGCGCACATAGCGCCAGAGTTCTTCGCTGGCCTTTTCTGGCTGCCCTTTTGCAACGTAGGCTTCGGCCAGCATCTCGTACACGCTGTTCTTGCCAACGAATTCCGGATACTGGTCGCGCAATTTTGGCCCTTCCTCCAGCACGGCGTCCCAATTCTTCGCTGCGTACTGCTTTGCGAGCGCGGGCATTGCCTTCTGCCATTCCGGGAAGGCGCGCGCCATTTCGCCCACCTGGCCATCGAGCCAGGCCAGAAACTGCTCGTCGAAGTCCTTCGGTATCAGGCCCAGCCGCGCCTGCACCACCTCCGCCGTGGTTTTCATCTGCTTGAAGTCCTCCACCATCTGGAGGATCTTCTCCCAGCCCCACTTCTCGACGATGTAGTCGATAATGCGTCCTGCCTGGAAGTAGCTCACCACGACCTGGGTAGGCGTGTCGGGCTGCTGGAAGCCCTGGTCAAGATTCGCTACCGGCAGCAGAGTTTTCTCACGGATGGCCTTCAGGATTGGCGGGTCAAGGCGGTCGCCCCATTCCTTAGAGACCTGGGTCTCTTCGTGTACGGAGATCCCCTCAGTGAACCAGCGTGGCACTTTGTGGTCAGTAAGCTTCAGCACGTAGACGTGGCTGAGTTCGTGCCAAAGGGTGCTGGCCCAATGGAAGTCGCCAGGAGCCCTCGCGGAGGGGCTGTCCATGGCTACGGTGTCGCCGAAGGCCACGCCGAGTGCGCCGAGGCCCGGAAGCCCCATCGTGCGCACGGCGAAGTCCTCATGGTCAGGATAGAACTCCACTTGGATAGGTTCCGTCATCTCCAAACGGTACTTCTTGTTGAATGTGGTGATGGCCCGGGCAAGCTCCCGCTGCGCGTAAATCACCAGCGGCTCCCACTCCTTGTTGTGTAGCCGCAATATCTGGTTCCTGCCGCGAATCAGCCGGAAGTTCTTGTAGCTATCAAGAAGCCGCAGCGTATTTACAGTAGTGGCATCGCGAAAGTCCGCGTTGAATGAAGTCTCAAGCTGGCGCCTGGCCTCTTCGTCGCGACCCAAGCGCATCAGATTGATGCCCATTTCACTACGTGCGCGGTAGTTCGTGCCATCAAGAGCGACGGCCTTTTCATACAGCTTGATGGCCTCGCGATAGCGGCGCTGCAGCACAAAAATGCGGGCGGGAATGGCGTAGAAATCGCTATAGCGCGGATTAATCGCCAACGCCTGCTGCTCGTAGGGCGTGGAAGGTTTATCTTCCAGCCAGTCCGCCGCTGCCAGAACGGCCATGGCATCCAAGGCCTCACCGGGCTTTAACTCCATCGCCTTGAGACCATGAAGCCGGGCTTCGGAAGGCCGGCTTCGCTCCAGCGCGAGGCGAGCCAGCAATTCATGAGCTTCCAGCAGATCCGGATTGGCCTCCACTGCCTTCACCGCCAGTTCTTCCGCCTTGCTGCTGAAGCCCTCCGCCGTCAGGGTTGCCATCGCCAGCAATGCGCCCGCATGCTTTTCGTCGGCCTTCAGAGCTTCGCCGAAGAGCTTCTGCGCCTCGCCCTTGTTGAACCGTTCCATGAACAGGCGG
This sequence comes from Bryobacterales bacterium, assembly GCA_026129915.1. Classification (GTDB taxonomy): domain Bacteria; phylum Acidobacteriota; class Terriglobia; order Bryobacterales; family Bryobacteraceae; genus JACTMJ01. The sequence goes on from JAHCHD010000005.1 coordinate 18,181, forward strand.
CCGTAGCGCACGCGAATGTCGTTGTTCGCGGGGGCCGCACGCAATGCCTGTTCAAACAGGTTCTTCGCGGCCTCGTAGTTCCCGGCGGCCCACGCCGCCTCGGCGCGATACCAACCATTGGAAGACCGCGCCAGTTCCGCGAAGCAAGCCTCCGCCTTCGCCGACTGTCCAATTTTCCGCGCTGTGGCGCACTCCCCCGGAGTGGCGGCCACGGCCAGTGCGGCTGCGAAGAACATAGCGAAGATGGCGGCAACGGCTCTCATCACAAACCCGCTTCCTTTCCTTCCTACTTGTCGATATCCGCCTGCGTGCGCGCCAGCGTCAACAGCAGCGCGTTCATTCGCTGCCGATAATCGGCCGGAGAAATCGATTCCTTTTCGTACTTCAGCCGGTCGATCTGTTGTTCGAGAATGTCCTTACGCCGCAGCAGATCAGCCTTTCCAGGGTCCGCCGCCGCGGTCGCCGCATCACCCAGACGCATCACCGGAAACGCAGCCGCCAGCAAGCCTTGGCCGTTGTCGCGGCCAGGATCACGCACGCCGCCACCTTGGCCAATGTCGTTCAATACCGACTGCTCTGTCGCGATCCGTTTCTCTTGCTCGAAGTACTCCACGGTGCGCCGCTGTGCATATTGGAAGGCTTCAAGCGCGGAAACCGTTTCGTTCTTGTCGGTATCAGAGGCGGGGTCAGAGAATGCGTCGGCGAAGTAGCGTCCAAACACGGTGGCATTCTTCTGCGTTCCCGTACGAGTGGCGGCCATTACCACACGCTTCGGCTTCACGAGGGCAGTAAGGGAGCCTCCGCTACAACTGGTGGTGTTCACAATCAGTTGGCGCTCCGCACGGATCCGGTCCAACAGCACAGCGAGTTGCGTGGAACTGATGTCCGGACCCTTCAGGTTGAACTTATAGTCCACGGAATCGTAGCTGCCGTGACCAATTAAAATCAGCGTGAAGGTATCTTCGGGCGTCACGGTACGGGCGGCTTCGTCAATGGCGGCATCCAGTTCCTTGCGCGTCGCGCCGGACTTCGCGCCAATAGTCTTCACGAGCGCGTTGCCGGGATTCTTAGCCAGGCCTCGCTCAATTTGCTGCGCCCAGCCTTCGAAGCGCACGCGATAGTCCTCTTCGCCCGGCACGCCCACTACCGTCAGCACCATCGGACGCGCGCCCGCAACGGCACTCAGCAGCAAACCCAGCACTACGCTCCAGCAAAGTCTCATATCCAGCACACTCTCATAGGGCACCCCAGCGTCGCCGCAGCAGCCATTCCGCTGACTTCAGCGCCAGCAATAGAAGAAAGAACACGGGCATCGGCCATAAGTCGCGCGTTTCACGAATCGTGAGGCCCGCTTCGGAGTAAGTCATATCAGAGGCGATCTTCGACGCATCGTCCGCTGTGTAGTAGTTCCCACCCGTGCGCTGCGACAGAGCCTGCAACAGGGGACGGTTCTGCACGCGTCCAAACGCTTCGGCCACGCCATCTTCCCTGCGGAAGGTGATGGAATCGCGGCCCACTTCCTCGCTGCCCCGCATCGCAACGATCTCGGTGATGTAGGTGCCAGGCGAGGTCACCGACGTTTGCAGACGATACTCACCGGACTGCCCGCTGACGGGTTCCAGCCTCTGCTCAATGGTCGCTCCGTTGGGTTGCGATACGCGCGCGGTCACTGTGGCATCGTTCACGGCTATCCACTTCTTGTCGCGCACTCTGGTTGTCAAGGTGAGATCGCCACGGTCAAACAGAATCTGGTCGGATAGCTCAGACGACACCTGTCGCGGCGAGTCTGTCACCAGCCATCGCAGCAACTGCCGCCAGAAGATCTCGTGAGTCTCGTCGCGGTGGTCCAAGAGCATTTGCCACTTCCAACTGCCTCCAGTGGCGAAGACGGCGGTGCGGCCGTATCCGAACCGTTGCGTCGCCAGCAGCGGAGTCCGCCTGTTCGCCTGTCCGGTTTCAAGCAGTACCGTTGCTCCCGGCCGCGGATCGCCTACCCGTTGTGAATCCGCCAGTTCCGGCAGTTGGTCCCACTGCTTCCGGTTTTCAGCCGAGTCGTCGTTCAAGCGCGTGATGAGACTCTCTTCGCCGCGCGCCGTGAGGAAAGCCTTCGCCGGGTTGCGAGTGAACGAATTGCTTCCCGCCGGCAGGCTCACCGGCAGCAGGGGCTCCAGTGGCGACAGCGCGTATGCGCCATCACCCAACCCGTCGCGCCCGCCAAGCATCAGGAGTCCGCCGCCACGTTCATCCACAAAGCGCTTGATCAATTCCAGTTGCGCCGGCGTGAACCAGTTTGACTCTACCGTGCCTATCACGATACCGCTGAAGCCGAACAAATCTTCGGCACGAAGCGGAAAGCCGTCTTCGAGTTCCTTCCCGTCCCGCACGCCTTGCCGGTAGATCTTGTTCTGGGTGGTACGCAACATGCTCACTAACTCGATGGTCTGCTCTTCCTCCATGGCCCGGCGGATGAACTTCATCTCCCATCGCGGCTCGCCTTCCACGTAAAGGATGCGAGGCTTGTCGGGATCGACGTTAATCAGCTGTCGCCGCAGATTGTTACTGAGGTTCTGCTCACCCTCCACGGCTTCTATGCTTGCTTCCAGCACCTTCGCGCCGGCATCACCCACGGGAAAGGTAATCTCTTCAATGCGAGGCCGCGCGTCGTCCGGCAATAGCAACTCGCGGTTGGCCACCACGTTGCCATCCAGTTTCAGGGTCAGCCGGGCTGCTTTGCCGCCGAAGCCACCCTGACGAATTCGCACCTGCGCCGACAGCTTGGCGCTGGCGAAAGTGCGCGGGGCCACGCGGAGGTCTTCCACTTCCACGTCGCGTTCCATTGCCGTACGGCCGAGCCCCAGCGTATGCACCGGCACTCGTCGCGCTCGGACTTCCGAAAGCAGTTCCGCGCTGATCGCTTGCCGGTTATCCGCGCCATCGCTCACCAGAAGCACGCCACCGAGAGGGAGATTCGCTGTATCCCTCGATAACTGCGCCAGGCTCTCGCCCAGTTGCGAAGCCGCGCCCGCTCCGCTGATCTCATTTATGCCCGCCACCGGGTTCGCACGGCTGCCCACGGCGTACACTTTCACCGCAAAACGATCAGTGAGTTCGGGGAGAATCTGCTCCGATAGAAGGCGTTTCGCCAGAGCGAGGCGCGTTTCTCCGTTCTCGCTCTCCAGCATGCTGCCGGAATCATCCACCAGCACCGCAATCATGTTCTGTTGCGAACGCAAGGCCGATATTTCCAGCCCTGGGCGCCACAGAAGGAACAGCACGAGTGCGGCAAAGGAGGCCTGCAAGGCCCAAACCACGATGCCCTTGGGCGTCAGCCGAAGACGGAGACGATCTGCGAACGAAAAATTGCGCTGTTCCCGCGGCAGTGCCTCGATGGCTTCGGGCCAAAACAGCCTCCACGCCAGCACGCCAGCGGCCAACACAATCAAGGTCACCAGCAGCCACGCCGGCCACCCGCTCAGGAACGTAAAGGTTCCCTTGTCAAAGACGATGCGTGGATATTGAAACAGCCACTCAAACATGAACGGTTACTCTCTCGCCCAGGCCCTATGGCCGCCGGGGCGTCTACCCGGAACCCAACACGTGGTTACTTGACAACGGGTGTCGGCCAGCCAAGCGTCGCGCTTAAGAACATCGAACTTCAGTGAGTCATCGCGTAGACGATGTAGTTCAGCGTCAACCGGTATGCTTGCGATGTCCACTTCTCCGGATACTGCGGCTCATCAGCGTGCTCCCACGCATCGCCCAGATCGGAGTTGTGACAAATAGCCACCATGATCCGCCCCTTATCGTCATAGACGCCTCGCCAGCGCGCATCGTAACCGTCGTACTCCCATTCCCTGCCGGTATAAAGATATTGGATGCCCGGCAGCTGGAAACGATCGGTAATCTCGTAGACCGAACGGTTGATGGGATCGTCCGCAGGAACATCCACGATGGGCCGGTCAGGAAACACCTTGCTCATGCCCGCCGCGAATACCTCCCATTCATAGCTGCCGTGGAAATCGTCCACCATCAGAAAACCGCCCCGCAGCAGGTATTCGCGCAGGCGGTTGGCTTGCTCCTGCGTCAGGTCCCAGTGCCCCACTTCTACCGCGTACACCCAGGGATAGTTAAAAATGCGGTCATCATCGAGAGATACCACTTCCTCTTTTGACCTCGCGTGGATGCGGCTGAGACGCTTTAGACCGATCACAAACTGGCGGTCGGCCTTCGGGTAATCCGTGGTCCAACTGCCTCGCCGACCCCAATAACCGCCGACGTTCAGCTGCGGATACTCAAGACGCGCGAACACAAACTCCGTCTTCTCGTCCGGGTTTTCCGGAATAGGCGCATCGTCCTCTGGATTCGGGAATCGCATGCGCCGTTGAAAGCCCAGCGCGGCGACACCGACCATCAAAAAGAGTACGATCACAATCAGGATTCGCTTGGAATATCGCATCTGCGGGGCCGGACCTTGTTACTCCGTACCATAACACTTTTCCGGTATCGAGTCCTGTCTGCCGAACTCGTCGGCGTGCGCCTAGGCAGAGGCCGATTGGGAAACGAGATTGGTTACGCTTCCAGACGCGACCGCGCGTGCTTCGTTACTCAAATTTGGGGCAAATTGCGTGCTTGTGTGACAGTGCTACTCTACACAAGGGCCAGTGAAGTCGGTCTGGCAGACAACCTGCAGACGCTTAGATGAAGGAGGTGGCGTTCCTTTTGATTCGGGTAAAAAGACCCACAACTGTGAAGTTTTTCTCGGGAATTGCGTCGTGGAGTGAGCGCAATGCCCCAAGGAAGTTCTGCCTGTTTCCTGGAAAGCTCATTGTATCCGCTTGCTGTATCATCCCGCGGCCTCACGAAGACCAGGCGTCATGGAAACGGCCCCACAAAGGCAGGAATTGCGAATGAGTTTCACGCACATCCCAGCGGAATCAGTCGCCGCGCAACCCACAGATTCGCCTCTGCCCCCCATCCTTCAGGCGAACCGTTCCAGCCCCTTCGGCGGACACTATCGCCGCACCGAAGTGAGCCCATTTCTGGCTTCGGAAAAAGACGCCACCACCATCCTGTTCGGCAGCATTACGCCCAGCCACGAGGCGATGATAGAGGCGGTGTTCCGGCGCAACGGTTACCGCTGTCAAGCCCTGCCCATGCCTCGCACTCCCAGCTTCCACGTGGGACGGGAATTCTGCAACAACGGCCTATGCAACCCGGTGTACTACACCGCGGGCAATCTGGTGGAGTACCTGCGCGAGCTTGAGTCACAAGGCATGTCCCGCGCCGATATCGTCTCGCGCTACGTCTACTTCACCGCCAGCGGCTGCGGACCCTGCCGCTTCGGCATGTATGAATCAGAGTACAGCGAGGCCTTGGCCCAGGCGGGATTCGAGGGTTTCCGGGTGCTCACCTTCCAGTCGAACGATGGCGTCTATCAGAAACAAAACACAGGCCTGGAATACACGATGGATTTCGGCCTGGGCATGTTCCTGGCGCTGCATCTGGGGGACGCTCTCTACCAGTTGCCCTATGAGATCCGGCCCTACGAGGTGAACCCCGGCGAGACAGACTGCGTGATGACGGAGGTCCGCGCGGAGATTGCCAGCTTTCTGGCCAGCCGACCTCACTTTGACGTCTTGCGCGATTCCCCGCTTGCGCTTTCGAAATGGTTCCAGAATCGTCAGACGGTGAAGCGCTGGACCGACAATCTCGCCAAGTTCCGCCAGCACTGTTTTGGCAAGGATCTGAAAGCGCTATTGGCACGCTGCGCCGAACGGCTCAACGAGATTCCAGTGAACCTCTTACGGCCCCGCCCGGTGGTGAAGATCGTAGGTGAGTTTTACTCTATGGTTTCCGAGGGAGACTGCAACTTCAATATGTTTCGCTACCTCGAAGCCGAGGGAGCGCAGGTAACCGTGGACCCCATTGCCAGCCTGGTTACCTATTGGCTACGCCAGCCGGCCAGCAATGTTGAACGCCGCCGGGGACTGCGGCCGCCCTTTCCTGATGCGCCCCGCTGGGCACTGCATCAGCGCGTTGCGAACTTCCATTCCTGGCGCGGGAAGCACCTGCTGTTTGCGATCTCAGAGACGGCCTGGGCCTGGCAGTACCATCGAGTGGCAGAACGGCTGAGCTTGGGAAGCCTACCGCCGCTTACGAAGCAATCCACCCTCGATATGCTAGCTGCACCGTACTATCACCCTCTATTACGAGGTGGCGAAGGCCATCTGGAGGTGGCCAAGGCCATCGATGCCGTCAACCGAAACAAAGCGCACATGGTGCTTAGCCTGAAGCCATTCGGCTGCATGCCCAGCACCCAATCCGACGGTGTTATCAGCGCGGTGGCCGCGCGCCATCCCGGGATGCTGTATCTTTCCATCGAGACCTCCGGCGAGGGCGAGATTAACACCCTCAGCCGGGTGCAGATGGTACTGGCTGAGGCCCGGCGCAAAGCGCGCGCGGAGTTTGAAAGCACCCTCGCGTCCACGGGCTATTCGCTACGCCAGATCGATGCTTATGTTGCCGAACGCCGCCACCTGCAACGCCCCTTCACCTCGCTTCGCCGCGCCAAGGGTGTGGCGGGCGTGGCCGCGGCATTTGTCAGCAACGTGGCCGCCATGATGAAACGCGAGGGCATCCGGCCCGCCGGAGACCGCGCATGATGCATTCCAGAGAACCCCTTCCGCCCGCGCGCGCCCGCTTCGTTCTTGGTGTCGACGTGGGAAGCACCACAGTGAAGGCGGTACTTGTGCATTCATCCACCAACGCCGTGGTCTGGAAGGACTACCAGCGTCACGAAACCCATCAGGCCGGCAAGGTGCTGGAGTTCCTGCAGCGCATCGAGCGGGAGGCGACGCCCGGCGCGGACTCCACGGAGATCTTCTTCACAGGGTCTGGCGGCTCAAGGCTCGCGTCGCTTGCCGGCGCCCGCTTCGTGCAGGAGGTCACCGCCGTCTCTCTCCAGGTGGAGCGAACCCATCCGCAGGTTCTCAGCGTAATCGAGCTGGGCGGCCAGGACGCCAAAATGATCCTCTTTCGCGACCAGGGCGACAACCGGCCCCGCAAGAAGATCACCAGTATGAACGACAAGTGCGCTGGTGGCACCGGCGCCGTGCTCGACAAGCTGAGCGCAAAGCTCAATATCCCAGCACACACCCTCTGCCGCCAGCGCCACCAAGGACTGCGCATTCACCCCGTAGCCGGCAAGTGCGGTGTTTTTGCGGAAACGGATATTAACGGGCTCCAGAAGCAGGGTATCCCCGCCGACGAACTGATGGCATCGCTTTTTGAAGCCATCGTCCTGCAGAACCTCTCGGTGCTAACCCGCGGCAACACGCTGCTACCCTGTGTCCTGCTGTTAGGCGGTCCCAACACTTTCATCCAGGGAATGCAGGAAGCCTGGCGCGCGCACATTCCGAAGATGTGGGAGGAGCGCAAAGTGCGCTGGCCTGAGGGCAAGGACCTGAATGAACTCATTTTCGCCCCGGAGAGCGCCCAGTACTTCGCCGCATTGGGAGCAGTGGCCTTTGGCCTGGAAGAATGCGAGACGGCCAGCCCGTTTAAGGGCGCCGAGGCCTTCGAACGGGCGCTTCACCGCAACCTGAGCGGAGCGCAGCAGCGCGGCGGTCTGCCTGCACTCTGCTCCAGCATCCAGGAGCAGCGCTGGTTCGTGAACGCCTATAGGCCGCCCACCCCGCCCGAGCCACGCTTCGAACCGGGTGAACCCGTCAATGCGTGGCTGGGCATCGATGGCGGCTCTACCTCCACGAAAGCGGTACTCATTGACGCTGAAGGCACCGTGCTCCGCAGGGCGTACCAGCTTTCCAGGGGCAACCCCATCGCGGATGCAATCGCATTAATTGGCAGCCTGCGTACCGCGGTGGAGTCCTTCGGGGCGCATCTTGTTGTGGAAGGCTTGGGGGTTACCGGATACGCCCGCGAGGTTCTGCAATCGCTGTTTGGCGCGGATGTTGCTGTGGTGGAAACCGTCGCCCACGCCCGCTCCGCGATACGCTACGTGGAATTTCCCGATGTCATCATCGACGTCGGCGGCCAGGATATCAAGCTGATGGTTCTCAAGGACGGGCATGTAAAGGACTTCATGCTGAACACCCAGTGTTCAGCGGGCAACGGGTACTTTTTGCAGGCCACCGCCGAGAGCCTTGGGTTGCGGGTGGAGGACTATGCGGAACGCGCTTTTGAAGCTCGCCAAATGCCGGCCTTCGGCTACGGCTGCGCGGTGTTCCTCCAAGCCGATATCGTGAACTTCCAACGCCAGGGCTGGCAGGCGGATGAGATTCTCGCCGGGCTTGCCTCCGTGCTGCCAAAGAATATCTGGCTTTACGTCGCTAAAATCCCCAACCTGTCCAGCCTCGGCCACACCTTCGTATTGCAGGGTGGAACGCAGCGCAATATGGCCGCCGTGAAGGCACAGGTGGACTACATCCGCTCTCGCTTTCCCAAGGATGCACCGCCGCGCGTAGTGGTGCACCCTTACTGCGGCGAAGCGGGTGCAATCGGCGCCGCGCTCGAAGCAATGGAGGCTACCAGACAGGGTGGTCCCAGCCAATTCATTGGCCTTGATGCCGCCGCCGCCATCCGCTATGAAACCGACACCAGCGAGCGCACCCGGTGTACCTACTGCAAGAATAGTTGCCTGCGAACCTTTATCGACTACGAGATTCCTACCCGCGATGCAGGTTGTGGGCCTTCTGAGCCAGAAGCAGGCGTTTCAGCTATCCGCCAGCGCCTGATTCTCGCCAACTGCGAACGCGGAGCGGCCGAGAACCTGGAGGACCTCAAGCTCATCCAGTCGAGCCTTCAGGAGGTACGCTCGCAAAACCCGAACCTGGTGGATTTCGCCGCGCGCGAAGTGTGGCGGACCCGCGGAGTGACGGCGCTTCCCCGCCCACCCTTGCCTCGCTGGAAACGATGGCGGCGCGCCAGTTCAGTCGCCACCAAACCGCGCGAAGATCTGCGTATCGGTATCCCCCGCGCACTGAATCTCTATGCCACCGCACCCTTCTTCCGCTCCTGGTTTGAGGCTCTGGGCCTGCAACCCAGCAACATCATTTTCAGCGACTTCACAACGGATGCGCTCTACCGAGCAGGGGCAACCCGAGGCGCCATCGACCCCTGCTTCCCGTCGAAGGTCACCCTTGCCCACGTACACAACCTGCTGACTGTGCATCATACGCGCCAGCCGCTCGACGCCATTTTTCTGCCGATGTTCGAGGCAGTGGCCACGCCCCTGCTTTATACAATCGGACAGCACGCGTGCCCCACCGTGATGGCCACGCCCGAAACCGTAAAGGCAGCCTACCGGAATGAGGTCGATGAGTTCGCGCGACGAGGAATTCGTTACATCAACCCACTGGTACACATGGTGGATGAGGACCTGCTTGCCCGGCAGCTCTGGCAGGCGTGGCATCCATTGTTGGGCGTCACCGAACAGGAAAGCGCACAAGCCGTAGAGGTGGCCCATGCCGCCCAGGAGGCATTTCAGCAGGACCTGCGACGCCGCGCCCGGAAAGCACTTGACGCGCTGGAACGGGAATCGCGCCTTGGCATCGTGCTGCTCGCACGACCGTATCATCACGACCCCGGCCTCTCTCACGGCATTGCTGGTGAATTCCAGAAACGCGGGTTTCCGGTGTTCTCGCAGTTCACCCTGCCCTTGGACGAAGACCTTCTGGCCCGGCTTTTCGCGCCGGATCTCGCCGGCGGGCACATCCAACACTCTCTCGACATCCGCGACGTGTGGAAACACGCCTACTCATCCAGCACCAATATGAAGATATGGGCCGCCAAGTTCACCGCGCGCCATCCCAACCTGATTGGAGTGGAGCTATCTAACTTCCGATGCGGTCATGATGCCCCCACCTACCGCCTGATTGAAAACATTCTCGAACATGCGGGCAAGCCCTATTTCTCGTTCAAGGATCTGGACGAGAACAAGGCCACCGGCTCGATGAAGATCCGCTTCGATACCATCCACTACTTTCTGAGCAAGCACCGGGAACGCCTGATCCGCGGTCCCCTGCCGCTGGCGGAACGAAAAGCAGGCATGGAGGAGGCCACGCGCACCGCTACCGCGGGGGTGTGATGATGGAGATGGTTCTATCCAGCAGGAATCGGCGCTACTCGGAAGCACCGCCCACCAGGACATTCACCAGCGCATCCAACTTCTCGATGCTGGATGGCTTGCCGGCTGCCTCCGCTGCTTCCTTCTCCCACTGCAACGACTGCGGAATCACCAACGGCCACAGCAGGCCGTCATCTTCGGCAACCGGCGGAACTCGTCGTGCAAACACGCGCAGCGCCTCCTCGTGCTGTCCACTTCCAGCCAGCGCCCACCCCAGCAACAGGTGTGTAGTCATTCCCCGGCTTTCCGCCGTGGCCGCATCCGCAACCTGGAACGTGGCCAGCGCTTCCGGGGTGATGTTTCCTTCACGCTGCGCATCCAGGTAGGTGGCCACGGCCACCAGCGTGACTTGTTGGGGAACCGGAACGACCTGGGCAATAGCCTGGGCACGCTCCCCGGAGGTCAACCCGGGACGAGCCACCTGGGCCAGTGCCGCCACGGTGGGTCGTACTGAAAGCCCATAGGGACTGCCCCCGCCCGCGCGCAAATCAATCGCCCGCACTCCTCGCCGCGCGACATCCCACAGGTAAAGCTGTGAGGCCACCAAGCTGGTGAACCCGGCCCCGTACTGGCTCTCCTGCCGCCGCATGGCTTCCGCGGCGGAACGCGCCTCCTGCCGGCGACCACGCAGATACTGCCACTGCGCGCTGCGCAAATCAGCCAGCGGGGCGTTTTGCTGCCGCAGTTCGCCCACAAAGCGCTCCATCGCTTCGTCGGCGCGCATCAGTTCACCCGCATACAGCCAAGCCCATCCTGCCTTGAACATCGAGAATCCGCCCAGCAGTTTGGGGTTCGTTTCGTAGGCAGCCGTATATCGCTCAGCGGCTTCGGAAAATCGGCTGAAGAAAAACTCCATGTCGCCTGCCGAGTCATCGACATTTGCGTCTTTGGGAGCGGCACGCCGGTAGGGCTCCAGCAGCCGCACGGCGTCAGCCCGTTTCCCTGCGTAGGTGAAGGCGTAAATTGCCTGATTCCAGTAGTTTGTATTGGTGGGATCAGTCTGGGCGAGAATCTCGAAATTGCGCGCGGCGTCGTCGAAGCGCTTCGCCTGCATCTGGGTGAGTGCCAACTGGCTGCGCGCGTCCGCATCGCCTGGGGCAGCCGCCACTGCTTCCTCAAGAGCCTGCAACACACCTACCCGGTCGGAGCGAAGACTCGCCATCTCCAGCTTCGCGAACGCGCGTTCCATCGCACGGTCCTCCGGCAGTTCCCGCAGCAGCCGGTCGAGTTCCGCCTGGGCAGCATTGAGATTCCCCGCACGCGCCAGCGAACTCGCTAGCCGCAGCGACGCGCCTGTAAATCGCGGGTCCGCTTTTAGCGCCTCCGCCAGTAAGACGTCCGCATCGTCCCTGCTTCGCGCCGCAAGCGCTTTCCCAAACCGAATGAATGCCTCTCCGCTGGATGTCGAGAATGCGATTCCCGCAAGGTCGGCATCCTCCAGGCCCTGCCGCAGACTGGTAAGCAACTCCTCAGGCGAGGGGGCCGTACTCCGCTGCAGCACTTCCACCTTGCGCGTCGCCGGGCGCTCGCGGTACATCGTCAATTCCGCATTGGATGGTTCGCCGGTAACCACGGTCCGGAGCACTTCCGTGGCAGCCCGCGCCGCGGCGTCGTTTGCATCACGCGCGATGAATATGGAGGCTGCCTTCGCTCCGCGCACCTGTTCCGCGATCGCCGCGCCAATGGCGCTGGCCATCCACTGATGCTCTGCGTCGGCGCCGAGGTACTCAGTGGGCAGAATCGCCACCACGCGACGCTCCACCTTGGGGCCACGGGCACAACCACCCAACCAGACAAGGGCAAAAGCAAGCGTGACGCTCCATGCAAGCAGGAGCCGAAACGCACCACGGTTCACTCGGGGGGGAAAAGACCTAAAGGACACGAAACTCCATCGTCAGCAAAGTCTGGAATTCTTCGATGTCCTGCATCGCCGCAAAATCCTGGTCCTCCCGGAACTTACGGCGGTCCTTGAAACCTTCTTCCAGTGCCTTCCTCATGTATAGCAATGATCGTTCGACATCTCCATTGCGCGCATACACCTTAGAGAGGTGGAAATGGAAACTCGCCCGGTCCTCCACGTTTCGCTGCTGCAGAATGGTGCCCTGGGAACCGCGGTGCTCAAAAATCAGCGGGTCAATCTCAACCGCCCTGGCGTAGTGCGTGGAGGCTTCCTCATAACGCTTCTGCGAAAAGTAAGCGGTCCCTAGGTTACTGTGAACTGAAGCCGAATTGGGGGTTAATTCCAACGACCGTTTGTACTCGGATACCGCCCGACCGTACTGTTTCTGGGTGTAATGCACGGTGCCCAGGTTATTTCGTGCCTCTGAGTAGCGGGCATCGGTCTTCAGTGACTCGCGGTAGCATCGGGCAGCCGCATCCATATCGAGCATCTGATGATAGGCAATTCCAATCTTGTTCCAGAGCACCGCGTGCCGGCGCATCAACTGCTGGTCGACAGACTGGTAGAGCGCCACCGCCTGCTCATGCTGGCCATGCCGCGCCAAAACTCTGCCTGCTCTTTTTGAGAAAGGCCCTCAGGCATCTCCAGGTCGCCACTGGTGCGTGCAAACACCGGCGCAACCGAAGCGGTCGCAGTATCGGATGGACCGGGGGGAGAATTACTAACCAACCCAAGTGCCGCCAGCAGCCGAGTGAAGAAGTTTCCGCCGCTACCCGGTAATGTCTTCTGCTTCGAGGTAATGTCTCTAGACTTTTTGTCAAGGTCTCGCGCCGCGGACTCCGCACCGCGCGCGTCTCCCTCACGATTCAACTCCCGCAGCGAAACAGCGGACAGCCGCAGAGTCTCTGCGCGCTCCGCGGTCACATCGGCGATCGCTTCCTGATAGGAGTCCACCGCTGACCGGTATACCTTGCGCGCCATGAAAATATCACCGCGCTGGTCAGGACGCAGATCCATATTCAACGGAGCTGAGGGTTGTTTGTCTCGCAACCCTTCGCTAACAGTGGGCGGGGTCTTCTCGGTGGTATTCAGTGCAGTGGATGCAGATTGCGCCGCCGTGCCTGCCACAAGCAAACACAAACCCGCGGAAGCCAATGCAAACGAAGAGCTTTTGGAAACCCAGGTAAAAGGCACCGGGAGGCGCAAACCCTGACTTTTCTTCGGGTCGCGAGGAGAGGCGACGGGGTACGATGGCATGGCACGCCTCCTTAATACCCTCATTTAATCACACCAAGAAGGCGCCGGAATAGGCCCTTTTTCTTGGCTGCAGTTTCCTCAGAGTCCTCACGATTCTCAGCAGAACTCGGGCTTTCTCGGTGCGCTTCCGCCTCGCCCGCATTCCCGCCGCCCGGGTGACGGGTAGCGAAATGCACCTGACCACCGTGCACCGCGCCTGCCGGCTCCGCGTTGCTCACGACGTCCCAGCCCGACACCCGGCTACCTGCAGGGGCACCACGGTACCCGGACGGGTATGCCGTTGCAGGCTCCGTTCCGGCAATAAACACTTCACTTTCGAGCTTGTGGCAGGCGGGGAGTCCGGCCTTCAGGCGATCCTCGGAAGGCACATACGCAGGACTCGCCATCTTGAAAGCCTCAGGGCAAACATCGGCCCGCACAATGCCTTCCGGCGCTGGGAAGTCGCTCACACGGCTGTACTCCGGCAACGAATGCGCTCGCTTCATGAAAGCTGCCCAGATGGGCAGGGCGCTCTTGCCACCCTCAATCTTGAGGTCTGTATTGTCGTCCAGCCCCACCCAAACAATGCAAATCAGCTTCGAGGTGAATCCGGCGAACCAGCCATCGTGAGAACTGCCCGTCTTGCCCGCCGCGGGCAGCACAAAGCCACGCGCCCGCACACCTGCGCCCGTACCGCGTATCAGAACATCTCGCATCACGTCGAGCGTCATATACGCAACACGGGCATCCATGGCGAACTCTTTCTTCGGTTCTTCGGAAAAAAGCACTTTGCCGTTCTGGTCTCGCAGCAGCGTGATGGAGTAGGACTTCCGGCGTTCTCCGTAGTTTGGAAAGACCGTATAAGCCTGCGCCATCTCCACCGGGGTTACTTCGTAGGAACCCAATGCCAGCGCGGGCGTCGCCAGCATTGAAGATTCGATCCCCGACGCACGCGCCAACCGCACGACATTCCGCAAGCCCGCGATCTCAGCCGTCTTCACGGCGGGAATATTCAGGGATCTCCGCATCGCCTCGCGGAGAGTTACCGCTCCGCTAAACTTCATTCCAAAGTTGTTCGGACTGTATTCCTGGTCCTCCGCGAAGGAGAAAGTAGTGGGTTCGTCATCCACCACCGTAATTGGGGTAAGCGCCTCACGCCCCCCTTCCAGTGCGGAGGCCCACGCCGCGGAATAAACAAACGGTTTGAAAATTGAGCCTGGTTGCCGCTTCGCGAGGGCCCGGTTCAGTTGCGTCTCGCCATAGTTGCGTCCGCCCACCATGGCGCGAATCGCTCCTGTTTCCGGATCTACGACCACCATCGCCACCTGTGCCCGGGGCGGGGTGACGCCCTTCCATCGCCGCTGTTTGGAAACCTGTTCATCCACTAGCGCCATACCCTCGGCCACCGCCTGCACCGCGTAGCGCTGCAGACGCAGATCGAGGGTGGTGTAGACGCGGTAGGTATCTTTCTGGAAATCGTACTCGCCGAAGCGATCCTGCAGCGCTTTGTTCACATAGTCCACGAAATACGGCGCGTCGGAGGACTCCATTGGCTCTTCCGTCAACCGCAAATCCTGCGCAATCGCATCCCGGTACTGCTTCTCATTGATTACCCCGTTGTCCCGCATCAGCAGGAGCACGATGTTCCGCTTCTTCTTCACGCGATCGGGGTTGCGATAGGGATTGTAGTAGCTGGGCGCGTTTAGAATCGCTGCCAGTGTTGCGCATTCCGTAACGGTAAGATCCTGCACGCTCTTGCCGAAGTAGGCCTGCGCCGCCTCACCTAACCCATGCACATTGAAGCTCCCGCGCCGCCCCATATAGATGTGGTTTGTGTAGTAGGTGAAGATCTCCTGCTTGGTAAGCCGGCTTTCCAGGTGGAAGGTCACCAGCACTTCGGCTGCCTTCCGCTTCCAGTTCTTGTCGTACTCGCCAATCAGCCCCCGCGCCAGCTGCATCGTGAGGGTGGATGCACCCTGCGCGTAGCGCCCTTCGCGGACGTCCACGATTGCGCTCTTCAGAATTCGCAGTGGGTCAAGACCCGCGTGGTCAAAGAACCGCTTATCCTCGGCGGAGAGCACCGCGTTCATCAGCAGTTTGGGAATCTCGTTAAAAGCAAGCAACCGCCGCTTTTCGCGGTTGGTATCAGAAAGGTGGGTTACCAGTTCCGGTTCGAGCAGGTACAGGTTGCGCTGTGTGTTATCGCGCAGGGAGATGATCTCGCTCACTCTGTTGCCGCTGAAGCGAATCACCCCACCTTCCATGTCAAAATAAGACTCTGGTCCGGGATAGACTTCCACGACGTTTTCGGCCACCCGGTACCAGCCCAGCGAGTTATTCCGCCGCTGGTCGTACCCGCTCAGCTTCAACTGGGCAACAATGGCGTCCGGCGTGTACGCATCACCCAACGAAACCTTCAACGGGGCGGCGTAAACCTTCGAGGTGGTTTGGAAAGGGCCCTGCGCCAACTTCTGGTCAATCACACGGGCGAAGTCGCGGTAGTAACTGTAAGCCACTACCGCCCCCACAATCAGGGCCAGGGCCGCCACAGCCATCAAGATTCGAAATACAGGGTGCCGTACGGTGTTAGTGAGCACGCGCAGCGGCCAGGAACTTTTGAAACGGGATTTGGGCAATGTACCAGCGTCCTTGCGCCATTTTCTCACGGATTCAGACGCAATCCCCGGCACAAAGTTTCTTGGCGTCTATTTGGACGACGCGCGCGGCACCTCCGGTACGGACGATTCCAGCCGTCAGGAGCCCCGGTTCAGACTCAATTGCCGCCCCGGTCCGCAGCTACCAAGTGCTCCCACAGCCCCTTGTTGGCCTTCCACTGGCAGGGTTCCCTGCCCTGAAACTTCGTCCCCTGCACACTGAGCGTGCCATGGCCGAAGGGGCAGATGTACTCAAACTTCGGCCGCCCCTCCTGCAGCATCCTGCTGTAGGATCCACGAAGAACAGGCATGCGCAGCCGACGGCCGCAACTGCGGCAACGAAAGCGCTGGTCCCACACCGCCAAGTACAGCAAACCGCACCCCAACAGGAATAGCAGAAGAATCACCGCTGTCCAGCGCAAATCATGTCCGAAGGGCCGGAAACGATGGTAGAGAAATGTCTCTGGCGGCGGCAGCAGCACAACCAAACCAATCCACAACCCACGCAGCGTCGCATACAGCAGGACGAGTTTCAGCAAGAAGATTCCGCAGTAGAGCATATCCACCTATCAGCGGCAAAGGCCCGCCGCCTTACCTGCTGAGACACCGGCGCAGGACCTCTGGTTGCATCCTTTGCGGAAATTGCACCAAACTTCATCCGATGAGATTGCGCAGAACAAACAGCAGGTTGGCCGGACGCTCTGCCATCCGTCGCATGAGATAGGGATACCAAGCGTCGCCGTAGGGAATGTAGATTCGCACCGAATGTCCGTCGCCAGCGAGCCGGGCCTGCAAATCGCGGCGGATTCCGTAGAGCATCTGGAACTCATAGCACGCCGGATTGAGCTTCTCAGCCTGAATCACATCCAGTGCGCTCCGAATCATCCGCTCGTCGTGGGTAGCAATGGCAGGTTCTTTGCCCTCGCGCAGCAGCAGAGCGGCCAATCGCTCGAAATTCGCGTCCACGTCCGACTTGCGAGCAATCGCAACCCGCGGGCCTTCCTTGTACGCTCCCTTGCAGAGCCGCACTGGAACTCCGGCGCGATTCAACTCATGAATGTCCGCTTCCGAACGATGAAGATAGGCCTGAATCACGGCCCTCACTCCACCGGAGGCCCGATGCACCGCGTGTACCAGTTCCAAAGTGGCGTCAACGTGGACGGAAGCCTCCATATCGACTTCCACGCGAATGCCCCCTCCGCGCGCGGCATTCACAATCTGGGTCAGATGTTGACGGCAAAGGCTGGGGGAGATATCGAGGCCCAGTTGGGTGAGCTTCAGTGAAATTGTAGCCGGCAACCGGAGATCTGCGATTCGCTGCACGGAAGCGACGTACCCAGCGGTGGCCTGAACGGCTTCGTCCTGATTGCCCACGCTCTCGCCAAGGGCGTCCAGCGAACTCCTCAACCCCACGGCGTCAAGCTCACGAACCGCGCTAATCGCCTCCTCCAAGCTAGTTCCGGCCACGAACCGCCGTGTCAGTGCGCGCGCATGCCGCGACCGTTCCATCCACCCACGTAAGACCTGGCTCTCTGAGGCTAACAGGATCGCGGACCGAAGCATCCATTCCTCAGCCTGCGCCTGGGAAGCGGAACCTCCACGTCAAAGGGAGCATCAACCACGGGCATGGCTGCCTCTACCATGCCACGTGGTTGTGCCCGTCGTCTACTTTTCTGCTCTGGGACTGTCCAGCCTGGGACGTCAGCTTCTCCAGCGTACTCCAGCAATGGACCTCAGTGGCCCATTGGCGGCTGCTCGTCGTCGCGGTCGTCCCCATCATCGGCGCCGCTCTCCGCAGGCATCATGGCGTTTTCCTCCCACGCTCGCAACAGCCAGGTGGGCAGCTTGTCGTGTCGCGTCGAGACAATCCGCGCCGAGGGATAGGCCATATATGGCTCCAGCGCCGTGCGCACATAGAGCTTGTTCTCGAGGACCTGCACCGGCGCAATCAGGTCTGGGGCATCAGTAATGTCATCCCGAGTCTCCAGATAGATCGGCACAAAGTAACTGGGGATGCCGTAATGCAACTGCTTCACCGCCAGGTCGCGAAAAAGAGCCCAGTGGATGGCGCCCGTCAAGGCGCAGACACCGGCAATCGGCGAAATGTCACGAAGCATGCCAAGCCGGTCGGAATGGTCGTTCAGAATGTGCTCGCCCGCGAGCACAATCTCAGCTCCCGGCGTGATCTTGGGCCATTCGGGATACTCCGGAGGCTGCGGCAACTGCTCCCAGGAATTCAGAGCCTCGCCAACGTACTGCAAGTAATAGGCTGGCTTCTGCTGCTTGTTTTCCTCAAACCTGAGATATAGCGGATTTCCGAAGCGGGTCTGCAGATTGCCCGCGCAGAAAATGAGGCCCACATCCTGCTGCACATACTTTTCCTGCCGTACGGCAAGGCCCACGTGCAAGGCCAGGTAGCGCTTCAGCACTTTGTTCATCCTGCCCCACTGCTCTCGCAGCGCACCGTTTGCTAGCCGTTCAATCTTGTCTTCGGGCAGGTAAGCGAAATTGTAGAGGCATTCAATCCGGTCAAGCGGAAAATCCTCAAAATACTGGCGTAAATTCAGCTTTTCGGGAGCCTCCGGCTCACGTTTCGGGCGATACCCGCTTAAACCCATGGCGATTACTCCTAGTCACACTTATTGCACAACCGGCAGGGACGGCACGCTCGCTCGCGAAGCGAACCTATTGCCTCGCGAACCACCATCCTCTGCCAACCGATGCGTAACGAGGATCAGCTGTCGTGTCTGCAGTTACCGGAACCGTGCTAATTCCACGGAATTCAATCAATGCCTCGCGGAATTCTTAGTGAAAATCCTCGAAGCACTCGACTGCTGCCGGACTATCCGCCTACAAAGACTTTGGACCCCCAGGGCCACAAATTCGCCAATGAGCATACCCCTCAAGTAGGGGTAAAAAACCACACTTTAACAGGAGGGGGAAGTCCTAACCATCGCTTCGAGAGCTCCTCAATCCGGGTCGCCCTCCCCTCTCGCTCATCTTGGGTAGCTTCCTAAAACACTCACCATTCCCGCACCGACTCCAGAAAGCCTGCTGCCATCCAGAATCCTGCAGGAGTGCCCAACAGGTGGCTAATTTCTTGCCCCGGGCGGTGCTGGGAATCTCCCGTTCCGCCTCTCGTTTCGTATCATCTTAATGCAATCGATCAGAGGTTTGTAAACCACTTCTGCAGGTTTTCAGCACAAAAGCACGATTTTTTTTGAGGACCCCAGATCGTCGCCTTCAGTGCCTATATGTCGGCACGGTTTGTGATCTGCAATTCACCTTTGCGGGAAGCTTTGTTCCATGGAAAACCTTGGAACAAATTAGTCTAGTATGCCATTCAGACCAGAAATTGGCGTCCAAAAGGCTCGGGCAATAAGGCTGTGAGGGAGAACTCGCGTCGCCCTGGGTGAGACATGCACGCGAGCACCACCCCGATGTCACCACAGTATTCCCAGAGCAACTGGCGGCAACTGCCACACGGTGGAGTCAGGTTGGGGGCATCTGTGACAACGGCAATTGCGCGAAAATCCCGCAATCCGTCGGACAACGCCTTCAACAAAGCCACACGCTCCGCACAAGTCGTGAGCGAGTAGTTTGCAGCTTCGATGTTGCAGCCGCTCACCACCGTGCCATCGCTGGCCAGTAGCGCGGCACCCACGCGAAACTGGCTGTATGTCGCCACGGCCCGTTCGCGAGCAGCGGCTGCTGCTTCCACAAGTGCATCGGTTTCGGCGTCGGTCAGCATCCAAGCATCCATTTTCAATTGCCCTCCGCCCAATAGGATTCTCCCACCCATCTGCGTGAACGAACAGGCTGTCTGGCTGCGCCTCTAGCGGCTTATTGAGAAACCTAGGACTTCCTCGATCCGGGAATGGTAAGAAACTGATGCAACGAAGCATTCATAGCAATCATACAAATCGCAGACCGTCCCAAAGATTCTTGAAATGGAACTTATGAGCGACGACCGGCATTCGCCAGGTTCTTAAGGCACGTGGCTACGTCGGCAGGGCGGAAGGGCTTCTGCAGAAACACCAGCCGATGCGGCTCTGCCTGCGGGAGTTCCTCTGGTTCCAGCGGTAAACCGCTCATCAGGGCAATCCGAACATCAGGCATGGATGCAAGCATCAGTGCAACTAGCGTCGACCCTGAATCGGGCCCGAGTTGATGATCAACCAGCGCCAAGTCGAAATTAGCGCAGCTGCTCGCCACCAGCAACCGTGCCGCACATGCCGAATGGCATACGTATACGTGGTAGCCCACGCGCTCGAGGTAGAGCGAGAGTGCCCGCGCGAGATCTTCCTCGTCGTCTACTACCAACACTCGCTGCGACAATGCAGTCTCCAGTCGGCTACAGAACCCCGTAAACACTTCTATCACGGACACTAAAAGAAAGGCACCGGAATGTCAGACGGCGACCACCGCAACCCTGTCATCACCCGGTATTGAGTTCGCCCGAAAAGCGGGTTAGACACTCCTAAATCGCCCACATCGAACTTACGCGCGCCAAAGCTGGACGTCCAACTCAATCCGCGCGCCAGAGAGTAAGTCGCTCCCACATTCGAACCATAAGAACGAAATTTCCTCACGTTCCCGACGAGTCCCTGCATTTCGTTATAGTTCGCGTTGACATTAAGAGTGAAGCGCCTAATTCCACTGAAGGTAACTCCGGCCACCGCGGAAGTCCTTTGGTTGGTGAGCACCAAACCATTGCCGGGGTTTACCATACGACTCGCATTGGCACTAAATGTCCAATAGCGCAGCGCCTGTGAGGCGCCAAACTGAAAGCTTGGCAGATAGTTCTTTCGATATACAGCCTCAATCCCAAAAGGCCGTCCCAGCAACGATGCAAGCAAGGGATCGAGAGGAACCCGGCGAAGTGACTGCGATTCAATTCGAGTGCCACCCAGCGCCAGCGAAACTTGGCTTCGCTTCGTGGGACGGTGTGCCAGCTCGACACTAGCAGTATGAAAATTCGTTCCTCCGTACGAGTTGCTGAAGAAGAACTGTCCGAAATTGTATGAGCCACCCAGCGTCGTCTTGGCACTGAGCCGGTAGAAGGCCGATCCCAAAGCACTCACTCCGTTTACGCTCACCAGGGCGCCGCTCCGCCGGCGCTGACTAAAACCGCCTCCGCCAAGGTTCACCCCAAACCGAACGGTCTTCTGGTAGGTAATCTGTTGCTGCGTAAATACTCCGAAAATGGGTGTATTAAATACCTCTGAATCAGTACTTCCATCCAATAAACCCGAGCCTAATGGGCCTCCAAATGCACCGTTAAATGCGTTATTTGTAATCATGCCTGCATTAGTACTTTGAAATGTGAGCTTTCGACTGATACTGTGATTAAATCCGACATTCATCCGATGATTAGACATAGTCAGGAACGGGATATTTGGATAGTGAGTCACATTTCCGTTATACGCCAGGTTCAGCATGGAGCGCCGGTACGCGCGCGAACCCACCACGCCGAAATTGAACCTCATCCCATAGGCGTCGCGACGAAGCAGATTCCCTTCGGTGTCGGTAATGATTGGACTTAAGCCCGTGTCGTAGATTCCGCTGACACCGATGTACGGACTTAGCCGCATGAGACGGTTCTGCGAGTAGATTGGTCCAAAACCACGTTGCGACGGCAGAGTTGGACCGGCCTCATCCCCACCAGGGAGATAGATGGGAATCTCATCAGGAGCTGGAGAGCCAGGGTCCTGAGCCAGTGCCAGGGCGGACACGAGTACGGCGAGCAATATAATTCTCAAAGCAATACCTCAACTCTCCAAAGCCGACAGCGTACCAGCAGCGGCGTACGCCTGAGCGAACTGGACACTGACAGGCCCATAGTCCGTCATTTTTGAGTCTGACGAACGCCCAACCTTACTGTCAAGGGCTTGATTCCCCGTTGGCAACGCATGCCCTACCCTCCATCTGCCCTTTCGCACAGCACTCGCCGCTGGTATATCCTTTCTCGATATGAAGTTTTACACGGAGTACTTAACGTTTCACAGCAAATCGAAGCGCGAATACTTTAACATTACCGCTGAAGTGGTGCGCGTTCTGAGAAAGAGCGACATCGCCGAAGGAATGATCCTGGTTTCCGCCATGCATATCACCGCTGCCATTTACGTGAACGATGCTGAGGACGGCCTCATCCAGGATATCGACGAGTGGCTGGAGCAGATCGCGCCATTCCGGCAAGACTACCGTCACCACCGCACAGGTGAAACCAACGGCGACGCCCACCTTAAGAACCTGCTTCTCCACCATCAGGTAATCGTCCCGGTCACCAACGGGAAACTCGACCTTGGTCCCTGGCAGCAGATCTATTATGCTGAGTTCGACGGAAAGCGCCCAAAGCGCGTCTTAATGAAGGTGATGGGAGAATAAGCGGAACTTTTCGGCCACGAGGACAGTCTGCTTCAGCAGCCATCCAGCTATTGCCCCGTTTTCGCGATACCGGCGGACAACCCGCAGCGGAGGTTTTTTTTATGGCGTTCCGTGCTCACATGCTTCACGTGCTGATTCGACGAAGTCTGCCCCTGGTCGCTCTTCTTACAATGTCAGCCTCTGCCCAGGAATTGCCCGTCCAGCGGGTGGTGATCTACAAGAACGGCGTCGCTTACGTGGAACGCGCGGGCGCGGTTAGCGGCACCAACTCTGTGTCCCTCTCTTTCCGGGCTGAAGAGATGACGGATATTCTCAAGTCCCTGAGCATATCCGCGGAAGGTGGTGCGGTCGAGCGTGTCCGCTTCAGCACTGACGAGAGTCTCGACGAAAAGCTAAAGGCCTTCCCTTTCCGGATACAACCGGGTCGCGGCATCACTCCTTTACTGGACGCCCTTCGAGGTGCGCGCATTCAGGCGGAGAGAGGGGCTGACGCCGTGGCCGGAGTTATCCTATCGGCGCAGGAAGTACCCGCCACGGCCCAGCAACCGGCGCGCGATCTGGTCACCCTTCTGGAGGACAACGGTTCCATCAACACATTTGAGGTGCTATCGCTGAACCGCCTCCGCTTTCAGGAAGCAAAGTTGCAGCAGCAGATGGTGGACTACCTGCGAATTGTCAATGAGGCCCGCAACCAGGAGCGTCGCGGCCTCACCATCGACCTGGCGGGCACTGCCGCCCGCCGTTTGTCGGCTCGCTACATGACCCCCATGCCCGTGTGGAAGTCCAGCTACCGCATCGTCTTTCCCAACACCGGCAAGGCAGTGCTTGAGGGCTGGGCAGTGGTAGACAACACCTCCGGCGAGGATTGGAGTAACGTCTCTTTAGCCCTTGTTTCTGGGAAGCCCGTGAGCTTCCTCACCAACCTCTATTCTCCTGTTCACGTCAACCGGCCCTATGTGGAATTGCCCGGAATCAGTGCCGTGGGACCCATCACTTACGAAAGCCAGATGCGCAGCCAGGTTGCGATGGCGGATGCCGGGCCAGTTGGAGGCGGCATTATGGGGGGCGTAGCTGGCGGTCTGGTTGGCAGGTCCAGATCGAGTATGCCGCCGCCATCCCCAGCAGCGCCGCAGGCCGAGAAATCGGTAGGCGCCTACATGGGCTCCGAGGATTTGCGTGAAAGCGCCATAGCCGCCACGGCTACCGGCATTGAGGCGGGGGCACTTTTTTCCTACGAATTCCCTGGACGCGTAAACGTACGCAAGGGCGAATCCGTAATGCTGCCCTTTGTCCAAAAGCCCGTTTCCGCCACACGTCTATTGATCTTCAGCGACCGCCAGGCCGTGCGTAACCACCCTATGCTGGCCTTTGAACTGGAGAACGACTCCGGCCTTACCTTGGATGGCGGCCCTGTTACCGTCTTCGATGGCGGGGAATACGCTGGTGAGGCACTGTTCGAAACCACAGTAAAGGACGAAAAGCGCCTGCTCAGTTACGGCGTGGACCTCGGTACCAACATCCGCCTGGAACCCACCAGCGGTACCCGGAATATCCAACAAGTGCGCATCCAGCGTGGCGTGATGACGGTAAGCTTGCGCGCGCGCTCTAACCTCAAGTACACCGCCAGCAACAGCGATGGCCGCGCCAAGACGCTGCTCGTCGAGCGCCCAGTTATCGCCAACTATGAGGTAGTCTCGCCGCAGCCGGTTGCCAAGACCTCCACAGCCAACCGCTTCCGGCTGGAGATACCCGCCAGCGGCAGCGCGAACATCGAAATCGTGGAAGAGTTCCCGCATACCGACGTCGTGCAGTTACGCAATATGGGCGAGGCGGCACTCGCGGTTTACGCAAAGAACACTACCATCTCGGCGGCGGTGCGGCAGGCGCTCGAGGCGATCATCGCGAAACAGCGCGAGATTGCCCGCAACCAGTCCGAATTGTCTGATGCCGAAAAGCGCCTTGCCACGCTGAATACCAGCATGGAACGGGTACGCCGCAACATGGAGAGCCTCAGCCGCATTCGCGGGCAAGAAGCACAAGTGCAAAAACTCGCCCAGGAACTGGGCACCATGCAGACCACGGCCTCGGATCAGGAAGCCGCCATAGAAGCCCTGCGCGAGCGCGGCCGCACCCTGCAGGAAGAGCTCGATACGCTCATCGAGAATACGGATGTGTAGAGACCGGGCGGAAACCTGTGGCCCGCCCGTACGTCAGGCGCTCACCAGGTCGTGCAGGTTCTGGCCCACAATCATACTGGCCTGGAACTTATTACCGCCCGGCCCGGGCCAGTGAGTCTCAATGCTGATATACCCGCGGTATCCATCGCGAATGAGGTCTTCCACCTGCGCCTGCCAGTTGGTGTCCTTCGTGCCAAGCGGACCCCATTCCGGCGTAAAGCCGTCGCCTACCATCGTGCAATCCTTAGCATGCACATGCACAATGCGATCCTTGGGGAGCGTGGCATAGCCCGCCGGGTAACCTTGCCCGCCAGCGCATACGGCGTTGGCCGGGTCCCACACAAGCTTCACGCGAGGATGCTGAATGCGGCCCAGCACCATCGCCGCTTCCTCGCCGGTTGCCACATTGCACGCGTGCTCGTTTTCCAGCCCGACGATCAAGTCTTCCTGCTCCGCGCGCACCGCTAGCGTTTCCAGCGCTTCCACTACACGCTCGTAGGTCTCCTGTGGCCTCACCGTGCGCCAGTAGGAAAACACGCGAATGATCTTGGCCCCGGTCAGGTGTGCGATTTCCACCGCGCGGTTCATTAGCCGCGGCTGGTCGTCAATTGTGTTCTTTGATCCGAAGATGTCCTGATGGAACCGTTCATCAAGGGGAGGAGCATCCGGCAGCACGCATTTCAGAATGGGAGTGGCAAGGCTGATTACCTGCATGCCGTGGTCATGGCAGGCTCTGGTGAAGTCCTTCACCTCATCGTCGCTCATCGTCATCAAGTTCTTGCCGAAAGCCATCCGAAGCTCGGCCCCGGTCATGCCCAGATCCTGCATGGCTTTCAATGTGCTGGGAAGGTCGGCGGCAAACTCATCGGTGATGGCGGCTATTGGCAATCGAAGGGGCATGGAAAGTCAACCTTTCTGAAATGCTGCACGGTGACAGCGAATTGGCGGTGCAGCGCTAGCGCCGCACCGCCAGGGTTCATGAACTCGCAATCGGCCCTTGTCACTAGACCGCTACGGCGCTTTCGGCGCGCTCACTCATCGGTACAACGTCGCGGTGCCCGTAGCCGAGATACAGCTGCCTCGGACGCGCAATCTTCTGCTCTTTGTCCATCAGCATCTCTTCCCACTGCGCCAGCCAGCCTGGGGTGCGAGGAATCGCGAAGAGTACCGTGAAATAAGCAGGGTTGAAACCCATCGCCTGGTAGATAATGCCGGAATAGAAATCTACGTTCGGATACAGCTTGCGCGCCACGAAGTACTCGTCCTGCAGCGCGATTCGTTCCAGTTCCAGGGCAGTATCGAGGCGCGGATTGCGCCCGGTAACCTCAAAGACCTCGTCCGCAATGCGCTTGATCATCTTCGCGCGCGGATCATAGTTCTTGTAGACGCGGTGTCCAAAGCCCATGAGACGGCGCTTGCCTTCCTTCACTTCCTTGATGAACGCAGGGATGTTGTTCACACTGCCAATCTCATCCAGCATCCGCAGCACCGCTTCGTTCGCACCACCATGCAGCGGACCCGAAAGGGCCGCAATCGCCGCCGCGGTCGTCACATACGGGTCTGCCAGCGAGCTGCCCGCAGTGCGCATCGTGGTGGAGGAACAATTCTGTTCGTGGTCCAGATGCAGGATAAACAGCACCTCCAACGCCTTCGCCAGCACCGGGTGTGGCTTGTACTTATGCTCCGTTCGTTTCCAAAGCATGTGCATCAGGTTTTCTACGTAGCCCAGCTCGTCGTCGGGGTAGTTGTAGGGGAGCCCTCGGCGGTGACGGTAGCAGTATGCAGCAAGCGTGGGCACCTGCCCCACGATGCGCAGCACTTGTTCGGTTCGTAACTCCTCATGACGCACGTCCACCGATTCCGGATAGTAGGTGGAGAGCGCCGCAACCGTGCTCATCAGCATGCTCATCGGGTGCGCGTCGTAGTTAAAGCCCTCCATGAACTTCTTCACGTTCTCGTGAATCATGGTGTGTCTCAGCACCCCATGGGTGAACGTCGACAACTGCGATTCTGTCGGCAATTCTCCGTAAAGAGTCAGGTAGGCACATTCCAGAAAGGTGCATTCCTCGGCCAGTTGCTCAATCGGATATCCGCGATAAAGCAGAATGCCCTTGTCGCCATCGATATAGGTGATGTTACTTCTGCATGCCGCCGTGTTGCTATACGACGGGTCATAGCACATCAACCCGAAATCGTCCTCCGACTCCTTGATCTGGCGGAAGTCGATTGCCGGAACGGCACCATGTTCAATCGGAATCTCGTAGATCTTGCCGGTTCGGTTGTCCGTGACGCTGAGGGTGTTTTTGTTCATCGAAAACCTGCTTCAGGAAATTGCAGCCGCAGTCCCAAACTTATCGATCCGTAGACTTCTGCGGCTGTTTCACTCTGTCAGATGCAAGCCTGCCAGATTCGTGCCGAAAACAGGGCAGTTGCTGGAACAATTCGCCCGCCCGGCGTGGAAGGAAGCCACGGAATCGCGCTGGAACAGAAACCATATTCTACCAGCGAACGCGGCGGAATTTTCAGCCCTCAACCTGCCCGCTTGTGCCGAAAGCACGGGCAGACAGTTGAGGAACGAAAACGGTGGGATGGTACGCCCGATTGGATTCGAACCAATGGCCTTCAGCTCCGGAGGCTGACGCTCTATCCAGCTGAGCTACGGGCGCTCATAGACTTCAGTGTAAACCCAAAGCGACCCCGATGGCGAACACAGCTCCGGCGCTACGCTTCGCTTCAGGCATCTTCAATCTCCTCATGCCTCTAACACCCCGGTGTGGTATGAGCACCCATAGCCGCTCTGGGGATTCTTGTATTGCTCAATGTGCCCGTCCCGCGAAGGATTCCGCGACTGCACCAAGAGCGCCTCTGCTTCTTCCGCGCCCATTGGTTTGAAGTCCTTAGCTACCCGCACCATTCCGAGCAATTGCTCGCGCGTCTGGATGCCACACACCAGAGAAGCAATCGGTAGGCTCATTGCGTAGCGACGGCAAAGCTCCCAACCCACGTTCAGGTCTCGCGCGATCCGCCCGTTCTGCGCCGCCAGCGACTTCATGCCTAGCACTCCGATCTCCCGCCTACGGCACTCCGGCAACACACTCTTCTCAAAGCTCATGTAGTGCGCATCCAATATGTTTAACGGCATCTGCACCGAATCAAACGGATAATCGCTAGCCAGCATCTTCAGATGTACCTGCGGGTTCTGGTGACCGGTGAAACCCAAGTAACGGAACTTGCCTGCCTTCTTCGCCTCCAGCGCGGCCTTCAGCGCTCCCTGGTCAGGGTCCATGATGCGTTCCTGGTCACCGGGATATTGAAGGCTATGGAACTGAAGCAGATCCAGACGGTCAGTTCGAAGACGACGGAGTGAGTCTTCAATGTGCCGTTTGGCCCCTTCGTAATCCCGCGCGCAAACCTTCGACATCAAAAATACATTCTCCCGCCGCCCGCCCTCCTGCAGCGCGCGGCCCATCACTTCCTCAGACCGCCCATCGTGATACTCCCAGGCCTTGTCGAAGAAGGTGATGCCGGAATCGAGCGCCTCGTGCATCAGCCGGATGGCGTCTCCGTCGCTCTTGTTGGCAACAACGTCCCAGCCGCCCAGCCCGATGATAGTCACCGAAGCCCCGCTCTTGCCTAGTGGACGCACGGGAATCCCAGCCGGACCGGGACGCTGCATCGCCAGCGCTTCAGCGCTGAGCGCAGCCATGCCAGCCATGGCCTGCAGAAACTGCCGGCGCGACGATGAAAAGTGGTGAATTTCAGAGTTGGACATATGTCGGCAGTGTAGCGCCAACGGTCTCCGGGCGAAAGCCCAGAACTTGGCCGCTCACTTGCCGTAAAGCGCCGGCAGCGCATCATCCAGCCACACCAGCATCTCGTGCTGTCGCTCCGCCGCTCCCAAAATCGCTTCCAGGTTCACGTACCTTATGCCCCTCAATGCGCACAGCCGGGAAAGTGACCCGTCGTCCGGCCCCGCCGGATTCATCTGCAAAACGGCATTGAAAGGCCCGCGCGCCAGAGTCACATAATCGCGCTCGTCGGTTGCCAGAAAGAAGTTGTTTGGCTCGTCAGGCACCGGCAGGTGGTGCTGTTCGCTCAGCGGAATCTCCTGCTGGATGTTGTAGCCTTGGCTGTTGTTATGGATAGAGATCAACAGCCCGCCAGCAGGCGGCAACACCACTCTCAGCAGCGCGGGAAGTTCCCGCTCCAGCCGCGCTAGTGCCCGCGAAAGCGCCGCCTCGCGAATGCGCGGATTCAGGCGTCGCAGACTGGCCTCCGCACCCACCCTCGAAAACATGCGGTTGGGATCAATGATTAAGCCATCCACGCTGATGGTACGGGTGCTCTCTTCCACGAAGACAGCCACTCCCGAGCGCCGGGCAACATGCTTGGCCAAGACTACACGTGCCGTCGTCTCATTGCCGTGTATATGCAGATAACGGCGGCCCACTTGCGCGTGCGCCCCTGTGGCCGTGCCGCGCTCCACCCGGAAGTGCGTCTTGCCCACGCGCACCCGCTCAGCAGAGTGCGCTTGAAGCGGCACCAGCGCCACGAGGGCCAGCACTTGCCGTCGCGTCATTCGTAGCATTGAATCCAACCCCGGCACAGACCCTCAGTGTAACGAACCGTGCACACCACCTGCTCCGCGCTTTCGCGTTACGGGGCCACTCGAATCTGGAAGCTATCCAGCGTCATACCCAACGCCGCATCCAACTGGGCCATCGCACGGTTCACGTCCAGCCTCGATACCACTTCCCTCAACCGCGAATCGGCCAGTTCGTTCTGACGCGTCAGCACCAGGAAGTCAGTCGACTCGCCGTTTTCAAACAGGCGCGTCTCGCTCGCCAGACGGTCTTCCGCGGCCTTCACGCTGGCCTCGGCGGCGCGCACGCGGCTACGGGCCACGTCCAGCTGTTGGAGCGCGTTTCGTACATCAGCCTCGATGTTCTGTGCCACCTGCGTCTTCCGCAGGCGCAGCCCATCCCCGGCCAACCGGCTCTTGTTCACTTCAGCCTCCGCGCGACGGTTGCGCAGGTTCAGGTCGATGTTCAACCCAACCTGCCACGTGCGGAACGAACCGCCAAGGAGATTTCCCAACGCAGAGCCGTAGCTGCCCACCAGTTTGTCTGGCAACGGAGCGATGCCACCTACTGGTGGAGCCAAGGGGTCCAGACCGGATGCGACCGAGAGCGCGCTCACCCTGTCGTACAAACGTGTGTCTGTCTGCGAGAAGAAGGCCGGAGGCGGCGCCAGTTCGCCCGCCAACCCGCTGAACGAGTAGCTTGCCACAAGGTCCACGCGCGGCAGCTTGAGGTTGCGGTTCAGCCGCTCCTGTACTTTCACAATGTCCACCTGCATGTCCACCAGCCGCAGTTCCGGGCGCCTCTCCAGTGCCAGTTGCGCCGCGTCGTCCAGCGTGTTCACCGCAGGCGGATGTACACTGCCCGGGTCAGTGGGAATCAGTTCCTGCTGCCACAGGGAACTGCCGCGGTCAGTGCTCAGCAGCACCTTCAACTGGTTCTCCACCTGCGTCACCGTGCCGATGCTCGAAAGGTATGAGTCCCTGCGACGTTCCAGTTCCGCCTTTGTACCGGCCAGTTCCACCGGAGCCAGCGTGCCCGCAGCAATGCGGCGCTCGTCCCGAGCCAATTGTTCCTCGGCCAGTCGTACAGCGTCGCGGCGCACTTCCACATCCTGCCGCGCCGCCAGCAGGGTCCAGTAAACTTGCTCCGTCGCGTTCACCACGGCAATCATCTGTAGTTCGGTCTCCGCCTGCGTAATGTCGGTTTGCTTGCGCGTAATCATCAGCTCGGCGCGCTGCGCATCAATCTCCCTGAAACGGAAAAGTGGCTGCGAAACACCAAACCGCAGTTGCGAGTTGAAGTAAGGATTTAAGCCAAGAAACGGATTGCTCGTCGAATTCCGGAAGTTCTCAAAGTTCGTCGTGAATGTGAGCCCATTCCGGGTGGTAGGCAGGGTAAAGGCGAAGTTCTGGGTCAGAGTACGGTCAAACAGCTTGCCGTCAGGCGCCTGCAGCACGCTCGCCACAGGCAAGATCGCCGAGTTCAAATTAGGGTTCCACCTCAGAATGGGATCGAATGACCCCAACGCCGCATTCACGTTCTCTTGTGCGGTGGCGACATTCACGCGCTGAATTTGCACGTCCAGGTTGTTGGCAACGGCCATTTCTACCGCTTCCTTCAGCGTGAGCGACTGCCTTCCGCGAATACCCACCCGTTCCCCTGACATAGCATCCTGGGCCAAGGCGCTTCCCGTGAACCATAGCACTACGAGCAACAGGCCCACCATCCCCGTAACACTGGTTGCCAGCTTGCGTTGTTTCCCTCCGGGAAGCCGCACCGCACCGGTGAGCCGCTTCCAAAGTTGGGAGTTCGACATATCGTCAAACAGGCTGTAGGCCACGGGTGTTATCAGCAAGCTCAACAGCAGACATAGCGACTGGCCACCGATCACTACAATGGCCACCGTTCGCCTCGAACCGGATCCTGGCCCGCCGCCTAACGCAAGCGGCAACATGCCCGCTACCAGCGAAGCCGTGGTCATCAGAATTGGGCGTAGCCGATCCTGGCAGCCCTGAATAATTGCCTCATAGCGAGCAAATCCCTCATGCCGCCGCAAATTGTTCATGTGGTCAATCTGCAGAATGGCATTCTTCTTCACAATGCCGAACAGCATCAGAATGCCCAGCGAAGTGTAAATGATTGAGAAAGTCTCGTTCGCCAGCAACAGGCTCAGTAGCGCAAACGGGATGCTGAGAGGCAGAGTCAACAAGATAGTCACTGGATCAATGAAGCTCTCAAACTGTGCCGCCAGAATCATGTACATGAACACAATGGAAAGAACCAGTGCAAAAAAGTAGCTCACTGCCGCGCGTTCAAACTCACGCGATCGCCCGGTAAGGCCAGCGCCATACTGCGGCGGCATGTTGAGCGCCGCCACCTCCTGGTTCAACACTTGAATGATGTTGTCGAGCGACTGGCCGTTCGCCAGGTTGGCCAGAATCATCACCTGCCGTTGCCTGTTGTAGCGCTCAATCTGGGACGGGCCGCTATCTTCGCGCATGCTGGCCACGTTCGACAATTTCACATTGCCAAGAGTGCTGGATGGCACAAACAACCGGTCCAGCGCGTCGGGCGAATTGCGGAACTGCGTCGCGGCACGCAACTGCACATCATACCGGTCGTCGCCTTCTTTGAAAGTGGTCACCTGATCGTCGCCCGCAATCAGCACGCGCATCGCATTAGCGATCGAACTTACATTCACATTGAGGTCAGCCGCCTTATCGCGATTAATCTCAATCTGTACTTCGGGCTTGCCCGCTTCGTAGGTGGAATAAACGTCTCGGACGCCGGATGTTTCCTTCAGCTTGGCCATCAACTGCTGGGCGTAGCCATCGAGCGTATCCAGGTCGGGACCCTGCAGGAAGAACATCACGTCGGAGTTGGGCCCCGTGTTTGAGATCAGTGACGGCGGCTGCACTGCAATCGTCAAATCTTTGAACTTGGCAAGCCGGTCCCGCGCCATCCCCATCAACTGTTGCTGGCTAAATTCGCGCTTGTTCATTGGCACCAAATCCACCAGCACACTGCCCCTGTCAACGCGCTTCTGCTGGTCGGCGCCAATCTTCGTCAACAGAAACTCAAGGCCAGGAAGCGACTTGAGCTCCTCTTCCACCGCCTCCATCACTTTCTTGGTTCCCTCCAACGATGAACCTAACGGAAGGCGCACCACTACCTCAAACTCGCTCTGGTCGTCGGTGGGCAGAAAGTCCTTACCCACCATCATGAACAGGGGCACGATGGAGACCATAACCAGCACACTTACCGCCACAATTACCCATCGGTGTCTCATGGAGAACTTCAGCATCGCCAGATAGGGCTTGTCGAAGATCTTGAAGATGATGGACTCTTTCGTGCTCGCCGCATCCTCGCGCTTAGGATTCGGCTTCAGGAATCGCGAACACAGCATGGGCGTGAGAGTGAAACTCACCAGCAGAGATACCAGAATCGCAAAGGCCGCCGTATAGCCAAAGCTCGACATGAAGCGGCCGACGATCCCTTCCATCAACGCAACTGGCAAGAAGATAATCACCAGGCTGAACGTGGTTGCCATTACCGCAAGCCCAATGTCCGCTGTACCCTGAATCGCTGCCTGGAAGGGGTCAAGGCCCTTCTCCTCCATGAACCGGAAGATATTTTCGAGCACGACAATGGCATCGTCGATCACTACGCCCACCACTAGCGTCAGCGCTAGCATCGTGATCTGGTTCAAAGTGAATCCCATCACCTGCATCATCGTGTAAGTGGCCACAATCGACGTGGGAATCGCCACCGCCGCGATCAACGTTGCCCTGATGTTGCGGATAAAAATAAACACCACTAGCGATGCCAGAATCCCGCCCAGGATCAGGTGCTCTTGCACGGCGTGGAAGCTCTCATTAATGAAGTCGCTGGTGTCGTTGGCGTAGGTGATTTGGAAGTCAGACGGAAGGCTAGAGCGCAGCAGCTCAATGCGATCCTTCACTCCCTCAATCACCGTCAGGCTGTTTGTGCCCGACTGCTTCCGGACCTCAAGCACCACCGCCGGCGAACCGTTCAGCCGTGCGATCGAGCGCACTTCTTCCACCCCATCTTCTACGGTGGCGATGTCGCTGATGCGAATTGGGGCGCCATTGCGATTGGCCACCACAACACGCTCAAAATCCTCCGGACGTTCCACACGGCCTAGCGTCCGCACGGTGAGTTCCCGGTTCTGCTGGTCCACCCGTCCGCCAGGCACTTCCACATTTTGCGATGCGAGCGCAGCACGAATCTGATCCACCGTTAGGTTGTAGCCATTGGCGCGCTCGATATCCAGCCATACCTGGACCTGGCGAGTTTGGTCGCCCACCCAGCGCACCTGGCCCACGCCGCTCACCGTCTCGATGTTCTTCTTGATGAGGTCATCCACCAGCTTGGTGATCTCACGCGGATCTCTTGGTGACGACACCACCACACTCAGCACCGGCGTGGCGTCGGTAGATACTTTGTCTACAATCGGTGGGTCCGCATCGGCCGGTAAATCGCCGAGAATCGCAGACACCTTGTCGCGCACTTCCTGCGCGGCAATATCTGCGTCTTTCTCCAGCACAAACGAGATCTGCACCAGCGACAAGCCTTCTGACGATATCGATCGCAATTCATCGATGCCGGCCACGGTGTTTACGGCCTCTTCGATCTTCTTCGTAATCTGGCTCTCCACCTCTTCTGGAGAAGCGCCACGCAACACCGTGGCAACAGACACAAATGGGAAGTCGATCTTCGGGAAGAAGTCCACTCCCAGTTTTCGATAAGAATCCAGGCCCAGCACCACCAGCGCCATGATCAGCATGGTGGCGAAAACAGGGCGGCGAATACAGATTTCAGCGAGTTTCTGCATGGACTATTCGCTCCTCCCGGTTGTGGAAGCGGCGCTACGCTGAGCGGTTACCTTGCTTTCCTCCACATTCACGCGGAGCCCATCATAAAGAGCGGGCAACTCACTGGTGGCCACAAGGTCACCCGACTTCAGAGCAGAGGCGGGCACATCCACCCAGCCATTTTCCCGATAGGTTGGGGGAGGCACTTTGCGTTCGGTGGCAGTGCCGCCGTTCAGCACAAACACCTTTGTCAAACCGGCGATCGTATGGACGCTGGTTGCAGGCACCACCAGAATAGGCGCACTGGGGTCCGTCACCAATTCCACCCTCACGAACATGCCGGGGCGCAGCCGTGCATCGGTGCGGGTGACCCGCGCTTCGGCCGTCAGCGTGCGGCTGCGGGTTTCCAGTTGCGCATTCAGTTCGCGCACCGTCGCCTCAAACACCTCATCTGGAAGGGCATCTGTTTGGAAGCGCACCGCGCGACCTTCCTTCACTGCCGCCGAAGCGTTCTCTGGCACCTCCAGGCGCAGCCGCAGCGGCCATGCCTTCACCAGCGTCATCATCGGCGTGTTTTCCTTCATGTACTGGCCCACCGACACCATCCGCTCTGTGATGCTGCCATCGAATGGCGCGTACTGCCGGGCATCCGCCACCGCCTTCTCCGCCAGCTTCACTTCAGCCTCCAGCGCCTGCACGCTGGCGAGTTGGGTCCGTAGGTCGTACTCCGCGGCTTCCACCCCAGCTTGCTGCTGCTTGATGGCGCGCTCCAGTTCCTGGAAACGTTCCCGCGATATATCGCCGCTGGCCACCAGTTGTTTTCCGCTTTCGAACTTAAACCGGGTTTCTTCCAGTAGCGCGCGCGCTTGGTCCAAGGACGGTGTCGTGCGCACGTTCGCCGCGCTGGTGTTACCCTCCAGTCCGAGCCGAGCGAGCGCCTGAGAGAGTGCTCCCCGCGTGCGGGCCAAACGCAGTTCCAGCTCGCGTGTGTCGAGTTCAATCAGCGGCTGGCCCTTGCGAACGTTCTGGCCGAAATCCACGTAAACTTTGGCCACCCGACCCGCAACCTCTGACGAGATCGTCACCGTTTCGTCCGGCAACAAGGACCCCGTCACAAAAATGCTACGCGCAATGGTGCGCTCCTGTGCTCGGGCCGCCTGGACCGTAAGGACGGTTTGCCCCTCCGCCACGGTTTGTGCCTGCTGTTGCGCACAGCCTATGAGCCATAAACAGCCTGCTGCAACGCATATCGTGAGTCCGTAAAATAATTTCATTGGTTTACCCAGCCTGTTGGATGCCGTTAAGAAAATTGCTGACTACTTCCTGCACCACATCGTTGTCGTCAACTTCCCCGAAAAAGCGATCGTCTACTAGCAATTGCAGCGAATTGTGGTACACCACGAAACTGATGAACTGTCGCGTCGCCACCCGGCTGTTCACCGGGCGAAAGGCGCCCTCCGCGATACGAGCCTCAATGTACCGGCACAGATACTCGTGTGTCGGAAGGACCTGGTTCTCATAGAAGAGACGCGCGGAGTCGCCGCCTTCTAGCAACACTTGCAGAAGAAATTTCAGCTTGCACGGTTCACGGCTAACCCGAGCCAGCAGGAACTCCCCCGCCTTCCGGAAAAATCCCTCATCATCCCTCGCTCGTTCAAATGGTTCCAGCGCCCGTACAAACTCAGCGACCTGCAGCTTCGATTCTTCCAGCAGCACTTCGTCGTAGAGCCCGCGTTTTGACGAGAAGTGTTCGTAAATGACTGGTTCCGTCACCCCCACCGCCGCGGCAAGTTGCCGAGTGGTCACGCCCAGAAAGCCCCTCTCGGCAAATAGGCCTTTGGCGGCGTCGATGATGCACCTGCGTCGGGCGTCGCTCGTCATCTTAGTGCTACTACGAAAGGACATGTGTTCTTATCAACTGGAAAGGTGCGGATTTTGCCAGCTTGGCCTCCGCCCACCGGATAGGATAACTTAGCGAGTGCTAACTTAGCAATTGCTACCCTACCGTTCAAACTCGGTCACATTCGGCCTTCCGCTGCAAGTGATTCATTTTCAGTGCTAAGCTGGCGGTCGGACGTGTACAGCAGACATCAGCGTAAGTTCCAGGTTCTCTACGCCTTGAGCGATGTCCTGCTAGTATTGCTAGCCTTCGTGGTCGCCTTCGTCGTCCGGCTACAACTCCCGCTTGAGCGCGAGTTTGACGTGATCCCACCTGTGCGACTTCTGTTGGTCTTGTTCGCTGCAGGAAGCAACATCATTCTCAGCAACGCGCTGCAGATCTACCGAAACGTGGAGTCGCTCTCCACCCTGCAAATCATCACGCGAACCTTTCGTCACGTGATCATCACTCTCCTTGGCCTGATCGTTCTTGAGTTCAGCCTGCGCCTCAATCTCAGCCGCCCGTTCTTCGCGCTCTTCGCTTTTAACCAGTGGTGGATGCTGGCGGCTGGGCGCATCATCGCGAAGCGTTACGCGGGCACCTGGCGCAAACGCTTCAACCAACCCATCTACGTGATGGTGGCAGGCACCGGCGAAGCGGCAGTGCAGGTGGCTCGCCAGTTGGAAGGAGCTTCCGCATTCGGCTTTCGATTTGAAGGATTCTTTCAGCTTCCCTCCGAACCGGACCCGGGAGTTATCGCCCTGTCGCGCCCTTATCCCGTGCATCCCATCTCCTCCCTGCGCAACTTCCTGGAGCGCAAGGTGCTCGACGAAATAGTCTTTGCAGTTGGACACAGTGATCTGCCTCCGCTTCAGGATGTATTCCTGGAATGTGACGAGGAAGGCATTCGCACGCGCATCGCCCTCAATCAATTCCCTCATGTGAACAGTGAGATGTATCTGGAAACACTCGGCGCAATCCCTCTCTTGACCTTTTCCGCCACACCCCACGACGAACTGCGTCTGTTGGTGAAGCGCGTGCTGGACCTCGTGGTGGCCACCAGCGGCCTGGTGCTGCTTGGCCCGTTGCTATTGATTACTGCCTTGGCCGTGAAGATCAGTTCGCCCGGTCCGGTAATTTTCCGCCAGGAGCGCTGCGGGCTGAACGGGCGTCGCTTCACCTTGTACAAGTTCCGATCGATGGTAAGAAACGCCGAATCGCTCCGCGCTTCGCTGGAGCACCTCAACGAGAAGTCCACTGTCTTCAAAATCCGCAACGACCCCCGGCTTACCCCAATCGGCCGCTTGCTGCGCCGCACGTCCATTGATGAACTGCCTCAGCTATGGAATGTGCTGAAGGGCGATATGTCGCTGGTTGGCCCCCGCCCGCCCATCGCTTCGGAGGTGGAGAATTACGCACGCTGGCAGCGACGCCGCCTTCGTATGCGCCCTGGGCTTACCTGCCTTTGGGCCGTGGAAGGCCGTGACCGCCTTGATTTCGATACGATGATGCGGAAGGACCTGCAATACATCGACAACTGGTCACTCGCCCTCGACGTGCGAATCCTTCTGTTAACGATTCCTGTTGTGCTTACCGGCAAAGGAGCAAACTAAATCCCATGACCGAACTCATCCCCACCCAGCAGGAAGTGGTGGCCGCACTGCGCAAGAGTGGCGCATGGCGGCCCGGCCATTTCCGTCTTTCTACAGGTATTCATACTGACCACTACTTGCAGGTTTCGCTTGCCATGCGCGACGCCCGCCTCTCCAAGACTCTTAGCGTCAGCCTTAGCCGCAAACTCCGCACCGACACTGAGATTCGCGCCTCTCTCAGCAGTCTGTCGCTGATTGCCGCTTCCACCAGCGGATTGCCCATCGCATATGGCATTTCTGAAGCAATTCAGGCCCGACAGGTATATTGGGGCGAGAAGGAGGGCGAGCAGCCTATGCGATTCCGCCCTTACCTGGAACAGTCACGCGGAGAAAAGGTGGTGATCGTCGACGATGTTTACCGCTCCGGCGCGCGCATCAACGAACTTCGTGAAAAGTGTGACAAGAACGGCGCGGAAGTAGTTGCCATCGCCACTTTGGTTTACCAGCCAACACCTTCCACCCCTGTCATTCGCGACCTTCCCTTCTTTTACCTTGCCAAGCTGAACGCACAGTATTACGCCGATACCGAAAGCTGTGAACTCTGCCGTCGCGGTGTCCCCCTGGAGGTTCCATGGATGTAACCAGCCAACCCCAGACAACCTCCACGCTCGATTTCACTGAGCATCCGCATCGCCGTCTAAACCTGCTTACCAATGAGTGGGTGCTGGTGTCGCCCCATCGCACCAAGCGGCCGTGGCAAGGGCAGGTGGAAAAGCCCGTCCGGCCCGCAGAGCACCCCTACGACCCAGAGTGCTACCTCTGCCCTGGCAATACCCGCGCCGGCGGCCACCTGAACCCGTCCTACGCCACTACGTTCGTCTTTGACAACGACTTCGCCGCGCTTCTGCCTCACACTCCGCCAGCGGGTTTCAACCAGGATCAACTGCTGGTGGCTGAGGGGGAAAACGGCATTTGCCGCGTTGTGTGCTTCAGCCCTCGACACGACCTAACACTCGCTCGCCTTGGGCAGGAAACCCTGGATCACGTCATTGACACTTGGTTAGAGCAATACCTGGAACTCGGCGCGCGCGTCCCGACATCGGTTACGTGCAGATTTTTGAGAACCGCGGTGTGATGATGGGTGCCAGCAACCCACATCCCCACGGCCAGATCTGCCTGGGCCACCCGCACGCTCCCTAACGAGATATTGAAGGAGCAGGCGGCGCAATCCGCGTGGTATTCCCGCCATCGTCGGACGCTACTTGGGGACTATCTCCAGTTGGAACTCGACAGGCAGGAGCGGATCGTGTGCGCGAACGATCACTTTGTTACCCTGGTACCGTTTTGGGCGCTTTGGCCCTTTGAAACGACCGATTCTCTCCGTCGTCCGTTTGGCTCAATGCCGGAGATGTCGGCTGATGAGAAGTCCGCGCTCGCGGAAGTCCTGCTCGAAACTGTTGCACGCTACGACAACCTGTTCGAGGTCTCGTTCCCCATACTCCATGGGCTTCCATCAGTGCCCCACCGATGACAGGCGCATCCCAGGTGGCATTTTCACGCGCACTTCTACCCACCCCTGCTGCGTTCGGCAACAGTGCGCAAGTTCATGGTTGGCTATGAAATGCTCGGTACGCCACAACGGGATATACCCCAGAAAGCCGCCGCGCAGCGCCGAGTTGCCCTCAAAGCATTTCCTGGACGCGATTCCCTAGGGCTTCTATTCCCGCTGGATTGCATCTCTACGCCCAGCGTTGAAGGGTCGAACGGAAGTGCGATTGCAACCGCGGGATCAGACCAAGCTCCGGTGAAGCCGGCTCCAGCAGCACTGGCTGCCGAGGTCCCAACGGGGTTTGATACACTGCGGGTTTCGCTCAACCAAAGCCTCAGACGAGTGAAAGACCCCGGGGCCTGTACTTCCGGGGTCGTTTTGTTTCTTCCTGAAGCGGGCAAGTCTCGCCGTTTGGTTTTTCGCGGCGGCGCGCAACTTAGTACAAGTATTCACGCTGGTACGAACTGCGCTTTCTTTCACTTGCCTCCCGCCGTCTACTTCGCTATTGTCTATGCCAGGAGTACGGAGCGTGCATTGAATTGCGGCTCGCCTGGAAATCGCAGTATGGCCGGCAGAAAGTATCATCCGTTAAAGCGCAACCTGCGGAACATCTCCATCTTCATGTTCTTGTACGTGGTGTCGGCTCTGTTCCTCTTCGACATTCGCGGCCCCAACCTTCCCGGGTTCATCGGCCCCATCGTTGAGGTTTACACCCTCCCCTTGCGCTACATGTTTCGTCCGATGTTTCCATTGCTTAAGCCCTTTGGACTAGTGATCAGCGATGGCGCTGAACTGCCGACACCGTATGGTGTGGTAGTTGGATCAGTGATTTACGTATTTGTGCTGCTCGCCTTGGGCACTCTCCTGGAGCCGCCGAAGGAAAGTCGGCGTAAATATCAGGATTATTGGGAAGAGTAGTCGCTGGCCCCTTGACATTGAATGGCAACCGGGATTGGCAACAAAATAGGCCGGCCTTGCATTCCACTGACCGGCCTTCCTGCGCCACACGCTAAGCAAGGTCCGCTTCGGCTATTTCGCCTTCAGCAGGTCACGGATTTCTGTTAACAACTTGACGTCGTCCGGAATCGCCGGTGCTGCGGGTGGCGGCTCAGCGGCAGCCTTCCTACGCTCTTGCATCTCCTTCACCTTGTTCATGGGCGCAACAATCAGGACGTAAAGCGCGAACGCAGTTATCAGAAATGCCACCAGGGCGTTCAAAAAGTTGCCCAACATCACCGGACCAAGTGTGATCTCTTTGAAGTCCGGCTGACCGCCGAACATCCCGATGATTGGCGTGATCACGTCCGTGGTCAAGGAAGTAACGATGGTGCCGAACGCTCCCCCGACGATCACGCCTACGGCGAGATCTACCGCGTTGCCTCGAAGGATAAACTGTTTGAAACCTTCAATCATT
This sequence comes from Bryobacterales bacterium, assembly GCA_026129915.1. Classification (GTDB taxonomy): domain Bacteria; phylum Acidobacteriota; class Terriglobia; order Bryobacterales; family Bryobacteraceae; genus JACTMJ01. The sequence goes on from JAHCHD010000005.1 coordinate 58,531, forward strand.
TCTTTGCTCCTCATCTAAATCTTTGGAAGCCATTGGCAGGGTTTGGCGCCTGCCCGAAGATGTTACCATGAGTCATCTTGGCAGAGTAGCAGGGTGTGTATTTTCCCAAATCCAGGCGGGTCGAGGGCGATCTCTGTTTGCTTCCTGGCGCTTAAAGCCGGCGGCTTGTGTGCCGCTTCGCTCATCCGGATCCGCTCAAGCAAACACTCGCCATCTTTTTCTGTAACTTATGGTACTTCGTGTGTCCTTTCGTTGGGTCGGATTCACGGTTGGTACTATTCTGCCGATCTGTACTGTTGACGAGGAATCCTGGGAGGAAGTAGCTCCCTAAATCGTAATCCGCTGAATTGTTTGCGATTTCAAAACCACTTCTTGGACTGAGGGAGATTCCGAGGAATATCAACGTGGTCCCATTACCGCATCCGATAATTTCGCCCCCAACTTGCGGGGAGTTGGCCGTTATAGTTGGGCTAGGCGTCGGCGAGGTTTGCCCTGAGACGCTGGTTGATTGGGAGTGAGTGCTTGCATGGATGGTAACGTCCCCATTTCGGCGGTCGAAAAAGCCCCGGGCGAAGCCGCGCCGCGCCGTGCCGGCACAGTTCCAGGAACCTACAATATCTTTCGGACCCTTTTGGACGCCCTCCGCGTGCCTGTACATTGTGTAGATCTTGACCTACGCATTATTTATTGGAATGAAGCAGCGACTCGCCAAACCGGCTTTGAGCCGGCAGAGGTTTTGTGGAAGATATTCAACGAGGAAGTGCTGGAAGCCACTGACCTTGTGGAGCGCCCCATCCTTCCCGCGCAGTGCCCGCTAAGAGCTGCCGTCACCACCGGGAAACCTGCCACTTTGGAACTGCACATCCGTCGTCGTGATGGGCTACGTATCCCATTCGCGATGCATGCCTCCCCTATTCGGGATGATGGCAATCGCGTGATTGGCGCGGTGTGCTGTTGGGTGGACATTCGCAATAACATTGACTATCTCCAGGATCAGGCGGACGTCTTCCGGCGCCTCAAGCAACTGGAAAACGCCGCCTTTAACGATCTGCTAACCGGCTTGCCCAACCGCCGTTCCGCGGAGTCCCGCCTGGCCCAGGCGATGAAGCGGCTCGAAGAGGAACAGGCGCGGTTCGGTATCCTGCTCTTCGACATCGACAACTTTAAGCGAATCAACGATAAGAGCGGACATCCTGTGGGCGATTTCGCCCTCAGAGGCGTGGCCACGGTGTTGCGTGCCGCGCTGCGAGGAAATGACATGATGTTTCGTTGGGGAGGCGATGAGTTTCTGGCCATCGTCGCCGCCGACGATTCTAGCCAACTGGAAAGGTGCGGTGAACGATGCCGTTCTCGCATACAGGATAACCGTTGGAACGAAGTGGAAAATTGCCCGCAGGTCACCGTGTCTATCGGGGGCGCAATCGCCACGGTCACTGACAACATCAATTCGTTGCTTGAGCGTGCGGACGAGCAACTGTTCCAAGCCAAGAACGCCGGCAAGAATCGTGTCCTGGTAGCGCACCAGATACTAACTCTCTAATCGTTCTCTCTGCTTCCGTACGACCGGCCCTTCCACCCGTTATCCTAGGGAAATGCTCCGTTACGAAGTGCACGCCACTGGCGCACAACTCCCTCTCGACGATGTAATTGAGTTGTACCGCGCCTCCACGCTGGGCGAGCGCCGGCCCGTCGACGACCAGCCCCGCATGCGGCTTTTGATGGAGAAGGCCAATCTGGTGGTAACTGCGCACGACGATGCGCTGCTCGTTGGCCTCGCCCGTTCGCTTTCCGACTACTGCTACGCTACTTACCTCTCGTGCCTTGCCGTGCGGCAATCCCATCAACGCAAAGGCATCGGTCGTGAACTCATCCGCCGCACTCAGCTAGCTGGCAGCCCCGCGACTCTCATCTTGCTTGCCGCGCCCAAAGCAGTGGATTATTACCCGCGAATCGGTATGCAGCAGCACCTGTCCTGCTGGACCCTCAAGCCAGATGAGATCCTGCTGTAGCTGGCACCACCCCCGGCGAGCCTCCCCTCGATTCACCGATACTAGAAGGCATGCCCCCACTGCAGAAATCCTGGGCCCTTGTCACTGGCGCATCCAGCGGCATTGGCGTGGAGTTCGCCCGCATCCTTGCCTCGCAAGGGTATCCGCTTGTGCTTGTCGCGCGGCGTGAGGAGAACCTTCGCACTCTCGCCAAGGAACTTGAGTCCGCCCACGGCATCGCTACCCGCGTGCTGGTGTCGGATCTCTCCGCCATCGGCGCCGCCGAAGCGCTCTGGGAGCAAGTGAGAGAAGCGGGACTCGAAATTGATGCGCTAATCAACAACGCCGGTTTTGGGGACCATGGCCATTTCTCCCAGTCTGACTGGGAGCGTACCCACCAGATGCTTCAGCTGAACATTGTCGCCCTTACTGCCCTCACGCGCTTCGTGTTGCCCTCGATGCTCGCGCGCAAGCAGGGTTACATCCTGAATGTGGCCTCGACAGCCGCCTTCCAACCCGGCCCTGGCATGGCGGTGTACTTTGCCACCAAGTCCTACGTGCTGTCGTTTACGGAAGCCCTTTGGAGCGAACTTCAAGGAAGCGGCGTAATCGCCACCACGCTCTGCCCCGGCCCCACGCAGTCAGAGTTCTTCGCTGCCGCCAACATGGGCGGCAGATCCATGGCGAAACGCAAGCTTCCCAGCTCACGCGAGGTTGCGGAACTCGGGCTGCGCGCCATGTTTGCCGGCAAACGCACGGTAGTTCACGGCCTCGCCAACCGAATTCTCGCCGCCAGCAACCGCTTGGTGCCACGGGGAGCCGTACTTTCGGTCACCCGCAAGATGCTGGAGTAATTAGTGCGCCTTGGACTCGTGCTTGTGCCTGTCGCACTCTGTGCTCTCCTCCTGAGCGCCGCCGGCTGCGCACGCCGTGGCGCCACCACACCCACACAGCGCCAACAACGCATCGCCCGGCTACAAGACTTCTCCAGCGAGAAGGGCTTTCCCCGTACAGGCAACTTTCGCCGGGGCGCTCCCGGCAAGGAAGCCTATTTCCTGTGCTATTTCACTCGCCCCTTCGCGCTGCCCGAATCCTACGACGATCTCGGCTATCGCGAGAGCAACGCCAATGGCTGTGGCCTCGACGCTAGAGAGTACGATGTCTATTTTCATAAGGTGGAGGCCGTCGCATTTGAAAACGCTCCCGTTACGGCGTCCCTCGAAGCTGCATCCGAAGAGCGCGCCTTGATGGTGGCAGCCCACGAGGAAGCGCACGAGGACCCGCAACTCGAGCGACTTCCCCAACCCGTTGCCGAGGCAGCCACCACTTTGCTTGGATTTCTGACCGCGTCTCAATTCGCACTTCGCGAAGGGGATGGCGTCACCGCCACTCGCCTCAGCAGTGACGCCGTCCTCTATGCCAGGAAGGCGCGAGCCGTCAACGCGCTGCACGATGAACTCCGGGCGCTTTACGCGGCCCACCGCAAGGGCAATTCGAACCGCGAAGTTGTAATCGCAGAAAAGGCCCGGCTCTTTGCACGGGCTGCTGAGGAATGCGCAGAATTCGGCACTGGCCACAGCATCAACCCGTGCCTTCCCGTCGCCAACAATGCAGGCCTTGCATTCGATCACAGCTACACTCGCTGGTATCCGCAACTCTTCAGCCTCTACCAAGCCTGCGGCTCTGATCTTGACCGTTTCCTTGCCGAGTTGCGCACGCTGGGATCTGCCTCCCGGCGCAATATCAAGACCTTCAGCCGCCACTTCGACGCACGCCTCGCGACCCTCGGCGATAACCCATCTGGCAATTCCGCAAGTCCTGGCATCCCCGAATGACCGTCGCCCAGGAGACATTCTTCGCTCTGCGCTTTGCTACATTCGAGGGTAGCGGATCACGTTCATGCTTCTAACGCTGCTGCTCACTGCCGTCTCGGCTTTCTCACTCTCAGACTGCACACCCGCCCGCTGGGCACCCGCTGACCCTGCTACGCTCTCCCTGCTGGCGGAGTCGCCCATCAATTGCCTGGTGGTAGAAGAGCCTTCGTGGACGCCTGCCTTTCTTGAATCCGCCCGCAAGCGTGGAATTCGCGTGCTTGCTTCCCTGCCCCCCGAGTCCCCCGAACCCATTGCGCAAAAGGCTCTTGCTGCCGGGGTGGACGCGCTTTACGCCGAAACCCTTGCTAGCCCGGAATCCGCTGCTGCCCTCGAAGCTCTGGCCGCCAAGGCGGGCAAGCCCTTTGTGTGGCTCCCCGAGCGTGTCCGCATGCCCTTGAATTTGGAACAAGGCAGCACGTCGCGCCCAGTGGTTGGCACCTGGCAGGGCCTGTGGGCAGGGGTTAAGCTCGGCCATGAGGGAGAAGCCGAAGCAGCGCCCAGCGGGCCACCCTGGATCGACACCAACTCCGGCTTCCTTCGCTTCGTGCGCGCGATTACTCCGCCCACGCAAGCCCTGTGGCTTGCCAACCGTCCGCCCGCTGCCCAGCACGTTCCCCTATCACGCTATCTGCAGGCAATCGGCGACGCGGAGATGGCTGGCGCCCGCTGGGTGCTCAGCTTTCAAGACAGCTTCTGGAGCGAACTGGTGGAAGGTGTGCCCGCTACCATTGAGGCGTGGCGGCGCGTGAATGCCATCGCGCGCTTCTATCAGCAGCAACGCGCCCTCACGCAACTGTCTGACTATAGTTCGCTCGCCATTGTCCAGGATGTCTCCTCTGGCGCGCTCGTCTCAGGCAGTGTCCTGGATATGGTGGAATCGAAGCACATTCCCGCCATGGTCATCCCGCCGGGCTTTCTTAGCAAAGCCCACGACCAGCCGCTGAAGCTGCTGTTGAACATCGACCCACAGTCGCTTTCTGATCCAGAGAAGGAAGCCGTCCGCGGCGCCGCCCGCCGTGGCGCGATGGTCATCAACGGCCCGCCCCAATGGAAGCTGGCGCTCCCCCCACCCGAAGCAATCATCTTCACCGACGACCAGATTTCTCAGTTGGACGAAATCTGGAAAGAGATCAACCGCGTCATCGGGCGGGAGAATTTCGCCGTTCGCCTCTTTGGGGCTCCGGCGATGCTAAGCAACCTGAAGGCGTCGGCCGACGGCAAGACGCTGGTGCTGCATCTCGTCAACTACTCTGACTACCCCGTGGAAGCTATCACGGTCCACACTGCGGAAGTCTTCCGAAAAGCAACACTGCTGACGCCGCGCGGCGAAGAGAGCCCCGAACTTTATAAGCACGACGACGCCGTTGGCATCGACATCGACTCAGTAGAGGACGTCGCCATCCTTGTGCTGGAACGCTAGGCGCCCTCCACAGTTCTTAACTTCGAGCCCCTCGTTACAGCCCCTGGCAACCCCTGTCTCCACAACAGCCACTATGGTAAATTCAGGCCTATGAGTTCCCAACCACAACCCGAACAGCTTGCCTCGCAACTGTTGGCCAGCAAAGAATTCTTTGGTCGATCCACGAATGCCCTTGAGGAAGCCGACTCCGAATTTCGCCCTCACCCCGACATGATGACCGCCGCCCAGCAGGTGGCGCACACCGCGCAGACCCTCAATTGGTTCCGCGAGGGCGCCAGCAGCCCGGAAGGCTTCGACCTGAATTTTGAGGAACACGGCAAGGCATTGGCCACCGTCACCTCGCTTGCCGCTGCCCGCCAGATGCTGGAAGTCGCGTACGATCACGCCATTACCTTCGTTCGCGAGCGAAGTCCGGAACAACTGGCGCAACCCTTGCCCGAGGGTCCCATCATGGGTGGCCAGCCCATCAGCGACATTGTGTGGGCGATGGTGGAACACACCGCCCACCACCGTGGCGCCCTAACCGTTTATACCCGCCTGCTCAATCGGGTTCCGCCGATGCCCTACGGAGACTAGCTCATTTCGCGTTAGATCGTCTGAACAGCACTGCAATTTGCGGACGCCCAGTGGCGTGCAAGCGCTCGGCCCCTTACCTATTTCTGTCTCTTTTGGGCTGCGTCCTCTTCCGCTTGCTTTCGCATGAGCTCGCTGTGCAGGCGCTTGTTGAGTTCATGGTCGCCTCGCTGAGTTTTGTCATATAGACGTCCAAAAACCTCGCTGATAGAGTTCCTCTCAGCAGTTAGCACTCCCAGAGGTGATCTTCATGAAGCGATTGATACTCGCCGGGCATAGCCGTCACCGTGGGCTTCACCAGCAACTCGTCGCTCAGCAATAGCGGTCCTTCCAATTTCGACGTAAATGGCTCACCCGGTGGCAATGAATTCACGATGGATGGCGCTCCAAACACCGCTGACCGCCAGTGCAACGGTGCGGCGCGCGTTGGCCTGCAACCGCCCACGGCTGCGGTGGAAGAATTCAAGGTAGTCACCGCCAGCTTCGACGCCCATCAGGGCCGCACCGCGGGTGGCAGCGTCGACGTGGCAGTTCGCGCTGGCACCAACGTAGTGCATGGTACCGTGTAACACTTCGTCCGCAACAACGTCTTCGCTGCAAACAACTTCTTCAACAACCGTCAGGGTATCGACCGCCCCTCCCGCCGATACAATCGCTTCGGTGGCACGGTCGGTGGCCCCGTATTCATTCCTAAGTTCTACGACGGACGCAACCGCACCTTCTTCTTCACCAGTTATGAGCAGATTCTTCCCATCACTCCGTCATTCGAATCACTCACGCTGCCCACTGAAGACTTCCGTCGCTCGGCGTCGCACTGTGTATTCTCTTGACCTTGCACCGGTACTATCTTTGCCACCCGTACTAGAATTCGTGGAATCATTTCCCCGCTCCGGATGTTAAAATTGGGCGCAATGCGAGCAATTATTGGCCTTTCGCGGGGGCTTGCCTTGGGACTCCTGATGCTGGCCTGCCTCTCTGGTAGTGCCCAGGATGCGTTTGTCGGCAGCGTGAAGATCTCCACCGGACAGCCTCAGGTCATCCGGGGCAGTGAAGCCATCCCCGCCACGCCTGGAATGCGCCTGCAGTTGAAAGACTCGTTACGCACCGGCCCTGAATCACGGATTGGTGTAATCCTTCGCGACGGAACACGCATTTCCCTTGGCCCAGATAGCGAGTTGGCTCTCGAGACCTTTTTGTTCGAACCCGGAAAGGGCGAGTTCGGGCTGCTATTGAAATTGTTCCGGGGTGTCGCAGCATTCATCTCCGGAAAGATTGTCGAATTATCACCGGACTCCGCGACTGTGGATACGCCAGTAGGTATCATTGGTCTGCGCGGAACAAAATTCGCGGTTGCCTTGGGCGCGCGATAGATATCAACTCATTAGAAGGAACCCTGGTTCTTCCTTCAAACGGGAATGCCACTCCAATGACACGGCTTGCAACTATCGTCATTCTTCTTTCACTGGTTCTTGGCGGTTGCGGGGCCAAGCAGGCTCCTGCCCCCACCATTGCTCCTCCGCCTGCCAATGCCATCGCATTGCTCCCGGAGGACGATGGCTCCGTCGGCCGGATCGCGGTCTCCAACCAAGCCGGCGCCGTTACCCTGGAAGCGCCAAACACGATCACACTCGTGGCCGCAATCGATGTCGCTCCCGCCGCCCCCGCCCAGGTTGACCCTGCGGAAATCACGCGCCGCTTCGGTACCGCGCTGGATGCAATGCCCGCGGCGCAGGCGGAGTTCGTCCTCTATTTCGACTTGGGTGACGACCGGCTCACCGCCCAGTCGCAGGCGCTCGTGTCGTCCATCATGGAAGCGGTCGCTCAACGGCAATCCACCGACGTCAGCATCTCCGGCCATACCGACACTACCGGCACCATGAGTTCGAATTACCAACTCGCCCTGCGTCGCGCCGAGCGTGTAGCGGAAATTCTGGTCGCACAAGGCCTCGCCGCCACCTCTCTCTCCGTAGAGTCCCACGGCGAAGGCAACCCTCTGGTGCGCACCGCCGATGGTGTCGAGGAACCTCGCAATCGCCGCGTGGAAGTGACCGTCCGATGAAGTTCCTCGGGCCTTCTCCGCTTTTCTTGATCGGGTGTGCGCTCACCCTTTTATCTGTGTTGGTTTGGTTCGCTAAACCCGCTCCTCTCCAGCGCCTTGACTCCCTGGCCTACGATCCTTTCGCCCGCGCAGCCTCCGCCACCAC